>DATJHT010000085.1:0-38686 GCA_035493765.1 Terriglobales bacterium
TCCGCCCTTTATTTTTGGGCGCCACGGGGCTGCGTCTTCGCCTGAACGAGTTCAGTAGATTTTTCTGCTGCTTCTTTCACCAGGAACCCCATCTTCGGATGAGACGGCTCGAAGTCCACGTTGACAGCGTGCTTACGGAGCGTCTCCGATGTGGTCGGGCCGATGGAGGCAACGAAAGTGTTTCGCAGCGCGGAGAGAAACTGCGACTTAAGGCCGAGTTCTTCCGCAATGCGGGCCGCATGCACAAACTGCACGGACGATGTGAACATCACGACATCAACCTGGCCGGCGACGAGCGCACGGACTGCGGCCTGCAATGGCCCAATGTCCTCGGGCAGCGCCCAGCGATAAACGTGTACCGGAAAGACATCAGCGCCGCGCTCGCGCAGGGCTGAGTACAGTTCCGGGCTGGGCTCTCCGTGCTCCTGCACTGCAACCCGACGTCCGGAAAGTGGAATGGCGCCTCGATTTGCGTCGAGCGCCTGTACGATCTCGCGCCAGGTGTTTGGCTCGGGAACTGCGATCGCGACCGGAACATTAAACTCGCGCATGACAGCGGAGGGTTTTGGTCCACGCACGACAATTTTCGTTCTGGCAAGCGCGGCCAGAAACTCCTGACGCGGCGACACTGCTTCTGCGGCCGCGATGAGCGCGCGGGCTCCGACGCCGGTCATAAAAATCAAGGCGTCGAACTGTTCAGCCAGAATGCCGCCGATTAATCGCTGTTCGGAATCATTGAGACCTTCGGGGATCTCGCGGGTGGAAGGCGCAACTATCGGCGCGCCGCCGTTATTAACGATCAGTTGCGCGATTTCCTTGGCGCGCCGGCTTTCAAATGAAAGCACGCGTAATCCGTTGAATCCGGGCATGGGTTTTCTGTGGGACGAGGATAGCAGAGGGCTGGCTATCAGCCACGGCATTGCCTAATCAGTAACCTACGCTTTATCGCGCCCGAAATCCGTGGTATAACGCCCTAAGGTCATCGAGCTCCCAGGAAACGGCTAATGGCGCACCGGTAGCGGAATTGAGACCGCCGGGCGCGCTGAGAGACTGGTATTTGAGGCTTGAACCAGAGGTAAGGAGGGCTTGTGTCCGAAGCGAGAACAGGAAAAAGATTTCCGCTGGAACTGCCTATCAAGATTCAGGGCGTGGACCAGGGCGGCATTACCGGAAACATGAGCGCTGCCGGTGTGTACATTCGCGGCAATCCCGCGCTGGATATCGGCTCCAACGTTGAATTTGAAATTGCTCTGCCGCCTGAACTGACGGGGGGAAATGAGCATGTGGTGGTTCAGTGCAAGGGGCGCGTTGTCCGCAAAGATGCTGGCAGCGGCGACGAGCACGGAGTAGCGTGTGTGATTGATTCGTACGATTTTGTGCGGCAGGGTTAGGCGCGAGGTGCAAAACAGATGCTGAAACTGATTCTGGCTGATAACCAGGCAATTTTCCGCGCGGGCATCGCCAAAGTTCTGGCGGTAGAAGACGAGATGCGCATTGTGGCGCAGGCGCAGACATCGGAACAAATGCTGATGGCGCTCGACAAATTCCGCGCCGCGGTGCTGATCGTGGCCGGCGGTTTCCATGGCGACTTTGCCGGGGTGCTGCAGGCGGCAAACAAAGTCCGCACGCGCGTGGTCGTGCTGGCCGACACCGGCGAGAGCGCACAAAAATATATGGGCGCGGGCGCGCACGGTGTGGTCTATCGAAATGTGACCAGTTCGGCTCTAGTGGATTGCGTCCGTAAAGTTGCGCGCGGCGAAAACTGGATTCAGGACATCGCGGTCCCCAGCGAGCTCACTGAAAACGATATGGTCGGTTTGCGCGTGCGCGATCGGCTGACGGCGAAAGAGCTGCGCATCGTCGCTCTGATTGTTCAGGGATACAAGAACAAGGAAATTGCCACGCAACTCGGGACCACCGAGCAGGTGATCAAGAATTATCTGCGGAACGTGTACGACAAGATCGGCGTTTCAGATCGCCTGGAACTGGCGCTGTTTACCATTCACCATCGCATTCTCAATGAAGCTGCAGCTGCGACCGCGGCTGCCCATCAGCCGCAGCCGGGGCCAGCCGGCATCGCTACCTAGCCCTTTACTCCGGAAAACCTGGAAAAGCTAAGCCCGCCTTCGCGGGCTTTATTTTTGCGACCACCTACTGCCGTGAGTCCGCTTACGCAACCCTGGTCCCAGATCTGCTTAACTTGCTGTCGCATGACTTGTGAATACCAGCGCGTCGTGGCCGTGAGCGAAGTCGATTTCGTCAAGAACGCTGACGTTCGCTGAATTCTTGTGAGTTTCAAAATCGTCTTGCGAGATCTGCCTGTCATGAGTCTTTACAGTTGCCGGAGCGGTTGCTACTTCCTTTCCATGTTGTAAAAACTTTACCTCGACCTTTGGACCGGGGAGGTTCCATTCGACTTTGTACGTTCCTGCCTTCAGGTGCACGTTCCCAACTTGTACCGGGTCGGCAATATCCACTGAGCGCTGGTTATTGTCACTTGCCAGGATTGCCAATGGCAACAACAGGACGGCTGCGAGTAATAGTGCCACATTGTTTACAGTTTTCATCGCGTACTCCTCCATACTGCGCGACTGAACTGCTGTTTGCTGGCGCGCAGAGTTTATGAATTATTTTGTTCTCTATCAACACGGATGCGAGGCGCGAGCCTAATGGTTGTGCGAAACGGAGCGGGACGTGCCCGCATTCCGAATGGATGAAGAGTACTTCCGCTCCGTCCGGTGGCGCAAGTGGCAGTCAGTTTTAGGACGCGTTGGCCATCATGAGTGCGCTTGTAGTTTCACTCATCGGCCCACATCAGCCCGATATCTACCATTTTTTTCTCTTGGAACTCTTCGCGCCATGGTTTTCCCCCACGCCCCTACTCGCCCATTTCAATTCCGACTTCATGCTGCCAGTCCGCCTGGTGGGCCTGCATCAATCGGACACACCGGTTCCAGCGCAGGATGGCCTCATCGTTCTCTGGCGGACGAATCTTCTCAGCTTCTTCGTAGCACCGCATCGCTTCTTCCAACAAAACCAGCAAGGTGTGCGGCGGGCGCCCTGCGCGTAATTGTGACTTCGCGCGCCGCTCATTCAGCAGGCCTCGATAGTAAGTGCGCTCATACGCATCGGTGAGCTGCTCGAATGCAGACTCAGCCTCTGAATGCCGGTCGGCGGGCCGGCCGGCGAACTGGTCAGTGATCGCCAATCCGAGCAGACGAAGCGCCAACTGGTGGGCCGGCGCCACCGCCAGAACGTCATGACAAATGGACTCAGCTTCTTCCGGATCATTCAGAAAGCGGTACAACTCGGCCTTGGCCAGCGCCCCGTCCACGCTCTCGATCGAGATGGTCTTGAGTTCCGGCATTTGCCCTCCTGAATCTATGACGAAATGGGCTTGGATTCCGCCTGCGCCTGCGGACTTTGCTTTCCCGATCCCGTAAATTTGCGGAATATCTTCAGCAGCGGATCGTAAAAATCATCCACCACCCGCTCCTTGAGCGGGATAATGGCGTTATCGGTGATCCGGATCTCTTCCGGGCAAACCTCGGTGCAGCATTTGGTGATGTTGCACAGGCCGATCCCTAACTGGTCCTTGAGCAGTTCAGTGCGTGAGACGCCGTCAAGCGGGTGCATCTCGAGTCCGGCTACTCTGACAAAGAAACGCGGCCCACCGAACTGTTCCTTTTTATCGTGCTCTCGCAAAACGTGGCAAACGTTCTGGCACAGGAAGCATTCGATGCACTTGCGGAACTCCTGCACCCGGTCGATATCTGCCTGGAACATCTTCCATTCCACTCCGGGTCTTGGCTGGAATGGAGGAATGCTCTTGTTCACTTTGTAATTCCAGGAAACATCCGTCACCAGATCTTTAATCACCGGGAACGACTTCAGCGGCATGATGGTTACCGGCTTATCTTGCGGGAGGGAATCCATGCGGGTTTTGCAGGTGAGGCGGGGACGGCCGTTAACCTCGGCTGAACAAGACCCGCACTTGCCGGCCTTGCAGTTCCAGCGCACCGCGAGGTCCGGCGCCTGGGTTTTCTGTACATGATGAATAGCATCCAGCACCACCATGCCCGGCGCGATCGGAACGGTGTAGTCGGCGGTTGCTCCGCCGTCCCGGGAGCCACGAAAAATCCTGAGTATCGCATCAGCCATGGGTTACGCTCCCACCACTTTTTCATCCGCGACCAGCTCTTGTAAATCCTCCGGCATCTTCATCGTGGGCACCTGGCGCAGTTCCATTGCGTCGCCACGACGCGAGATCACATTGTTTTGTTTCTCCCAAACAGGATCGTAATTGGGATAATCAAGCCGGCTGTGCGCGCCACGACTCTCCTGCCGGGCCAGCGCGGAACGCGTGACCGCTTCAGCGATGGTCAACATTGATTTCAAGTCGCGGCAAAGATGCCATCCCGGATTGAACATGCGCGATCCGGAGATCGAGAGTTGGCCAGCCCGTTCCTTCATTTCTTGAATATCCAGCAGTGCCTGCGAGAGATCGCGCTCGTCCCGGAATATGCCGGCCAGGTCCTGCATGGTTTCCTGCAGTTCGCCATGCAGCGCATACGGGTTTTCGCCGTCTTTGCGCGAAAACGGCCCCAGCATCTCGCGTTCGGCCAGCTGAATCTGATCGGGATCGACAGTTGGCGCGGCAGCCAATTTTGCATGCTGTGCAGCAGCCATGCCCGCTCGCCTGCCGAAAACCAGAAGGTCAGATAATGAATTACCGCCGAGGCGATTCGCGCCGTGCAGTCCCGCCGCAGCTTCTCCCGCTGCAAAAAGTCCGGGAACAGTCGTTTCCCCCCCTTCTGCTCCCACGCGCACGCCCCCCATCATGTAATGGCAGGTGGGGCCAACTTCCATCGGCTGCTTAGTGATATCGACATCAGCCAACTCGAGAAACTGGTGATACATGCTGGGCAGCTTGCGCTTAACGTATTCCGCGGGCTTGTGCGAGATATCCAGAAACGCGCCGCCGTGTTCGGTGCCGCGGCCCTCTTTCACTTCGGTGTAAATCGCGCGCGCTACCACGTCGCGGGTGGAAAGTTCCATGCGCTTCGGATCGTACTTCTCCATGAAACGTTCGCCACCCTTGTTGCGTAGAATGCCGCCTTCCCCGCGCACCGCTTCGGTCACCAGCAAACCTTGCACTCCTGGAGGCCAGACCATCCCGGTCGGATGAAATTGTACGAACTCCATGTCGAGCAGATCGGCTCCGGCTTCATATGCGAGCGCCATCCCGTCGCCTGTGTACTCCCATGAATTTGAAGTTACGGGGTAAATCTTTCCGATCCCGCCAGTGGCCAACACGATCGACTTGGCTTTGAAGATGACAAATCGCCCGCTTTCCCTCCAGTATGCGAATGCCCCCGCGATCCGGTCACCATCTTTCAAGAGGCGTGTGACCGTGCACTCCATGTACACATCGAAGCCCATCTGCACGCCCCGATCCTGCAACGTGCGGATCATTTCCAGTCCGGTACGGTCGCCGACGTGACACAGGCGCTTGAAACTGTGACCCCCGAAAGCGCGCTGCAAAATTCGTCCATCTTCAGTGCGGTCAAAAAGCGCGCCCCATTGCTCCAATTCGCGCACGCGCTCGGCCGCCTCCTGCGCATGGATCTGCGCCATTCGCCAGTTGTTCAGAAACTTGCCGCCGCGCATGGTGTCGCGAAAATGCGTGCGCCAGTTGTCAGCAGCGTCCACGTTTCCCATGGAGGCCGCGATGCCGCCCTCGGCCATAACGGTGTGTGCTTTTCCCAAAAGCGACTTGCACACCACGCCCACGCTCGCGCCCTGAGCGAGGCCTTCGATTGCCGCGCGCAGTCCGGCGCCCCCGGCGCCGATGATCAGCACGTCGTGTTCATGAGTTTCGTACTTGTCTCTATCCGGCATATTCACAAGATTCTGATGTCCCGTATTGCTCCTGACGAAACCAGGTACACATAGAAGTCGGCGAAACCGACTGAGCAGAGGCTGATCCACGCGAACAGCATGTGGTGTTCATTCAAAAATGAAGCGCCGCGCCAGGCATTGTGACGAGCCATGCCGGACCGCGAGCAGGAAAAACAATCGAGTTTGCCGCCGACGATGTGGCGTAATGAGTGGCAGGAAAAAAGATAGAGCGTGAGCAGAGTGACGTTAACCAACAGAACCAGCGTGCCGACGCCCATGCCAAACCCTTCGGGAAAGAAGAAGGCTTTAACGGCATCATGCCAAAGAAATGCGATGAACACGATCGCCAGATAAAGCGTATAGCGGTGCGCATTCTGCAGAATAAAAGGGAAGCGCGTTTCGCCGGAGTATCGCCGCTTGGGATTTTCGGCAACAGCGCAGCCGGGAGGATCCAGGAAGAAAGCCCGGTAGTAGGCCTTTCGATAGTAGTAGCAGGTGACGCGAAAACTGAGCGGGCCGCCGAGAATCAGCAGTGCCGGTGACAACGGCCACCAGTGGTGATGGACATCAATCAATGGCGAGTAAAAGGGGGAAAGATAAGGTCCCCACTGATAGAACGCGCCTTGAAAAGCGCGCAGCGTTGCGTAAAGTCCGAATCCTCCCAGGCCCACGACTACAGGGATGATTTGCGGCAACGCGCTCCGAAGCGGTGCGTCTTGAACTCTGGCTTGCCCGACCGATGCCATGCCACCTCCGGCGAAAAGGTTGTCACGCGAAACTAGGCATTATAGCCGGAAGGCAGAGTTCAGCAAGTAATGAGTTTCAGAGCGTCGGCGGAAGAATGTCGTTATGTGGAGAGAGGTTTGGGCCTTCGCAATCTCCACACGGCATAAGGCAATACGGCGAGCGACACAACTAAAAAAGCTTGCGCCAAGTTGCCTGAAACATCCTGGACCGATGAACCGAAACTAAACCTCATCGTTATGTGCCCGATGCCGTCAGCAACTCTCGTTCGGCTTGCATGGACTTGAGCCGCACTGGCAATCAGCGCGACCAGGGAAGTGCCGAAGACGGGCCACACCGCTCTCAGTCTTTGGCGGGCGGCCATCATTCCGATCACCCAACCGACAAAAATGGGTGCGCCAAAATAAATCAGCCTGCCAGTCTGGAAACAAGCGTTCTCGATTCCATAGATTGGGCCGATACTGGTGGCAAAAGGTGAGTCTGCCTGAGGCAGGAAAATGTTCCAACCTGCCCACAGGATAAGCAAAGCAACCGACCATGCGACCGCCAAAAACGCTATCGGAGCGAGGCCAAATATTGCCCACGGAGCGCGGACGGCCCAGGATTGAAACTCGCGGCGCTCGATTAACGCGGAAGCGAGATCATCGATGCTGCCAAGGCGGCGGAGCGCCATGGATTCCGCCTCTGCGTGGCTGCGGCCCTCGCGTCCTTCTTCTTCCGCCGTGAGGTCTGCCAAGTGATCGCCAAGCTCGCGTGTATAACGCCGCGCGTAACGCGGCGCAATCCCGGCCTCCAACAAGCGCTCTCGCAGTTCACTAAAAGGCCCCGACATGCTGCCCTCCTTTCAGCATCTTGCGGATTGCGGCCGCGAGACTGTTCCACGATCCTGACAATTCGGCCAGGCGCGTTCGTCCTTCAGGCGTAACCGAGTAATAAATACGGCTGCGGCCGTTGACCCTCTTTCGCCGAGATTTCAGAGCGCCATCGCGTTCCAATCCGTGCAACACGGGATAGACGACGCCTTCGCCAATGGTGATGACGGAATTCGTCCGGTCGCGAATGCATTCGACAATCTGATAGCCATACATCTCTTGCTTGCGAAGCAATCTCAAAATCAGGAGTTCTGGAACCCCATTCATGAAGTTCGGATTGGTGTCACGACCCGCCACGAAAGAGAAAGTATACCTCGTGGTTCGATGCATCGCAAGGGGCTGAATTATCCCCGGTCCGCTAAGTACAAAGTGCGCACTTACGCATCATGGACGCAATAGATTTCCGACAATTAGTCCTGCCGCGAGTTGCTTCGCACTTCCTCGCTGAGCACAATGGCTTCCGCGATTTCTTTCATGCTTCGACGCTTCTGCCGGCTCTGCCGTTGAATGCTGAGGTAGGCCTGTTCTTCAGTCAGGCCGAGATCGCGCTGAAGAATTCCTTTGGCGCGTTCAACCAATTTTCGTGTTTCCAGTTGCTGTGAGAGATCGGAGTTCTCGGACTCCAGTCGCGCCAATTCAATTTCGGCGCCAGCAAGAGATCCGATAGTGGAAAGCAATCGAATGTCGCGCGTCGTGTAAACGTGAGGTTCACGGTGCTGCAGGTTCATGACTCCTACCAGCCTGCCCCGAGAAAACAGTGGAACCGAAAGGAATGCCTCATAGCGGTCTTCGGGCAATTCATTGAAGCGCCGGAAGCGGGGATCCTTGAAAGCTCCGCGAAAAACGGCGACCGGTTCGCGATGCTCGGCGACCCATCCAGTGATGCCCTGGCCGATGCGCAACTTCAGGCGATCAAGAAGCTCCTGATGAGGATTTTTCGAAGCGCGCAGAATGAGGTCCTCGTCGGCGAGAACATAAATGAAACACGAATCACACTTGACCAGATCGACGGCAAAATCGAGTACCCGGTCGAGCGCCTGATGAAATCCATCGGCCGCCGCAATCTGGCTAACGGAGGCGTGCAGAACATCAACTTGCAAGTCATCGATTCGAAGAGAAGAAGACATGACCCCACGCTATCGACGGCCGTTGATGATGTCCAATCGCAGTTTTTTATGGATTGAATAAACCTTTTCTGAGGCCAGAACTGAACCGGAAGAGGCACAGAACGCATCTCAGCTTACCCCGGTAACTATGCCGGTTACCTTAATGTGCAGGGGTTTGCAGTTCGGACCGGTTTGAGAATTGCTTAGCGCGTGGGTAAGCTTCGCAAAATCAGCAACTTACCTCCTGCCCTTTTGTTGGTGCAGAAGCTGCTTTGAAGAGATGTTCGGGAAGTCATTCTGAATGGTCAGGATAGGTCAGCAAAACATGAATCGGAAAGTCGGTACAGCAGAGGGAGAAAAGCGAGGCAGAACGTTCCTTCCACTCCTCTCCGCGCTGTTCGTGATCGCATGGGCGTTGCTGACTGTGCTGATTGTTCTGCAGGACCGAATGATCGACGCGCAGCGTGATCTGATTCACGTGTTATTCAAAGACAACGTCGCCGAAGTCGCAATGAAATCCGCGGTCCGGCAGAACGGCAAGCCCACAGCTCAAACCAAGCCGGGTTCGAAGAGATCTAAGCACGATGCCACTCCGCAGGAAGAGGATCAGAATTCTGTAGCCCAGGTTCCATCAGCAAATATCCCGTCAGCCCAGGCCCCGTTGTCCCAGGTTCCTTTGAGTGAAGATGCATCGTCACAGCCTCCGTCATCCCAGGTAAAGCCGAAGAGCGGTGACAAATCCGACCGGCATTCGCGGAAAATGCGCAGCCCATTTTCCCGGCCTCCGGCCGAGATTACCGACCCATCGGACCAGAGGCGAGTGTCGATCTCGATTTAGCAAGGCCGGACACCAGGCCGGCAGCTTTTATTGAGGGTAGGTGAATGAAGGCTCTTGCGATTCTGTTGTTGGCGTCATTGCCGGTTCCGCAAATCTCGCTGCCATCACAAAGCTACCGGCCCAAGCCTCATTTTGCTGAGCAGGCACAAACGGCCCAACGCAAAGGCGGAAAGTGGTATTTTGCGCGCACCGGTCATGCCGTGTACTGCTATGGCCCTGTAATGACGGTGCCCAATACCGAGGGAGACATTGAGCGCGTGGCCACATTCTGCCGCGGAGACAAACTGCTGGTGCCGCTAAGAGACTAGGAACGAATTCAGAAGTTAGAAGGCAGAAGTAAAAAGTAAAAAGTAAGCGAACTGTAGAATTCAGACGAAGTCAATTCCGCATTCTGACTTTTAACTTCTGCCCTCGTTACGCCCTCCCCATGCCCTCCTGTACCATATTTTCCATGCCGAAATTCGAACATCATATTTTTGTCTGCGGAAACACCCGTCCCGCAGGCAGCCCGCGCCCCTGCTGCGATCCCACAGGCAAGGCTGAATTGCAGAAGTTGTTCAAGCAGAAACTAGCCGAGCGCGGGCTAAAGGGAAGAGTGCGGGCGAATCAGTCGGGGTGCCTGGATCAGTGCGAGCACGGGCCCAACGTAGTCGTGTATCCCGAGGCCGCCTGGTACGGCGGGGTCACGCCTGGCGACGTGGAAGAGATTGTTGAGTCACACATTGTTGGCGGGCGGCCGGTCGAGAGACTGCGATTGAAAGAAGAATGCCTGAACACGAGCTTTTGCGAGCACAGGGCGCCAAAAAGCAAGGCGTAAAGGACTTCCTACATCAATCCGCAACGGGCGGCGGCGCTGGCCAGGCCGTTGGCTTCGGAATTAAATTCACGGCGAATATGGGAGATGGAGAATTCCAGCGAATGGGCCAGTTTCCGACAGAGCCAGTGCAGAGAATAAAGCCGTGGGCTGCGGCAGTTGTACTGGCCGATCATCTGTCGAACGACCACTTGAGAGTCGGAATAAACGTGGAGCTTACGGGCGTTGAGTTCGTGCGCTCTCTGCAAGGCCTCAAGCAGGGCGAGATATTCGGCAACGTTATTGTCCTGCCGCCCAACCCATTTACCGACCGTAATGCGTCCTTTTTCCAAGCCTTCGATTACGACTCCCACGCCAGCCGGTCCAGGATTTCCCAGCGATCCACCATCCACGTAAGCCACCAAATCAAGCATTAACTTCTCCCAACTTCTACCAACATGCTTAAGAATCGCATGCCCGTCAAGATGGTTGGTTGGTACACGATGGAGGTAACTGTAGAAGAGAAACGATTGTACTGTGGAGCGAATGTGGAAAAGGAGGATTAAATTAATCCGTGATTCATGTTGCCGCATGCTTTCAGGAATTTACGAAATGAGAAATCCACCGAAAATAAAAGTGTGTTGCACAATTTGCGGGCGTTGACATTTCACCTCTGCGTGTTACCTTTGCTTCGTCGACGGTCGAAAGGGTTGGCGAAATTAAAAAGTTGCCGGTCCGAAGTAGACTGAGTGATTGGCCAGAAGGGGCAACCCGGAAGGCATCCAGACCCGAAAAAATCGACTGACTCTGCGAGGAGCAGTTGAGGTTTGGAACTGCGAAAGCAGTAATTACATCGAGGGTCGTGACGGTACATGCATCCACGCTGTTGGCTCCCTCGCAGGAGCTGGCGGCTAGAGCATAACCAAAGTCACGGCCCTTTTAACTTTTTCCGCACTTTTAAGAATTTCCTTCCTGCGCTGCCAAGTCTGCCAAGTCTTCCAAGTTTCAGACGCACCGGTTTTACTGGCGGTGAAATTTCCCGACATCGGGAGTAGGATGTCCCGATGTCAATCACGCGAAGGTCCTTCCTTGCTTTATCTGCAACTTTACCTTTGGCACTGCGCGCTCGGGCCTCGCAATTCAATATCCCGATCGGACTGGAGCTGTATTCCGTCCGGGACGCGCTCAATCAAGATCCCGAAGGAACGGTGCGTGCCGTCGCCGGACTGGGCTACCAGTGCGTGGAATTCTACGGTCCTTATTTTGACTGGACCGAGGCGCAGACCAAACAGATGCGCAAGCTGATTGACGATCTCGGGGTTCGTTGCTATTCGACGCACAATGACGAAAAGAATTTCAAGCCGGAGAACATCAACCGAGCTGCTGACATGAACTCGGTTCTCGGATGCAAGTACGTTGTAATGGCCAGCTCGGATCCGAAGCCCGGACTGGATGGTTGGAAGGAAATCGCCGATGAACTGAACAGCGCGGCTGGGAAGCTTGAATCGTCGGGGCTCAAGCCTGGGTATCACAATCACCAGGCGGAGTGGAAACCAATTGAGGGTGTGCGTCCGATGGAAGTTCTCGCCAAAAATACCAAACCGACGGTCATGTTGCAGCTGGATGTGGGAACGTGCATCGAGGCCGGTTCAGATCCTGTCGCCTGGATCAAAACAAACCCAGGAAGAATTCATTCGCTGCATCTGAAAGATTGGTCATCAGATCCCGCGAAAGAATACAAAGTCCTGTTCGGAGAGGGCAATGCCGATTGGAAAAGCATCTTCGCCGCCGCGGAAAATGGCGGCGGAGTCGAGTACTATCTGCTGGAGCAGGAGGGCAGCCGGTTCGGCGAATTGGAAACAGCAAAGCGGTGCCTGCAGACTTATCGGACAACGCATTCGTCGGCGTAATGTCTGCGAACTGTGCAGTAACAATCTTGTACCTGCGACGAGAAATTTCCCATGAAGAGATGGAACGTCCAAGACCTATTTGCGCCTGCATTTGGCGCTTTGTTGATCGCGGTAACACTGGGACACGGACAGGTGATTCCGAACAGCGGACAGCGCATCACGCCCAATGCTCCCACAGATACAAAATTCGAACCATTGAATCCGGATCTGGCTGATCAGCCGAGCTATCTCGCCAATCAGGCAGTCACGAGCGTTGTTAGCCCTGACGGGAAAACGATGCTGGTACTTACCAGCGGCTACAACCTCGTGTACTCGCAGAAAGGCGAGTTACTGCCGGCAGATTCAACCCAGTTCGTTTTTGTGTACGACATCTCGCAAGGCCATCCGATTAAGAAGCAAGTCATACAGGTGCCGAATACATACAGCGGAATAACGTTCGATCCGCCAGGAAGGTCTTTTTATGTGAGCGGTGGCGTGGATGACAACGTGCACGCATATTCGCTTGACGCTAGCGAGAAGTGGACCGAGCAGTCGGGCAGCCCGATAGCGCTCAGACATAATGAAAAAGGTGTGGGGAATGGAGTTAAGCCGCAGGCCGCAGGCATCGCGATCACAAGTGACGGATCGAAGCTGGTGGTGGCGAACAACTATAACGATTCAATCAGCATTTTGGCGAAATCAACTTCGGGATGGAGTGTCGCCGCTGAACTTGACCTTCGCCCAGGCAAGGAAGATCCGAAGCTGACGGGAGTGCCGGGTGGTGAGTATCCGTTGTGGGTTGCGATCAAGGGCAACGATGTTGCGTATGTCTCCAGCGTGCGCGACCGCGAAATCGACGTGATCAATATTTCCGACAAGCCCACTATGACCGCGCGAATTGGTGTGCCCGGTCAGCCGAACCGAATGGTGCTGGACCGAAGCCAATCGCTCCTTTATGCGGCCCAGGACAATACAGATTCGGTTGCGGTCATCG
The DNA here is from genome assembly GCA_035493765.1 of Terriglobales bacterium. GTDB lineage: Bacteria > Acidobacteriota > Terriglobia > Terriglobales > Acidobacteriaceae > Gp1-AA145. Next base: position 13,138 of record DATJHT010000085.1, read on the forward strand.
ACACGAACTCAAATCGTTTTATCGATAACATTCCGGTTACGGCCCCGAGCGGGCTTCTCCCCGATTGGAAGGCGAAATTCAAGGGCAACGATACCAATAGTCTGACGTTATCGCGCGACGAGAAATTTCTGTATGTCACTAATGGCTGGATGAATGATATCGCGGTCATTAAGCTGAGTTCAGCGCCGAAACTTAGCAAAGTCGTGGGCTTGATTCCCACCGGTTGGTATCCGAATTCAGTGAGCTTCAGTGGTGACGGAAAGTTCATGTACGTGGCGAATGGAAAATCGCCCACCGGCCCGAATCCGGACAATTGCATGGGGCTGAACCCACAGCGCAAGTCCCAATGCGAGGGGAGCAATCAGTACAACCTCCAGCGCATAAAGGCTGGACTTCAAAGTTTTCCCACGCCGAATTCCGGCGCGCTGCAAGCTCTCACGCAACAAGTCGCAGTGAATAACAATTTTAAAAGCCGAATCAGTGCGGCTGATGCTGCGAAGCTGGCCTTTCTACGCAGCCATATTAAGCACATTATTTACATCATTAAAGAAAATCGAACCTACGATCAGGTCCTCGGTGATCTTGAAGTCGGAAACGGCGACCCTCAGCTAACCGAGTTTCCGGAAGCAATTACACCCAATTTTCACCGGCTCGCGCGCAACTTCGTTACTCTCGACAATTTCTACGACACCAGTGAGGTCAGTTATGACGGCTGGTCGTGGTCCACGTCGGGACGCGCCCCCGATGCAATTGAAAAACAAGTCGGGGTCAACTACGCCGGCCGCGGCGGCAGCTACGATTCCGAAGGTGCGAATCGTGAAATCAATATTGCTATCGCTTCGCAAGCCGAGCGGCAGGCCGAAAATCCGTTGACTCCGGCTGACCCCGACGATCTGCCCGGAACCGCTGATATTGATGCCCCTGACAGCCCTGCGGGGGAGAACGGCACCGGATATCTCTGGAACGGGGTTCTGCGGCGTGGCCTTACCGTTCGTAATTATGGCTTCTTTCTTGATTTGGCGCGTTACAGCCTGCCGCCGGAGGATGCCAAGTACCAGATTCCCCTGTTACTCGATCCTTCGGCAAACAAAACGCAAGTCGCCTTTCCCGCCAATCTTGCATTGCGGAAGCGTACAGACATTTATTTTCGCGGCTTCGATAATGCGTTTCCCGACTTTTACCGCTTTAAGGAATGGGAGCGCGAATTCGAGGCGAAGTATAAGAAGGGCGGGTTGCCAAACCTCACTCTGATGCGGTTGATGCACGATCATACCGGCGACTTTGGTCAGGCCATCCTGGGAGTGAACACTCCGGAAACGCAAGTGGCAGACAACGATTATGCCGTCGGGCTGGTTGCTGAGAAAGTTGCGAACAGCCGTTATCGCGACAGCACGCTGATCTTCGTGATCGAGGACGATTCCCAGGACGGAGGGGATCACGTTGATTCGCACCGGAGCACTGCTTTTGTCATTGGTCCATATGTGAAACATAACGCGGTCGTCTCGACTGCGTACACAACCATCAGCATGTTGCGCACGATGGAAGAAATTCTCGGTATCGGGAGCTTGAACTTGAACGACGCTTCCGCGACTGCCATGGCGGATGTTTTTGACACTCGTCAACGAGATTGGACGTACACGGCGGTGCCGTCAGCTATGCTCGCGGGTACGCAGCTCCCGATTCCGCATGCGACCGGTGAGGCCCTGCATCCCACGCACGATGCGGCCTACTGGGCGGCAGCTACCAAAGACATGGATTTTTCAGTTGAAGACCGCGTCGATCCGCTGGCTTTCAATCATGTTCTCTGGGATGGGGTTATGGGGAGCAGGCCCTATCCCGCGGTATCGAGTGGTGAGGATTTGCGCGAACATCGCGCGGAACTGCTGCGAAATTCGCGAACGAAGAACTGACAGACACTCTGCTGAACCGTCACAAAAAAAACTTACGCAATGAAGATCTTGCGGGGCCACGGCCAACTTTCGCCGACCGCAAGCAGCCATCTAAGCGCAAGGTTCTGCATACACCTTTCGTGGGATTGACCATGTGATAGGCAGCATTTGTACTTGTATCTCCAATGAGTGCGCAGGCCGGGTGCGGCTCGGGCAGGAGTAGGATGGCATCTGGCCAAGCCGAGGGAGAGTACACATGACCGAGCAAAGCTATCAACCCCAAGTCAACTTAGCAGCTCTCGATACCGATGCCAAACAGAGAGGTATCCTCCGCGTACTCTTCACGGTGGCCGTGCTTGGGGCTCTTGTCGTGGTTGTCGTGTACCACAGCTGGTTCCGAAGCCTTATGCCGGGCGCACCGGACGAACCCAATGTGAGTACGTCTGAGGCGGCTGGTGGATCACCGGCAAATAGCAATTCAGCAAAAACCCGACGAATCAATTTGAAGCATCGCGCTGATGCCGCCGTGCCAACTTCATCCGATGCAGAATTGACACCGGCTCCGGGCATTATGCAAGCTGCAATCAGATCACCTCTCGCGGTGGAAGTGATATCCGGTGGCGGCCACCACCAGATAGTTCCCACCCGGGACGACGCCATTAGCCTTGATTTACAGGGCTCTTCGGCGAATGCCAGAGTGTTTCCGGGTTCTGATGCGGCTGCTAGTGTGCCGACACAAAGAGGGGTCGAACAGGTCCGAATCTCGTCCGGCACTGTCGAACTCGCATCGCCAATGGCTGGAAACACAGCGGTATTAGCTAAACAATCGGCGGTGGAAGGGGCGGTGGTGTTACTGGCCCGAATCGACAAAGATGGAAACATCCAGAACATTCAGGCAATCAGCGGCCCGGAAATTCTTTTCGCCGCGGCGCGTGAAGCCGTTAAGCAATGGCGATTCAAGCCGCATTACGAGGCGGGACAGCCGGCAGCAACGGAGACGCAGATCACGGTGAAATTTGCCATTTCCGCGCACTGAATGTCGTCGTTGGTATGAGCAAATCCGCGAGAAATACCGCGAAACCCCACCACGTTCAGCCGACACTATAAGCCCAGCGCCCAACGTCTCTCGCGTTGCTAATTTTGCAAAATATGAACGTCATAAACTTGTAAAGAGTTGCTGGACATGGTCGGGATCGAGACGACCTTCCCGGCAAGCGCTCAGGGCTGGGCCGAGGCGATTAGTTCTTGAATCGAACGATGGGATTTCCAGCTTTTCAGCTGGCGCTCACGCTTTCTGGCATCCTAAGATTCGTATCCCACGACGATCCAGATTTGTGAGGGCTTCGTGGAAGGAAAGTGGCCAGGGTCCTCTGAGGCCGTTGTTCGGTATCCAAGACAATAATGCCGCAAAGTCTGTGATCTTCGGCAGCGGTATTCCAATAAATGGGTAATATAAGTTGCAAAATTGACGTGTTATGAGTATTATATTACCCATTATGGCAAAGACCACGCCGTCCCTTCTACCCCGTATTTCTCGTATTCTTTGGACTTTAGGAGAGAACCTAAAACTGGCACGATTACGCCGAAAATACTCAGCCGAAATGGTGGCCCAGCGTGCGGGCATTACGAGAAAAACTCTTGCTGGAGTGGAACGAGGCGACTCTACGGTTGCGATCGGAACCTATGCGCGCGTCATGCAAGTCTTGCGATTGGAAGACGATTTATCCAAGCTGGCTGCTGATGATCCTCTTGGCCGTCAGTTGCAGGACATTGGTCTGACTGCAAAGGGCAGAGCGCCTAAACGTTCGGCTGCCCGGCCAGGAGTCTCCGACAAAACTAAGGAAATGCAGTGATGGCTGGTCTGGAACAAGTGCATGTTTATCTCGACCTGGAGCGCTATGCGCAGCCAGTCGCTGTTGGTGTGTTTCATCGTCAACAGAGCGGCGCCGGCGAAATCTTCTCGTTCGAGTATGACCGTACGTGGCTGGAGCGGCCCGAGGTTTTCGCCTTCGATCCCGATCTGGCCATGGCCGTGGGCCACCAATACCCCGCTCCCAATCGCAAGAATTTCGGAATCTTCCTGGACTCCTCCCCGGATCGATGGGGACGAGTCTTGATGCAGCGTCGTGAGAATGCGCGCGCTCGAGGCGAGAAACGCAAACCGCGCGCGCTGACAGAGTGGGATTATCTTTTAGGGGTTCATGACGAGACTCGTCTGGGCGCCTTACGTTTTCGAGCCGCTCCGGATGGGCCCTTCATCGACAGCGATACTGAATTTGCGGCGCCTCCGCTTACATCACTTTGCGAACTACAAGCAGCGAGTCTGCAATTCGAGCAGCACATCGACGATGAAGAAAACCCCGAATACGAAAAATGGCTTACGCAACTATTTACGCCGGGTAGTTCTCTCGGTGGCGCACGACCAAAAGCCTCTGTGCGGGACGAAGCGGGAAACCTGTGCATTGCAAAGTTCCCCAGCCGAAAAGACACGCGCGACATGGGAGGGTGGGAGTTGGTGGCACACCGTCTGGCGTTGCGCGCCGGCATAACGGTGCCTGAGGCCAGAGTGCTGCGTTTTGCGGACAATGCCTACACAACATTCCTGGTAAAACGCTTTGATCGTACCACCAACGGTCGGCGCCTGGCTTTTCTTTCGGCCATGACTCTCACGCAGAGAATCGACGGAGAGGAAGGAGCAAGCTATCTGGAACTAGTGGATCTCTTGCAATCGCGGGGGTCAAATACGAAGGTGGATTGCAAACAACTGTTCCGGCGCGTGCTGTTCAATATTTCTATCCACAACACGGACGATCACCTTCGCAATCATGGGTTCTTCGTGGATGAAACCGGCATTCGACTCTCGCCGGCATATGACATGAACCCATCGATCGACCGTAAGGAATTGACCCTGGCGATCAATGAAGTGGAGACCGCCTGTGACTTTGCGATTGCAATCGATTCTGCTAAGGATTACGGATTGAGCAAGGACGTTGCGCAAGCCTTTGTTAAGGAAGTACAAACTGCAGTCGGGCGATGGCAGGAAGAAGCAACTCGACTCAACATCTCTAAAGCGGAACAAGGGTTGATGGCCGAAGCGTTTCAAGCCAAGTGACGCGATTTAGTGATTGCTCTTTTTAATTTTTTTTCTACGCAAGCGCAGTCATTACTTCGTAAGCATGTTTACTTGGCGTGAACGCCTTCCACAAGATGATAATTTACTAAAGAGATTGAATTTAATGGTGGACCTGGTCGGGATCGAACCGACGACCTCTTCCATGCCATGGAAGCGCGCTCCCAGCTGCGCCACAGGCCCACATTTGAGGGAAGTGCTGCATTGATTCTCGCCCAGCAATACTTGTTAGTCAAACCTGTGTCGCTTTGATGAATTTGCCAATGATGATTCGGTGAGCGCGACACAAGGACAATGCAGAGTGGAAGCCGAGTTGCCAAACCTGTCAAAATGAGTATTCTGAAACCGAAGACATGAACATGAACCTGACCTCTCGAATTGCGATAGTCGGCATTGCGATCACGATCGCGGTTTCGGCTTCCGCGCAAGCAACAACTCCATCCGCGCCGGTTTCGTATTCTTCGATGGCCGAATTTAACCAGATACTGGGCGCATTAAACCAGGCTTCGCAAAGTACGCAGAACGATCTCTCGCGTTTGCGCATTGAAAAATGGAAGACCGACTCGAACACTAAGCGTCAGACCCAGAACGACACCGAATCTATTTTGCGTAATCTGCAGAATGCGTTGCCGGGTATTCTCGGGCAGTTGCAGAACGCGCCGGAGAATGTGGCCATCACTTTCAAGGCATATCGTAATCTTGACGCGCTCTATGACGTCCTCACTTCCGTGGTTGAATCCGCCGGAGCGTTCGGCAATAAGGAGGAGTTCCGGTCATTAAGCGAAGATTTGAATTCCTTGGATAATTCGCGGCACGCCATTGCCGACCGGATGGAAAAGCTGGCGAGCACCAAGGAAGCTGAGATCGGTGAGTTGCGCGTTGCGCTGCAAAATGCCCGGGCGGCAATCCCGCCGAAAAAAACGGTGGTCGACGACACTGAGCCCGCCAAGAAAGCGCCGCCTCGCAAGAAGGCTGTCCCTAAGCCTAAAGCCGCTAAACCGGCTCCTCCTGCCGCGACTGCAAACCAGTAACGGACCGTTCGGCTAAGTAATTGTTTCTACGTATGTTGCAAGAGCGGGAACTTTCCCGTTCCCATAGGCGTCTAACAAAACTAGCGAATGAAGCGGTACGGTTAGACCTATAATGTGGTTGACGCCATGCATTATGGCGGGAGCAGCCAACGTGGGTGACTTCGCAAGCGCGATCGGCATCAGGACAGAAGAATCGAGTGTCATCGCCGAACTCAAGGCGGGATCCGAAGACGCATACGCCTGGCTGGTAGGTGAATTTCACCAACCGGTTTACAGCCTGGTTTACAGAATTCTTACCGATCCCGCGGATGCTGCTGATACGACGCAGGAAGTTTTTCTAAAAGTGTTCCGCGGGATGAAACAGTTCCACGGAGGATCCAGCCTTAAGACGTGGATTTACCGGATCGCCATTCACGAGGCATCGAACCGCCGACGCTGGTGGTTCCGTCACAAATCAAAAGAATCCAGCATGGAGACGCAGGAAAACGGCTCCAGTGAGCATTCGAGTTTCTCCGCTTGCGAAGCGGCCATGGTGGACAAGCATAAGTCGCCGTTTGAAAATGCAGTCGACGATGAGCTGCGAATGCACATCGAGCAGCAGTTGCGCAAAGTGCCGGAACCCTATCGAACGACTATTGTGTTGCGCGACATTGAAGAACTCTCGTACGAAGAGATCGCGGAAATCACACAAGTATCGCTAGGTACGGTTAAATCGCGAATCACACGCGGCCGCGATGCGCTTCGAAAGATACTGACTGAATACATGAGCGAGGCTGGCCCGCAGTTCGGGCTGCTGGTTGCCGAGACGCCCGGCGAGCGAACCAGTGGCCAAAGTATTCGCAGCCGGTCGATCGAGGTAACGCCATGACCTGCGCATACGCCAAATCGTTGCTTTCTGCTTATCTGGATGGTGCCATCACCGGAACGCAGATGTATGCGCTGGATCTGCATATTCAGGACTGCGAAACTTGCAGTCAGGAATACCAATCATTGCGGCAGACGCAATCCTTAATGAACAGGATCGGACGCGCAAAAGCCCCCGACGATATGTCTTTGAAAATTCGTTTGGCTATTTCGCGCGAAGCCGCGCGTGTGCGCCAACCTATCTGGGGCAGTTTCGTCCTGCGCCTGGAAAATTCGGTCCGCGCCTTCATGGTTCCCGCAACGGCAGGGATATTCGCCACGATTATCGTGTTCGGATTATTGATGGGTTTTATTACCCCGGTGAAGGCCACGAATGACATCCCGCTCCTGATCTCCACCGATCCGGAATTGCAGTCCACCGGATTTGGCGTGAGCATGGGTGAGATTAACGAGGAATCGTTGGTCATTGAAGCCTATGTGGATGCCAATGGCCGAGTACAGGACTATAGGATTTTGTCCGATCCAGACAAACTCAAGGATCTGCCACATCCGGTCAAGAATATGTTGATCTTTACCACCTTCCGTCCCGCTACCTGGATGGGAAGTCCGCGACCCGGCACCGCAATTCTGTCTTTCTCCAAAATCAGTGTCAAGGGTTGATCGATCCCCCCAGCAACGTGAGTTGCTGCTTGTTAATTCCACGTCAATTTTGAATGTACTTTGCTGAATCGCGGGTTCCTGCCAAGCAACTCCGCTTCACCCCTGTCCATCCAAAACTTCGTTGCAGGTGCTCCGAAAGAGGATTGCAATCTCTCTGCCTGACTGGAATCACTAGGAACTTACCACTGTTCTCTTTGGCTTTCGCCGGAGGGACACGAGCGGAAGTTACTGGATACGCATGGTCATTGCGCAGAGGTGGGTGCATCCGTTCGGAACTCGTGGAGGATAAATCAACGTTCCGCCTGTACGGTGTGGCGAAGATCAACTCACATCCCCTGTAAGTGAGAGGGCGAAGCTGTAGGCAAGCAGTGACTCTGGCTCTAAAGGTCGATCAGTCGGCTGTTCCTCAGCCCGTGGTGGATGGTTGGTACGCCGCGTACACTCACGCGCGCCATGAAAAGAAAGTCGCTCAGCAACTGGAGCAGCGCGGAATCGAACACTTTCTGCCGCTATACCGGTCTGTACGGCGATGGAAAGACCGCCGCAAAGAACTGGATCTGGTTCTTTTTCCAGGTTACGTTTTTGTACGCGTGCCGGTTTCGCAAAGGTTGCGGGTCCTCCAGCTTCCCGGCGTTTCAAGATTCGTGACCTTCAACGGCCAACCCGCCTCACTGGTCGGAAGCGATATTGAGGCGCTTCGCAATGCTCTTGCCTGCGGAATTCATGCTGAACATCACCCCTATCTGAATGTTGGAAGGCGGGTAGAGGTCGTTGGTGGTCCTCTCGCTGGGGCGCGCGGGATATTGGTCCGCTATAAGACCAACGCACGCATTGTTATCTCAATAGACGCCATTATGCGTTCAGTTTCGGTTGAGATAGATGAAGGCGATATCGTGCCGGTGCTCTAGGCGCCAGCCGCTGCCGGATTGTGAATAGACGATCAGAGGCGGAAAGTTTGAGGCAGGAAGAATGAAGATTCGAGCGATTTTAACCGGCGTGCTGCTCCTCAGTCTGATCGCAGGGAGCGTGCGCTCGTTCGCGCAGCAACGCAGTGTGGATGATCGCAGTGAGCCTGACAATTATTCGTCGCGAACGCGCGCACTCGACCAGGCTGATTCGCGCGCGGAAAGAGAAGCCGAGCGCATGGTTTCGCTTCCTGCGGAAAGAATCATCCTGCTGCTGGAGCAGGAACCGGGGTTGTTCTTGGAAGTAAAAAAGATGCTGGTCCGCAATGCCTATGCACAGGGCAGGGTGTTGGCTGCAGATGAGTTGACCGATGAGGCGATCTTTCGCCGGATCAGCGACGATGAAGAAATACGGGCGCAGATCACGCAACAAATTGTGGACCGCGGTTATGTTCGCGCCAAACCCACAAATGAGGAACTAGCGCGACGAATAGCGGAACAGCAAAACCTGGCAGCCGAAAATGAACAGCAGCCGTATGGACGCGGCTTGGCCCAAAATCCGGACCAGCAGGATCAGTACAGCTCGGCGCCCTCAAACAACAATCAGTCGCGCGGCGTTCCAGGGTATCAACCTAACCTTCCGCAGCAACAGAATCCGGCTCCGTCCGCGCCCCGGCAACTCAATACCGATCAGACGCGAGCCTTACTTCAGGCGAGCGCCAGCGGCACGGACAGCACCCCTGATTCGACCGGGTTACCGTTCGATGCCGTAACCGGAGGTGGGCAGCAGCAGCTGAGTCCGGACCAGATCCAGCAACTCGCAAGCGCATATGGAAGCGGCCAACTTGGCAGCGCCGGCGGTCAGCCAGATGTCAATAAGCTGGCTGCGCTACTGGGAAAGGGAGGTAATACAACTTCATCATCCGGTGCTCCGATTGCTCCGCAGTCCCAGGAAGAGGCATACCAGCGATCTTTGCAGTCTTCGCAGCAGGCCAGCATTCAGTCTAATTACGGTGCACCGCAGCAGGGTCGATATCCGCGGCCCCAAACTGATTTCGACCACCCGCAATTGCTCCATCGTGCGGATCCCTACGCGGATGTTCCTTCTCTTTATGACCTCTACACTCAATATTCGCGTACGCCAATAACCCTGAAACGCTTTGGCCTCGACATTTTTGAAAACGGTACGGGCAACTTCGACCAACTTCCAATGGATTTGCCCGCAGGCCCCGATTACGTGCTCGGCCCGGGCGACGGACTAAATATCGATCTTTGGGGCAGCGTCTCGCAAAGATTGCATCGGGTTGTGGACCGGGAAGGGAAGTTGAGCCTGCCGGAAATTGGCAGCATTCAGGTGTCCGGACATACGCTCGGGGATGTCCAGCAGATGGTTCAGGCATCTCTGCGCAGCCAATTTCGAACCTTGGAAGCCGATGTCTCACTCGATCGTCTGCGCGTGATTCGCGTTTACGTCGTCGGCGACGTGCAGCGCCCCGGTGCGTACGATATCAGCTCCCTTTCCACTCCGCTGAATGCGCTCTTCCAGGCGGGTGGACCGACCTCGCGAGGGTCCATGCGGATCGTCAAGCATTTTCGCGGCAATCAGCTGGTCGAGGACGTGGACCTCTACGATTTGCTGCTGCATGGAGTGCATTCCGGAATGCAGCGGCTCGAATCCGGAGACACCATTCTGGTTCCCACCATCGGGAAACAGGTCACGCTGGAGGGAATGGTGCGCAGACCGGGAATTTACGAATTGGCGGGAGAAACAAATCTAAGCCAGGTGCTTGAATTGGCGGGCGGCGTGTTGTCCTCCGGAACCTTGCGGCACATTGACGTGGATCGCGTGGAGGCTCATCAAAGCCGGACTATGCTCCGTGTGGATATGCCCATTAGCAATGATCAGGCGGGCGTGGTGCAAACGCTCGATCAGTTTGCAGTTCAGGATGGAGACAAGATTAAAATTTCGCCCATCCTGCCATTCTCTGAAAAGACGGTTTATTTGGATGGGCACGTCTTTCGTCCAGGCAAATACGCGTATCGGGACGGCATGAAGGTGACTGACCTGGTGCACGGCTACAGCGACGTTCTTCCTGAACCCTACGAACAGCATGCCGAAATCATTCGTTTGAGCGGACCGGATCTCAAGCCGGAAATCATTGCCTTCAATTTGAAGGATGCGTTCAAGGGCGACAACCAGAATCTGGTTCTAAAACCGTTTGATACAGTGCGAATTTTTGGACGATTTGATTTCGAGGATCCGCCAATCATCACGATTACCGGCGAAGTCCGTGATCCCGGCGACCACGTTACTAATGGCGCCACGTATTTGCGGGATGCAATTCTTCTGGCGGGAAATACCACTCCGGACGCTGAGTTAAATGACGTTCAGGTGTTCCGGAAAATTACCAATGGCAAGCTCGAAGTGCTGAATGCCGATCTGCGAAAAGCCATCAATGGAGATCCAAAGGACAACATACTTCTGCAACCGCAGGACCGCGTATTTGTCCACAAGGATGTGCGGCGGATCGAACCAGTAACGGTGGAAGTTCAAGGCGATGTGCCGCGGCCGGGAAAGTATCCGCTGGGCGCGAATATGACCGCAGCGCAATTGGTGAAACTGGCGGGAGGACTGAAGCGGTCCGCTTACACCGAAGTGGCGGAACTGACTCGTTATTCGATCTCTCAAGGAACAAGTGTTGAAGGGGAACACATTCCCATCAAGATTGGAGAAGCGCTTAGTGGTGAGCCGGACACCGACATGCGGCTGCATCCCGGCGATGTTCTCACCATCAAGCAGATCGCTGGTTGGAAGGACATTGGGGCTACCGTCACAGTGGACGGCGAAGTAATACATCCAGGCACGTACGGCATTCAGGAAGGGGAACACCTTAGCGATGTGATCGCGCGTGCGGGAGGATTCCGCTCCGATGCTTACCCATACGGCGCCATTTTCGAACGTGTCGAGATCCGCGAACTGGCGGAGAAAAACCGCGCGCAATTACTCACACAAGCCAAAGACGAAGGCGGGTCGTTAAGTGGCGGCGGAATTACCGATGTCGTAGCGCGCGAAGCTTCCGTGGCGCAATGGCGTGACACCGTGCAAAAGCTCGAAACCACACCGCCGGTTGGACGCATGGTGATTCATATCAGCGGCCGGAAAGATTGGGTGGATACACCCAGCGACGTTCTGCTTCGCGCCGGAGATTCCGTTTACATTCCGAAGAAGCCAAACTTCGTGATGGTCCAGGGCGCGGTTTACAACCAGACTGCCATTTCGTTCCGGGCAGGGAAGAGCGCAAGCTGGTATCTGCATCAGGCCGGCGGGGCAACCTCGGCCGGCGACAAGAAGAATATTTTTATTATTCGCGCGGACGGGACGGTTGCCGGCGGGTCGAGGGGGCTGTTCAGCGGAGGTGCGCTGGAGTCCACCATGCTTCCCGGAGACATGATTATGGTTCCCACAAAAGCGTTCGGCGGCGGATTTAAATGGCGGGAGACGCTCGAAGTGGCGCAGCTCGTGTCGGCCGTCGGCATCGCCGTGCAGGTGGCGCGCGGCTTCTAGTGCCATGCCGCTGCGAATTCGGCATCTGACGACGATTTGCGTTCTCGTGATCGGTCTCGCGGGCGGCAGGCTTAGCGCACAAGCGGTTCCTGACGCTCCAAGGATTAACTCCTGGCCTGATCATGACCTTGCAAATCGAACCGGCAGCTATGAATTGCCGCCGGGCGCTGATCCTCAGAACCGGTTGTTCACGCCATTTATCGAACATCTCGCGGAAGATCAAAAGCATTTCTGGACCTTGCCGAAGCGGGCCCGGAAAAAAGATTTAAAGTGGATCATTCCCGTCGCTGCTGGAACTGCCGGGCTGGTAACTGCAGACAGCTGGATATCGCAGCAGGTCCCCAATCGCCCTGATCAGATCAATCGAGGCTTAACGATTTCAGATTATTCCGCGTATTCCCTGATTGCCGCAGGGGGAGGGGCGTTCATCCTGGGAAAGTTGTCGCATAACGATCACCTGCGAGAAACCGGACTTCTTGCGGGTGAGGCCGCGATTGGGGCAACCGGCGCGACGTATGCTTTCAAGATCGCGACCGAGCGCGAGCGTCCGTACGTAGGAACGGGAGCGGGCGATCTTTTCGACGGATCACCATCGGGGAACAATATGTCATTTCCGTCGCAGCATTCAGCCGTGGCATGGGCGATCGCGGGCGTAGTTGCGCATGAATATCCGGGCCCACTCAGCAAGTTTGCAGCCTACGCTCTTGCCAGCACCGTGACGGTTACGCGAGTCACCTCAAAGCAGCACTTTGCGTCTGACGTCGTGATCGGCGGGGCTTTGGGCTGGTACTTTGCGCACGAGGTTTATCGAGCGCGGCACGATCCGGAACTGGGAGGAGGCGCGTGGGGCAATTTCGACGAGTCCAGCGAGGAGCCGAAGACGAGGAATCCGAAGAACATGAGTTCGCCCTATGTGCCGCCCGACAGCTGGGTGTACCCCATGTTTGATCGGCTGGCGGCGCTGGGTCTTATTAAAACCGGGTATGCCGGTATTCGCCCGTGGACACGCATGGAGTGCGCTCGTCTACTGGAAGAAGCCGATGATGAGATTCGCTCAGAAGAAGCCAGTGGCAGCGAAGATGCAAAGATCTATAGCGAATTGGCTCGAGAGTTTCATGATGAACTCGGAAGAATGGAAGGCGAACCGAACATCGGGGCCAGCTTGGATTCTTTTTATGCACGAGCGACCCACATTGCGGGCACGCCCTTGACTGATGGGTATCATTTTGCGCAGACGCTGGTGAATGATTACGGGCGTCCATACGGAAAAGGTTTTAACAGCATCGCAGGATTTACCGCCCACGCCGTAGCTGGACCGCTTTCATTCGCCCTGCAGGGCGAATACCAGTCCGCGCCTTCTGTTCCCGGCTATCCGCTCGCAACCCAGCAGGCAATCGCAACCGCCGATGCAACGCTCGCCGTACCCGCCGGCCGATCGGCGATCAGCCGCTTCGATCTTCTCAACAGCACCGTAGCGCTGCAGTTCAATAATTTTCAGATTTCTGCGGGAAAGCAGAGCATGTGGTGGAGCACCACCGATACCGACCCGCTTCTCCTGAGCGATAACGCTGAACCCATTCTCGGCATCAAGCTCGACAATGTATCGCCCTATCACATTCCATTGATTTCGAAGCTGCTCGGAGACGTGAGATCACAGTATTTCCTGGGCCGCCTCGACGGACACCAGTTCGAATACGATGTTGACCACCTGATCGGCCCGGCTGACATTCAACCGCAACCGTTCATTCAAGGTCTGAAGATCAGCTTCAAGCCTACAAAGAATCTCGAATTCGGAGCCGGCTTTACAGCGATGTTCGGCGGCCCCGGATTGCCTTTCACCTGGCACAACTTTCTGCGTACCTTCTATTCACACACCTCGCAGTTCTCCACTAACCCCGGAAAGCGCATCAGCGAATTTGATTTCAGCTATCGCATTCCCGGACTGCGTAATTGGCTGACCATCTATCGCGATTCTCTGGCGGTGGACGAATATACGCCGCTGACTTCAAGCCGTCCTTCGATGAACATTGGCCTCTTCATGCCGAAATTGCCGAAGCTTCATAAGATTGATTTCCGCGCTGAAATTATCGGGACCCCCCACACGCGCGAATTTCCCCCCGGTTTTGTGTACTGGGATTTTCGCCGGTACCGTGACGGCTATACCAATGATCAGAATCTTCTGGCGAGTTGGATGGGCCGCGCCGGCCGCGGAGGTCAGGGGTGGTTCACCTACTGGCTTTCACCACGTTCGACTTTGCAAGCTGGCTATCGTTATCAAAAAGTGGATCGAGATTTTCTGGAAGGCGGACACCTGGATGACATTCTCCTTCGTCCTCAGTTCATGATCGCTCGCAACCTGAGTATTTCTGGCATGTTGCAGTACGAGCACTGGTATTTTCCGCTGCTCTCGGCGAGCGGCCACTCGAATACAACCGCGCAACTGCAGCTCACATTTTTCCCGAATCTCACGCTCCGCAAGTAAACAATGAGCCACTCTCGTTACTGAATTACAAGGCCATCTCAGGGCAACCCATCACCTGTTTTACCCGTCCCTTTCTCGTGATCTCTATTTCCGATTGCCGCCCATATTTTGATTTGCTTTCACGCACGATTGCGTTACTCCCTTTCGATCACGTGGAGAACGTAACCAACGTGCTGGTGCGAGCTTACGACCGGCAGCGGACGGTGTTCGTGTTCGGTAACGGGGGCAGCGCCGCTCTGGCGTCACATTTTGCATGCGACCTCAGCAAGGGCACGATCAATGGCTCCAGCCAGCGTTTTCGGGTGATGGCCCTGACCGATAACGTTCCGTTAATGACCGCCTGGGCGAACGACTCGAACTATGAGGACATTTTCGCCGAGCAGTTGTCCAATTTTGCTGCGCCGGGAGATGTTGCGTTCGCCATCAGCGCGAGTGGCAACTCCCCAAACGTGATCAAAGCTTTAAGAGTCGCTAAGAAATGCGGCAGTATTACGGTAGGACTTACGGGATTTTCTGGTGGCCGGATGAGGGCGATGTGCGATGAATGCATCATTGTCCCTTGCGACAACATGCAAATAATTGAGGACCTGCAGCTTTGTGTTGCGCACTCGTTATTTACCTGCCTTCGTGACAACCTCACCCATCGTCCAACCGTTTACACCGCGGGCCCCAGACTGGTTTCTAGAACGGCACGTTGATGAATACTCGAAAGTTGGAAGTTTGGATTCTGGTCGCCGACCTGGCATGGATAGGAGTGGCCTTTCTTGGCGCCGATCTATTGCGATTCGGTCTGACCTGGGACCCCGATGAACGAGTTTCAATCCATGCCCTATTGCCCTTCGTGATTGCCGCATGTTTTATCTGGATCGCGCTATCGGCGCTGATGCAACTGGACGGGTTTCGTGGAGGGTGGAAGCTCTCCGCTGTATTCTCGCACCTGCTATTAGGAACCGCGTGCACATTTGCGGTGCTGCTCGCGTTGGGTTACCTAATGCGAAGCTACGTTTCCCGATTGGCATTGAGCTACTTCACGCTTCTACTGGTCGGTGGGTTCCTGGGAGTGAGATGCCTGGCCCGCTTGATGCTTCGGTGGAGGCATGAAGACGGCGACGTATGGCGTGTCGTAATTGTTGGAAGCGGACGTGTCGCTCAGGAAGTTGCATCCAAGATTGAACTTCATCCTGAAATGCTGTGCAAAGTTGTGGGCATGTTGTTTCCCAACCAGGACTCCGACGAGCTCATGGTGCCGGGGCTTGAGCCAGCGAGAGCGGCGCAGCTTTCCACGCTCGACATTTTCGATTTGCTCCGCACCGAGAACATCGACGAAGTTATACTCGCGCTGGCGCAGCCGCTGACGCCGGAAATACGCACACTGATTGGGCGGATTCGTGACATGGGTGTCGACACCACATTGGTGCCTCAATCATATGAACTTTATGCATCGCGTCCGAACCTCGTAATCGTGGATGAGTTGCCGTTGGTCCAGTTGCGCGATCCTGGCCTGAGGCGCCGATATGTGGTGCTGAAGCGCGTCATGGATCTGCTTACCGCCACGACGCTTCTCCTGCCGTCCTGGATCTTCCTGTCGCCATTCTGTGCGATTTTGTGGCTCAGGAAGCGAAAAGCAGTTCGCCGCGAGACTCGCTGCGGACAATACGGTCATCCTTTCCAAATGCTGCGGTTGAATGTGGATCGGCCCGTGCGTTCGAGTTCCGGTTTCGAGTTCCTTTTGGACCAGATGAGCATTACTGAATTGCCGCAACTGTGGAACGTGCTCAAGGGGCAGATGAGCTTGGTGGGACCGAGGCCTGATCCTTTGGTGCGCACCAGTCAATATTCGGAGTGGCAGCAACGCAGGCTTAAGGTAAAGCCGGGGATGACAGGACTTGCGCAAGTTCACGGACTCCGGGAATACAGTTCATCGGAGCAAAAAACGCGTTTCGACTTGCAATACGCGATTAATCCTTATTTGTTGTGGGACATCTCGCTTTTGCTGCAAACCATCTGGACGCTGCTGCTGAGAGTATTCTCGGCGCGAAAACGCGGCGCCTTTGACGTGAACTGGAAACCCCAAGCCACAGGGGACATTTTGTCAGATGCTCATCGTACGCAGCCCAGTGCGGATTAGCTTCGGCGGCGGCGGCACCGATCTGCCGGCTTATTACCAGCAACATGGTGGCGTCGTGTTGAGCGCTGCCATTAACAAATACTTCTATACCATCCTGGGTACTCGCACTGACCAGTGCATTCAGATTATCTCCTCCGACTTGCGGATATGCGAAAGCTGGCGTGAGTTTACCGGGCTGGAGATTCAGAATAGCGGACTCGAAATTCCTGTGGCCGTTCTGAAGGATCTGGGCCGCGAAGTTAATGTTGATCTGTTTCTGGCTTCGGAAATTCCTCCAGGCACTGGACTTGGCTCCTCGGCCAGCGTTTGCGTCAACGTTGTTAAGACCCTGACCAGTTATCTCCACATGCCGCTTTCCAAGCAGGCTTTGGCGGAACGCGCTTTCCACGTTGCCCGCAACGTCCTCGGCCGGCACGTAGGCAAGCAGGATGAATACGCGGCCGCTTTCGGAGGGCTGAACTTTTTTGAGTTTCTTCGAGATGGTGAGACGCGGGTAGAGTCGCTCACGCTGAATCATTCCTTCATCAATGAATTTCAGAACAATCTGCTTCTCTTCTTCACCGGCGCCGCCCACCATTCGTGGAACATACTTGCGGAGCAGGAGCAATCGACCGAGCGTGGTACGGGAAAATCTGTCGAGGCGTTGCACGAAATTAAGGCGCTTGCCTACAGGATGTGCGAGGCACTCCATGCCGGCGATCTGCTGGGCTTCGCGGCCATGTTGAATGAATCCTGGCATGCCAAGAAGCGCGTCTCCCCGCGAATATCGAATTCGCGAATCGATGCCCTTTACGACCTTGCCATCCGTTCGGGCGCGCTGGGGGGAAAGATTACCGGCGCAGGCGGTGGCGGATTTTTATTGTTGTTCTGCGAACCCCCACGTCAGGAGCGCGTTCGCCAGGCTCTGCTCGCGGAAGGATTGAAAGAGATGACATTCAATTTTGATTTCCAGGGCGCCCAGGTGCTGGTAAACGATCCTTTCATTGACAACGACGAGCACAGTGCCTCGCGCTGGACATTCGTACCGGTTGCTTCCCAAGCATGAAGGCATTCCTACTCGCCGCAGGTCATGGCACGCGCCTTCGCCCCTATACTGACTCGGTTCCGAAATGCCTGCTACCCGTAAAAGGCGTGCCGATGCTGGAAATATGGCTTTTATTGTGCCGCCGCTACGGGGTCTCTGAGGTACTCGTGAACACGCACGCCCATGCTGCAGCGGTTACTGACTTTGTTCACCGTTGGAGGGATGGGGTGCAGGTGAAAGTCGTCGAGGAGAAGAAGCTGTTCGGTAGTGCGGGAACGTTGCGTGCAAACCGGGCCTGGGTTGAAGGCGAAGACCGATTCTGGATTTTTTATGCCGACGTTCTCACTTCTGCCGACTTGAACGCAATGTCACGCGCTCACGCGGAGGATTCGGTCGCGACGTTGGGCGTCTATTCGGTGTCCGATCCGGAACGCTGCGGTATTGCGACCTTGGATGATACGGGCGTGGTAGTCGATTTCGAAGAGAAGCCGGCGCACCCGCGCGGGAACCTTGCATTCGCCGGAGTGATGATCGGCACGCCTAATTTGATTGAAGCGATCCCCGACAAACCCGGCGCTGACATTGCGTTTGACGTACTGCCGCGATTGGTTGGCAAGATGCGCGCCTATCACATCTCTGAGTTTCTCTTAGATATTGGAACTCTCGAGAATTATGAACTGGCGCAGAAAACGTGGCCGGGCATTCGCTCGGGCCTGAGGGAAAGCGCCAGCACGAAATGAAAAAGGAACTTCGGGCGTTTGTTTTCGACATGGATGGCGTCCTGATCAACAGCCATTCGGCCCACCGAAAAGCGTGGCGGGAATTCTTGCGTGACCAAGGCGTGGAAGTGTCTGATAACGAACTGGCCTTCATTCTCGAAGGACGTACCAGGTCGGAAATCCTAAGGCGGTTCTTAGGGGATCTGCCAGCCTCGGAATTGCAGGAATGCGGTCGCCGCAAAGACGACTTTTTCAGGTGCCTGGAACATCAGATTGAGCCCGTCCCCGGGGTTCTGCAGCTCCTGGACAACCTGATAAAACGGGGATTGTCACTCGCGGTCGCAACTTCGGCGAGCGAGATCCGCACATTTGCGACCATCGAAAGGCTAGGTTTGGGCGGCTGTTTTGACGCGGTAGTGACCGCCAGCGATGTGGAACAGGGAAAGCCTCATCCGGCTGTCTACCGCCTGGCGTGCAAACGGCTGGAAATCTCGCCTCAGTTTGCCATGGCGTTCGACGACGCCCGGGCGGGGGTGGAGGCGGCAAAGTCCGCCGGTATGCGCTGTATCGGGGTGGCTTCGAACGGCTTACGCCAGCAACTGTTGCTGGCAGGAGCCGAGGCGGTGGTCCCAAGCTTCTCCTGTGCGGAATTCGACGCGGTAGCCAAAGCCATATTCAAGAATGAGGATCTGGAAAAGGGCGGTGGAATTTACAAAAATATGCAATCCGAATGCGGGTCAGAAGGATCAAAGCCATCGGGATAACAAAATTCCAATTGTCAACATCCAACTCGCAGGGTGTCTGATGAGGCTCTGGTGCGTGCGAGTTTTTTCTGGGCACTCGCGACACAACTATAATTGCAAATGCGGGTTGCTGTATCGAGCAGGTAGAAAAGCTTTACAGGAGATTCTCTTGAGAAAGTCACTGATCTCACTTGCCTTCGGTTTCGCCCTTTTGTTTGCCGTCAGCCTGCAAGCGCAGGAGTTCCATGGCGCGTTTGGCTTTGGCACTCTCGTAGCGCCTGGTGCCACTGCCAACTCTTCCGGTACATTTCCATCGTTGAGCGGAGGGCTCTATCCTAGCTTCAGCGGAATTTTCTTGTTAAAACATCACATCGGTTTTGGCGGCGAAGTCGCGTGGCGGGCGCGGCAGGCGGTTTACGGGTTTTCCAATGGCAGTGCATTTTTCGCGCAGCCCTACCGGCCAATTATTTACGACTTCAATGCGGTCTATGGCAGGACCTTTCAGAAGAAGGTTGGTGCCGACGTGATGGCCGGAATCGGCGGCGAAGATCTGCGGTTCTATACGCCTTACTACAGCTGCGGATCGTTTTCCGGCTGCACGAACTATGTCAGTAGCAATCACTTCGCGTTTCACCTTGGAGCCGATATTCGCTACTACTTCTGGGGACATGCTTTTATTCGTCCCGAAGCTCACTACTATGTGATACACAATAATTTCGAGTTCAACAAAGTGAATGCATCGCGGTTCGCGGTTTCTATCGGGTATTCGTTCATGCCCGGATTCTGACACTGGCGGGAAGCGAAAGAGAGCCTGCGAAGGCTCTCTTTTTTATTTGCAGACGTGATTAAGATGAAGCTGATGGACTTCATCAGCACTGGCGTCAACGACCGCCTTACCCGCCTTTCTCAGGAATCCGAAAAGAGAGTTCTTCCCGACCCGTCGAGCTTCTGTCCGAACTGTTCTGCGAAGCTCGTTGATCATCGCTGCAAGCTCAAGTGTCCACAGTGTGGCTACTACCTGAGCTGCTCAGATTTTTATTGATAAATCTGCTGAGTGGCCGTACACACCCCGGATATCAGTGCTCGAGGCGTGCGCTCATGGTGATCTTCGCGTTCAGGACTTTTGAAACCGGGCATCCTGCTTTGGCGTTCTCCGCTGCCTTTTGAAATCCAGCTTCATCCGCATCAGGAATTTTTGCGTTCACGTCCAGGTGAATGCTTGTAATCGCCCAACCGGCGTCCAGTTTTTCCATTTTCAGATTTGCCGTCGTATTGATGCTTTCAGGAGTCAGGTTCGCGGCTCCAAGCTGCGCGGACAGAGCCATCGAGAAACATGCGGCGTGAGCGGCGGCGATTAATTCCTCGGGGTTAGTTCCGGGTGCATCCTCGAATCGCGTTTTGAATGAGTAGGGCACATGCGAAAATACTCCACTCGGCGCCGAAAACTCGCCTTTGCCATCCTTGAGCCCGCCTTTCCACACTGCGCTTGCTTTACGATCCATCGTCGTTCTCCTTGGAGAAAAAATTCGTTGTGAGTTCTGTATTGTAGATGAGTTGGCCCGCGCGTGGGTTCGCCGGCAGTCTCAATCTTCGCTGAGCGCGCGCAGATGTTTGCGAATCTCGCGATTGATGCGCGCCGCCTGCTGCGAGGACAAGTCGATTAACTCAGCCCAGCGCCGGCTGGATTCATCCAGCTTCGCCTGCCCCAGCAGGTAAGACGCCTGCAGAATGGCCTCGAGCGAATTGCTGAGATCATGCGCGAGCATGCGCAATTCTGTGAATTCATCTTTTTTCCCGGCCTGGGTCGGGCGAGACGGAACGGCACGTTTCTTCGGCATGGTCACCAGCAATTCGGGTCGGCGAAAATTGCGCCGAGGTTTGACAGCAAGCACTCGCCTTGTAGAATAGATGTCGTAGTCTCTTCCATCAAGGTGGTCGTGGCCGCCTTTCAGAAATAGTCACTTGCCGAAGTGGCGGAATTGGCAGACGCGCATGGTTCAGGTCCATGTACCCGCAAGGGTGTGGGGGTTCGAGTCCCTTCTTCGGCACCATTAGCTCCGACGATTCGCATCCGCGATTTTTAAGACCGGCAGCTGTGTTGACGATTGTTCCTCTTTCCAAGAAAACAGATGAAAAGGACCCTCATTTCGCGCATAATCGTGCCCAGCGTCGCTTAGGGGAATTTTTGGAAATTTCGCAACAGGATTTCAATCTCCTGCTGGAACAGGTACGTGAGCTCACCTCGCGTGTTCATCGGCTCGAGGGACTTCTCCGAGTTGCGCCGGCTGAGCCGGCGGCCCCGCTGATGAAAGCAGAGCCATTGCAGCCGCCGGTTATCTCGCAGCCGGAAATCTCCGCAGCCTCATCGGTGCCGCTGTCGGCGCAAACTTCTACCGCGCCGCCACATTCTGAACCCACGCCCCTTTGGCCATCTGCCGCCGCGAACTCTGATCTTGAGTCGCGAATCGGTTCGCACTGGCTGAATCGCATTGGCATTGCGGCAGTCCTTATTGGTGTTTCCTATTTCCTAAAACTTGCCTTTGACAATGGCTGGATCGGTCCGACTGGTCGGATCGCGATCGGTCTGATTTCGGGCATCGCGGTCATGCTGTGGAGCGAGCGCTTCCGCACCCGCGGATACAACGTGTTCTCGTATTCACTGAAAGCGGTCGGCATCGGCGTGCTGTATTTGTCCTTGTGGGCGGCATTTCAGGTTTATCACCTGATGCCGTCGGGCGTAGTGTTCGCGTGCATGCTGGTCGTCACGGCCGCGACTTGCGCAATGGCGATCACGCAGGACGCCGAAATTCTCGCGGTATTTGCCATCACCGGCGGTTTTTCAACTCCAGTGTTGCTCTCTACCGGGGTGAATCGCGAGATCGCGCTGTTTTCATATGTGCTCCTGCTCGATCTTGGAATCCTTGCCCTGGTTGCGTTCAAACCTTGGCGGCGCCTGCTTTGGCTTGGTTTTGCAGGAACGTTGGCTTTGTATATCGGCTGGTACGGCGAATTTTACAACCGCAGCCAATTTGAGTTGACCCTGACCTTCGCAACCCTGTTCTTTGCCGTCTTTGCGGCGGCGCCACTCTTCATGTTGCGTCAGGAACACGGCGAAGGAACGATCCCTTTGCTTTTTGCGCTGGCGAATGGCGCTACGTACTTTTTTCAAGCTTACGCCATGATCAACGAGATCAGTTCGACGGCGATGGCATGGTTCTCGCTTGCGCTGGCGCTGGTCTATCTGCAACTGAATCGCATGCGGCGGAAGAGCGCGGATTCAGCCGCGGAGCACAATTTGAAGATGATGCATCTGGCGCTGGCCATCGGGCTGATTACGGTCGCGATCCCCATTCGCCTGGAAGCACACTGGATCACCATAGGCTGGTTCGTCGAAGCGGGCGTGCTCTTGTGGGTAGCCGACCGCATCAAATCTGATCTGCTGGGAGTGTTCGCGCTGACGGCAATTGTGCTTGGGACCGGGCGGCTACTCTTTCTGGACAATTTCGTCTCGGCGCAGCTCGTCTTCAATATGCGCATGGCGGTCTTTGCGGTTGCCGTAGCGGTGCTTGCGTTCGCGGCGTACTTGGCATCGAAACGCGAGGATGAGAATGCGAAAATTATTGCCGCGGTTGCGCTCATCGCCATGAATGCGCTTGCGCTGATTGCTTTGAGCCGCGAGGTCGCCGATTACTATTCACAGGAAATATCAGCAACTTTGCCCGCACCTGGAGCCTGGCGAGCGCAGCATTGGACGGAGATTCGGTCCATCGAGATCGCTCGGGACTTTACTTATTCGGCCTTGTATATGGGCTACGGTGCGATGCTGATGATCGTGGGCTTCTGGAGAAGTTCGGCATTCGTGCGCTGGCAAGGGCTGGTGCTGATTGCGGCCACGACAGCAAAAGTCTTTATATATGACACTTCGCAGCTCGACCGGGTTTACCGGATACTCAGTTTTATTGTCCTGGGAGTGCTGTTGCTCGCGGTTTCGTTTGCCTATCAGCGTGACTGGCTGAAGTTGTCCTCTCCCAAGACGCCTGAGGTCGGCGCGTGAGATATAAGGCGGTCGCTACCGTGCTGGCTCTCTCGGCGGCTGCTGCGGCCTACGATGCTGCGATCCCCTACTTTGCGCGCTCCCGGACAGTGACCGCCGATGCTCCGGCCACGCAAGACTACCTGATCGTTGATGCCGACGTTTGGAAATTTTCAAGGCCCGATCTTGCCGACGTTCGTCTTTACGACGGTGATTCGCAGCTCCCTTATGCTCTGGTAAAGCAGAGCGGCGGCAGTTCTACTGAAGAAACGTCTGCGAAGGTGCTGAACCTGGGCAGTGTCGGCGGACACACCGAATTCGATCTCGACGTCAGCGCGTTGTCGGAATACGACCAGGTTCGCCTGCAACTGGGCACAAAGAACTTTATCAACCATGCGCAGGTTGACGGCCGCAGGGCATTGAACGATCGCTCCGGAGTGAATCTGGGTAGCAGCACTCTTTACGATTTCACCGCCGAAGGCCTGGGAGCGAATTCAAACCTAAAATTTGCAGTTGCCAGTTTCCCCTATCTTCACGTGCGGCTCGCACCGGGCATTCGTCCCGATCAAGTAAAGGGCGCTTATCTCTCGAACTTTTCTGAGACCAAGGCAGCGTGGTCCGAGGCGGGCAGCTGTGGACCAGTGCCCGGGTTGGAGAAGCAGAGCACGTTTGATTGCGCGTTGAGCGATGGCATGCCGCTGGAGCGCGTTGCTTTCAGTGTAGGTTCTGGATCTGGCCCGTCGGAAAGCGGCCGGAACTTCAGCCGCACGGTGCTTATCACCGACGAAAAGGGAAGCGAACTCCAGAGCGGCTCCATCAGCCGAGTATTTGTGAAACGCGGAGGCGAGACGGTTTCAAACGAAGACCTTGCGATTGATGGCTACCCACGAATCGCAAAAAAGGTGCGGGTCATCGTTGAAAACGGCGACGATGCTCCGCTACCCATCTCGCGTATCCAGTTGCTGTCATTCCAGAGACGGATTTATTTTGATCCGCGTGGCAGGTCGGCTTTGCGCCTGTATTACGGCGACGCCAAGCTCGACGCGCCGTCCTATGACTATCAGAAATTTTTCCAAGCCAGTCCCGACGCAACTGTGGCGCAGCTTGGCTCTGCCGAAGCGAATGCCCAGTTCCGTGGCAGGCCGGACGACAGGCCATGGTCGGAACGCCACGGCTGGGTCCTTTGGGCAGCGATGCTGATAGCCGTCTTGGTAATCGGTGGAATTGCGCTGAAAGGCCTAAAGGCCAGCGCAGCAAGCAGTCCCGGCAGGCTCTAACAACATTCCCACGGAAACCAAAATTAAATCGCCGGAACAGACGGTGGCCCCGCAGGAGGAATCGGCGGCGCGGGATATATGAGCCGCGCCAGCGGCGCGTAGCGCGCCGAAAAGAACTGAATGGAATAAGCCGGAAAAAATACAATGACCGGCACAGAGATCAACGAAACCCCATACAGCAGGAACAGCAGAACTATTGAACCTGCCACCACGGCCAACGTGATGGTGAATACATTCCAGGTAAGCCCCGCTCCTTGCCCGAGCAGGACGGAGATAAAGCCCAGCCCTCCAATCGGAAGCAACACTGCAATGATGAGAATAATTGCCGCAATGCCCACGGCAAACGCTGCGCCGATTGACAGAATCAGCTTCATTCCTGCGTAGCCGGCGTACCGCGATCGTTCGGAATCAACCAGCCTCAGCAGCCTTCGCCAAGCCTCGAACGCGGAAATGCCTTCGAGCGCCATTTGCGGCACTACAAAATCTTTGGTGAACACGTGTATCAGCAGGACGAGCAGCATCATACCCATGAATAAGAAGAAGACGGCAATGCCACCGAGAATCAACCCCGCCAGATGCTCGCGCGGGGCCGAGAACCATCCCAGCGCAAAAGCAGTCAACGCGGGCAATCCGATGAATAGAACCATCGCTCCCAAACTCACTGCGGAAAAAGCAATTTGCCAGACAAAATACTGCAGCGCTGGTCCGCCCCGCTCCCGCCACATCTGTCGAACCTCACATTTTTTGGCGATTACGGAATCAAACAGAACGAAGCGCATCCGGCTATTGATGTAGATGAACAACAGCCAGAGCACAGGAACGACAATGACAGCGATCAGTATGAGGGGAACCAGAAGCGCCGGGTCCCAGGCGGGGAAAGCCATCAAATTGCGGTGATGTGTCCCTGTTGAGCTGGGCACGTGAAAATTACACCCGCCTCCCGATCCGATTTCTCCGGCGAATAGACCCACGAAAGCGAGCCGTGTCCACTGGCCAAAGCGGAAAGGGCGGAACAATTGCTCTTTTGTGTGGTCAATGGCAGGGGTTACTGAGTCCACAGCGGAAATTGGCACGGCATACCTCGCGAAGGTGGTTGCGA
>DATJHT010000086.1:0-25342 GCA_035493765.1 Terriglobales bacterium
GTGTCGCCGTCGTCGAACAGCCGGTTGTATTGATCGATGTTGCGTACGCCTTTTTGGGCCAGCAGTTTCAGCCGGCGCTCCATTTCGCGGACGGCGTTGCGCAAGGCATTCGCAGCCAGCTTGGGTTCGGTGATGATGGGCGTGTGCAGATGCGGCACTCCCTCATAGTTTCCAAGCTCCAGACGCTTGGGATCAACCAAGACGAGGCGAACCTGCTCGGGCGTCGCCTTATAAAGGATCGACATGATCATGGCGTTGATGGCCACGCTCTTGCCGGTCCCGGTTGATCCGGCGATCAGCAGGTGGGGCATGCCGCCGAGGTCGGCAGTAACGATTCTGCCGTTGATGTCCTTACCCATGGCCAGCGTCAGCTTTGATTTCGTCCCGAAGAATTCTGACGATTCGATGTTTTCGCGCAGCCAGATAATTTCGCGCTCGCGATTCGGCACTTGAATTCCAACCGTGCTTTTTCCGGCCATGCGCTCGACCAGAATGCTCTCGGCTTTGAGGGCGAGGCAGAGATCGTCGGTCAGTCCTGTGATGCGGCTGTATTTGATTCCCGCCTCCGGCTTGAACTCGAAGGTGGTGACGACGGGACCGGGATTGATCTGGGTAACCTGTCCGTGCACGCCGAACTCGGCATACTTTTCGGTCAATACCTGAGCCAGGAGTTTCAGTTCGTCGGCATCCACTGCCTGTTGCTCGTCCGGCCGGTGCAACAAACTGCTGGGCGGGAGTTTGAAGCCGCCGGTCACGCGCGGCAGCGTGGTCTTGTGTTTCTGAGCAGTATCGGCGCGTTCCGTGACCTCGACGGTCGCCGCAGCCGGTGTGGCGCGGGTGCCTTCGGTCATGTCGGAGCGGTTTTCCAAGTCTGCCCGATTTTCTTCATCTTCCGCAAATCTCTCGATCCCGGTTCGCCTCGCCTCGGCAGGCCTTTCCTGGACCGGGCTCGGGGCCGCCGCCCGTGCTGGAATGACCTGCGTCTGAATGGCAGGCTTCGGTGATGCACGCCGCTTTTCAAGTTCCTTCTGCATTCTCTGGCGGGCGCGGGCGTCTTGCCATTCCCTCACGCGGTCACGCCAGGCAATGACAAACGCAAATCTGGTTGCAGCCCACACCCGTGCCTGGGTAAATGAAAACGCCGTGCAAAAAAAGAGCGCAACCGCCAGCATGCTGGTTGCAACAATGTACGCGCCGGCGAGATTGAAGTAATGGATCAACACGTCGCCGAGAACCCTTCCCAGGAGACCTTCTACCGGAATACCGAGCCACCGCGTGTGCCCTGGCAGAAGCGCAAGCAGCGCTGGGACGAACATCAGGAGCCAGATTCCGCCCAGGAGCTTGGCCGAAGGCGAGACCACTTTCAAAGACCGGAACCAACGAAGGCCCAAGCCAAGCGCAAACACCGGCAATAAGAAAGCCGTCACTCCAAAGAATTGCCACAACAGGTCGGAGCCGAAGGCGCCTACAATGCCGATCCAGTTTCGTGCCACGCGTGAACCGGTCAGCACCGAGGCGCTGTTGAGCGACGGGTCAAGGGGAGAATAAGAAGCCAGTGCAAGGAAGAGGAGAAGCGCGGAGACGCACAGGAGAAAACCGAGCAGCTCGTTCAACCGCCGGTTATTCGTCGGATTAAAAATACGAGCGATGAACTTCATAG
This sequence comes from Terriglobales bacterium, assembly GCA_035493765.1. Taxonomy (GTDB): domain Bacteria; phylum Acidobacteriota; class Terriglobia; order Terriglobales; family Acidobacteriaceae; genus Gp1-AA145. The sequence goes on from DATJHT010000086.1 coordinate 1,661, forward strand.
GCCATTGCGTGTGGCACGGGCATCTCCGCCCGCGAACCTGGACGAAGCAACGCCGACACCCACACAAAGCCAGAGCCAGATGATTATGGCAAATAGTTACCAATTCGGCAATTGCAGAATTGGGAACGGGAGCAGTCCATTCTTTTCCGAGCCTTGACCCAGCGCAGCACTTCTAATTTGCTGGATGCAGGATTCGGCAAATCATGGTCATCGACTAACAGAACCGTTGGGAGCGGTGCTTGCTGGTATTTCCTCTGTTCTATGTAGGGCGCGTCGATATTTCAATTTCACCATTGAGGCCGCAGCCACGAATGCATAGAATCATCCGCTTAGGTCCTGGGGGAACATACATGTCTATCGAAGAAGAATCAAAAGAGATTTCACGCCGGAATTTTCTGAAACGCACCGCAATCGGCAGTGCGGGCCTCGTGGTGGTTAATGACATTCTTAGCCCAGAGCTCAATGCCGATGCCAAGCAAGAGGCAAACAAAAATGTGAGCGCCACCATGATGGGCGTTCCCTTCGAACCACGAGAACGAGTGCGCCTCGGAATTATCGGAGTGGGTGGGCGCGGCAGCAGTCTGCTGCGGGACCTGCTCGCGGTGGAGAATGTCGAGATCAACGCGATTTGCGATCTGGTGCCGGAAAAAGTGGCGCATGCTCAGAAGGCGGTCACGGATGCGGGGCAGCCAGAGCCCAAGGGCTTCAGCAAAGGCGATTGGGACTTCAAGAACCTTACTCAGCTGGATCTCGATATCGTTTACATCGCGACGCCGTGGAACTGGCATGTGCCCATGGCGGTCAATGTCATGAAAAATGGAAAGCATGCGGCCGTCGAGGTGCCTGCCTGCACGAACCTCGAGGAATGCTGGGAAGTTGTTCACACGTCGGAAGCCACACGGAAGCACTGCCTGATTCTCGAAAACTGCTGCTATGGGGAAACAGAATTGATGGTTCTGGCCATGATCAAAGATGGAGTGTTTGGGCAAGTGACGCACGCGGAAGGAGCGTACCTGCATGACTTACGTAAAATTCTGACGGCGAATGAGAGCGAGGGGCTGTGGCGGCGGTTTCCGCATATGAAGCGGAATGGGAATTTATATCCGACGCACGGCCTGGGTCCTGTTGCTCATTATTTGGATATTCATCGTGGAAACCGGTTCGACTACATGGTGTCGGTGAGTTCGCCCGAGGCTTCGCTGAGCGAGTATGTGAAAGCAAATTTCCCCGAAGGCGATCCGAAGCGGCATGAGAAATACATCTGTGGGGACATGAACACCAGCATCATTAAGACGGAAAAGGGCCAGACCATTCTGCTGCAGCATGACGTTGTTAATCCACGGCCATATAGCCGACTCAACTCAATATCAGGCACGAAGGGGGCCTTTGCAGATTATCCGCCGCGCATATTCGTGGATGGGCAGAAGGACGAAGAGTGGCAAACAATTGACACGTTCAAGGAAAAATATGAGCATCCACTGTGGAAGACGAATGGTGAGATGGCGCGCAAGACCGGCGGCCATGGCGGCATGGATTATGTGATGAACTACCGGATCATGGATTGCCTGAAACGCGGCCTGCCTCCGGACATCAACGTTTATGACGCCGCTGCCTGGAGCGCGCCGACGCCGTTAAGTGAAGCTTCCGTGGCTGCACGCGGGGCGCCGCAGAAATTTCCGGATTTTACGCGCGGGCACTGGAACACTCCTTCGAGTTCCGGGTTCGCGACAAGCTGATAGCCCAGTTTACTTTTGCTGATCAAGGATCGGCGGCTATGGTTGAATCGGCACAACTCGAAAAACCGGCAGCAACTACGGTTGCCACGGCTGAAGCCAGAACCGAACCGAGCACCCGTCTCGTTTCGCTCGATGCATTTCGCGGTCTGGTGATGGTGCTCATGCTGGCGGAGGTGATGCGCCTGCCAGTGGTTGCCCAGGCCTTTCCGCACAGCTTGTTTTGGAGGATCGTTGGGTTCAATACCGAGCACGTGGAGTGGCAGGGGTGTTCGCTGCACGATCTTATCCAACCTGCGTTTTCGTTTCTGGTGGGCGCGGCGCTGCCTTTCTCGATCGCGAGCCGGCGAAGGAAAGGTCAAAGCTTCGGTGTGATGGTAGCCCACGCGGCCTGGCGGGCGGTACTGCTGATTTTTCTGGGAATTTTTCTTCGTTCATTGCATTCGAATCAGACCTATTTCACATTCGAAGATACGCTTACGCAGATCGGGCTGGGCTACGTCTTCTTATTTCTGTTGGGATTCACGCGCGTGCGAACCCAAGTGCTGACGCTGGTGTTGATTTTGATTTTATTTTGGGCGGTTTTTGCGCTGTATCCCGTACCGCCCGCCAGCTTTGACTACCCGAGCGTCGGAGTTCCGCACAATTGGGAGCACAATTACACCGGATTCCTCGCTCATTGGAACAAGAATTCCAATGTTTCCTGGGCATTCGATGTCTGGTTTCTCAACCTCTTTCCCCGCGAGCGCCCTTTTGTATTTAACGAAGGCGGCTGGTCAACGCTGAGCTTTATTCCCACTCTGGCCACGATGATTCTGGGATTGCTAACGGGAGAGTGGCTCAAGAGTAGCCGTTCAAAAGAACACAAGCTGCGAGGAATGTGGATAGCTGGGCTTGCGTTGCTGCTGCTCGGGCTCGCGTTCCAGTGGGCGGGGATCTGTCCGATCGTGAAGCGGGTATGGACTTCGTCGTACACCTTGTACAGTGGCGGCTGGGTGGTGCTGATCCTGGCGGCGTTTTATGCGCTGATCGAATTGAAGGGATGGCGGCGATGGGCGTTTCCGCTGGTGGTGGTGGGAATGAATTCGATCGCGATTTACGTGATGTCGTGGACGATGACAGGCTTCGTTGGTGACGCGCTGAACCGGCACGTCGGCGGTATTTTCGGGATCGCAGGATCCGTATTCCAGTCCGTGCTTCATGGTTTTGCCGTGATGCTGATCTTCTGGTCGATTCTGCTTTGGATGTACCGCAGAAAAATTTTCCTCCGGATATGAGGGGTTCGGCTTGGGCCCGATGAACTTAGCGTTGTGGATAATGCAGGGAATTCTGGCCTTCGTGTTTGTCATAGCCGGCGGCATGAAGCTGCTCGCGTATGAGAAATACCGGGCGATGTTAGAGAAGAGTAGTCCGACCAGCCTGAGCCATGCGCAGATAACATTTCTCGGTTTTGCCGAGTTAGCGGGCGCCGCGGGAATCATTTTGCCGATGGCGTTTCACGTCGCGCCGTGGCTCACAGCTTGGGCAGCAGCCGGGTTAGCGATCATTATGCTCTCGGCTACCGTGTATCACATACGCCGTCGCGAGCCGCCGATCATGACGTCGGTGCTGTTTCTGCTGGCGGTATTCATTGCGATAGGGCGTTCTGGCCGCTGGGCATGAGAACTGCCGGTTGACTTTTTCAAATATAGAGTTATGTTTTTGGCTCTGGACCTTTGATAGGAGGGGGATATGAAGCGTGTGATGGTGGTGGCAGCAGTTTGTCTGGTGACCTGTCTCGCTACAGCAGCGGGAGACGTGCGTCCGCTGAACGTAAAGACTGGGCTTTGGCAGATGACCGAAGTCGTGAACTGGACCGGCCTTCCGCCGCAATATGCGGCAGCGATGAAAAATGGGCAGCCCAGGTCCTACAAGTCGTGCGTGAAGGAGAAAGACTTGAGCAGCAACCCGTGGGCAAACGGCGCCAGGGACAAATGTGTTTGGACAGTTTTGAAGTCCACCGGCAGCGATATGGAAGTGCAGGGAAAATCGTGCGACATGGGCAAGGAATTCGGCATGACGGCTGATGTCCACGGCTCCATTCATGTCAGCGACCCGGAAAATGGCACCGGAGAGTTCTCGATTGTCATGACCGGCAACGGACAAACCATGAATGGCCATGCGAACTATACCGGCAAGTGGGTCGCCGCAAGCTGTCCGGCAAACATGGATTGAAGACGGCGCATCAAAGCCGGTATCGAAACGTCTGCAGAGGTCTGAAAACGACTTTCCAGCAGATGCTGCGATAGATCCGCGGTTGGGCACAGAAGGAGCATGCATGCCAACGTCAACCCGGAATGATCGATTGAAGGAAAGCCTCGCCCAGTCCAGTGAAATCACGATAACCGTCAAAGGTAGAAAGTCAGGGCGGAGTATCTCGATCCCGGTCTGGTTTGTCTGGGAGAGCGACAAGCTCAACCTCCTGCCGGTGCAGGGGTCGGATACACAGTGGTACAAGAACGTGCTCAAGAATCCGAAGATGCGAATTGAGTCTAAGGGCGCAGAAGGCGAATTCAAAGCTGCTCCGATCTCTGATTCGAAACAGGTGGCGGCGGTAGCTGATCAGTTCCGCAAGAAGTATGGCGCCAGTGACGTGAAGAAGTATTATTCAAAGCTCGACGTTGCGATTCTGGCTGAGCCGCAATGATCCGTCGGCGGGGAAAAGTCCACCACTTACCGCCTATAGAAACTCTGCGCGCGCGCACGTATCGACCATTCTCCCGCCGCTGATTGGACTACGGTGTGAGCCGCCGCACGAATGTTCTGTGCTAATGTCACGGCACTGAACCAGTAAATTTGCAGCGGTTCTCGCCGCATGGCCTGGTCGTTTTCGGGATCGTGCGTATCGCGGCGAATCGCGGAGTCCATCGCCCATGGCAAGCAGGCTTTTCTCCTTGTTTCTCCAGACACTCTGCCCTCACCGCTTCTCCTGGCCTCACAGCGCTCATGGGCAGGATTATCAGGTATGCGTCATTTGCGGGACGGCTTACGAATACGATTGGGTGACGATGCGCCGGGTGCGACGGCTGGCGGCGCCTTTAGACGGGCAGGCTGGGTAGACGAGTCACAGATTACCCAGCACTGAAGTGCTGGGCTAAGCTCGGTCGCCTCTCCGAAGCCGGCGATGCGGATACTTCGTTACTCCCGCAATGCAAAAGGGGCTTATGTGCCGAACCTACCTTCTCGCAAAAACGGGCGAAGGCGCGGGGCACATTGCCGAAGAATGTCCTGTTAATATTGAAGTCCAGGATGCGGTATTTTGGATCGATGAAAAACGCAGCTCCTGTTTTCCTCGCTCTGGGGACGGCGACTGTTGTGCTTACAACTTTGACGGGAATCGCCAAGGCGCCAGATGTGTTCAATAAAGGTGCGGTTTCACTGACCCCGTACGAGATTGCCTACAGTGTTGCGGTGGTCGCCTTTCTGATTTCCGGCATTTTGTCCAGCCGCTGACTCGCTCAAAATTCCTTAGGCTTTCTTGCGCTGGCTCTTGAACGTTCCATCACCGCAGATCCATCAGCGAGTAGAATGACTACTGCTGATGCGAATGTCTCCTCGCGCGTGATGGGGTTATCAGAATTGGAGTCGTCAATGAGCAGCGTACAAGTACAAATCGAGCAGAAGAGCTATGAGATGCCCCCGCGAGAGGGGATCAGCATCGCGCATTTTCTCACCGTAGCCGATATCGAGCGGTCGGCCCGCTACTACGAAAAGACCTTCGGCGCTCGCATTCTCAGCCTGGGTGACGGCAACGCGCCTGCATACCTTCAGCTCGCGAATATCTGGATGATCCTGAACGTTGGAGGCGGGCCGACCTCGGACAAGCCGACGGTAACTCTCAGCGTTCCCGACCCGAATCACATCAACAGCTTTATGAATTTCCGCGTTGCGGATATTCACGCGTGCTATGAATTATGGAAAAGTCGAGGAGCGGAGTTCATCACCGAGCCAATCCCGAAGTACGGCGAGACGCGCTGCTACATCCGCGATCCTGACGGATATATTATCGAGGTTGGACAGAGCACCGACCTGGTGTACGGCTGACGCTCGGCCGAAAAAAGCATTCGCAAATGATTCCGCTTGAAGGGTAGCGTACCGACTGGCAATTTGCCGAGCCCCGCCTGACTAGCGGGGCTTTTGATTTTTGCGGCTGCTAACACTGTCGTTCCCACTTCCCCCAAAATCGGGGAGAAGTGGGGCACCCGGCAATGGAGTCTCTGAGTGCACGTGCTCCGGGGTCGGAAAGTCGTCGATGAACGATGTCGTGAACTCGTACGCCTTGATCCGTTAGCCGTCCCAGGAAGTGGTCTATGGTTTCCTTCTCATCTCTTATCAGATTCCCTTCAGCGACCTCTTCCGCCAGACACTCGAAATTTGGGTAATTAGAGCGAGGTGGAATGGAGACACCGGCACCTGCGAATATGACTAGCGAACCGTCTTTTGCGCACTTAGAAATTCCTGTGGGAAGTCAACATGCTTGATGCGCATACGCGATCATAGTAGCACCATTCGCTATTTATTCGCCATAAGCAGATCGACGGTTCGTACTCTGCAGCCCTATCCCTTCTCTTCCATCACCTTCTTGTACGCCGTCAGCGCGATCAGCGGGAAGTAGTCGCGGTACAAGTGGTACATGAGGTAGAAGACGCGGGGGAAGCCGGTGCCGGTGTAGAAGGGCTCGTCCCAGGAGCCGTCTTTGCGCTGGGTTTTGAGCAGGTAGGCGATGCCGCGCGCGACGGAATCACTGCGGGTGTCGTTGGCGGCTAGGAGGCCCATGATAGCCCACGCCGTTTGCGAAGGCGTGCTCGGGCCCACGCCTTTGGTATTGGGATCGTCATAGGAACCGCACGTTTCACCCCAGCCACCGTCTGGATTCTGGAACATGCGCAGCCATTCGGCCGCCTGCTGCACCTGCGGCTCGTGATGATCCACGCCGATGGCTTCAAGGCCGCGCAGCACCAGCATGGTGCCGTAAATATAGTTCACGCCCCAGCGTCCAAACCAGGAGCCGTCCGGCTCCTGCTCATCGCGAATGAACTTCAGCGCGCGCTTCACGGCTTTGTGGTTCTTGTCGTAACCGTAAGTGGCGAGCATTTCTAGAATGCGGCCCGTGATGTCCACGGTGGGTGGATCGAGCATGGCATTGTGATCGGCAAAAGGAATGTGCTGGAAGACCATGCGATCGTTGTCTTTGTCGAACGAAGCCCAGCCGCCGTTTTTGCATTGCATGGAAAAGATCCAGTCTATGGCGCGCTGCACGGATTCGACCTGGTAGCGGCCATTCGGATGCTCGACCTTGGAAAGTCCGAGCGCGACCATGGCAGTGTCGTCTACGTCGGGATAGAACTCATTGTTGAATTCGAAGTACCAGCCGGCGGGCTTGCCCTTTTTGTTCTTGACCGCCCAGTCGCCGGAGTTGCGGACCTGTTTCTGCAGAGTCCAGTCCGCGGCTTTGATCATGCGCGGATCGGTTGCAGGAACTCCGGCTTCGCCGAGTGCAAAGAGCGCGTAGGCCGTGTCCCAAACCGGTGACATGCAGGGCTGCATGCGGAACGAGTCTTCCTCTTCGATGCCCAGCTTCTCGAATTCATCCATGGCGCGAATCATTTGCGGATCGTCCATCGAGTAGCCGAGGCAGCGCAGGGCGATGATGGAATTGAGCACTGCGGGATAGATTGCGCCCAGGCCGTCGGACATTTCGAATCTGGCCAACATCCATTGCTTCGCCTTTTTCAACGCCAGCCAGCGCAGCGGGCGAATGTGAACAGCTTCAAACCAGTGCACCATGCGGTCGAGCACGAGAAAAAAATTCCGCCAGGAGACGAGTGTCGGACTCCATTCCAGGCGCATGCGAGATTTGTCGCGTCCGCCGAGAAAGAGTTCGTTGATGTTCATCTCGTCGGGAATTTTCTTGAACGGCTTCTTGGCGTAAACGATTGAGAGCGGCACCAGAATGGCGCGCGACCACGATGAAATCTCGTAGATGTTGAACCAGAACCAGTTGGGAAAGAGAACAATCTCGGGCGGAATTGCAGGCACCGCGTCGTAGTCGTACTGGCCGAGAAAGCAAAGATAAATTTTAGTGAAAGTATTGACCTTGGTGACGCCACCGAGCTCCAGAATCTTTGCCTTTGCGCGTTGCAGTGCGGGATGCTCAGGCTTGTATCCCGCGAGCTTGAGGCCAAAGTACGCTTTCACCGACGCGCTGATGTTCGACGGGCCACCGTTGTAGATAGGCCAGCCGCCGTCTTCATTCTGACCCCGGAGGATGTAATTCGCGCACTTCTGGAAACGTTCGGCTGTGCCCGTGCCGAGAAGCACGTGCATCAGGATGTAATCGGCTTCGAGAGTGGTGTCGGCTTCAAGTTCGCCGCTCCAGTAGCCGTCTTCGTGTTGTTGCGAGAAGAGCCATTTGCGTGCCCCGCCGATTGCGGCGGCGACGCGGGAAGAGAGATCGTCAATTTTTCCAAAGCGAAGCTGTGGAGCGGAGGAAGTTGAGCTTGTAGAGGAAAAATCTTCCATATAGTGCTATCTACGTTGACCTCGGCGGCTAAAGCCGTTTTCTCTGTTTGTCCTCACGGCACGACTAAAGGTCGTGCCTTTCAGTTCGTGGTCGCCGCGCGATATTTTGTGTCAACTCTCTGCCGAGGTTCGCTCGGCCGGACCCGGCGTCGCTCAGGGCAGGCTTACGAGGGCAGCCGTCGCCACGTGGCCCTTGTCAGTTCGCCGAGGCGGTCACCGGAGGCGCCGCTGCAATTGCTTCTACAATCTCCGGAGGCAAGCCGAAGCGAACATTCTCCGGCATGACTTCGACCTCCTGGAGATTGTTGTAACCTTTGGTCCGCAGGAATTCGACTACTTCTTCGACCAGGCATTCTGGAGCGGATGCCCCTGCAGTCAGCGCAATCGTCTTTACTCCTTCCAGCCACTCCGGCTGAATGTCTTCACAGTTATCGATCAAATGCGACCCGGTTCCCAGGTTGCGAGCGACTTCCACCAGCCGGTTTGAGTTCGAGCTGTTTTCCGAACCCACTACAAGTAGCAGTTCAGCGTCGGAAGCGACATGCTTCACTGCGACCTGACGATTCTCAGTTGCGTAACAGATGTCCTGCGCGTGCGGGCCTTTGATGTTGGGGAACTTGCGGCGCAGCGCTTCGATGATGTCTTTGGCCTCGTCGAGGCTAAGCGTGGTCTGCGTGAGGTACGCGACACGGTTGGGGTCGGGAACTGAGAGCGCTTCAACTTGTGCGGGCGATCCGACGACTTGCGTTACGGTGGGAGCCTCGCCCAAGGTGCCGATGACTTCGTCGTGATCGCGATGGCCAATCAGAATCAACGAGTAGCCTTCTTTGGCAAACTTGACGGCCTCCACGTGGACCTTGGTCACGAGAGGGCAAGTGGCGTCAATGACGCGCAGCTTGCGGTCTTTACTGGATTGTCGAACCTCGGGAGACACGCCGTGGGCGCTGTAAATGACGCGCTCACCGGCGGGAACTTCATCCACGGAATCGACGAAAATAGCGCCTTTACCCTGGAGTTCTTCGACGACGAAGCGGTTGTGCACGATCTCTTTACGGACGTAAATCGGCGGGCCGAAGGCCTCGAGGGCAATACGAACGATATCAATGGCGCGAACCACGCCTGCGCAGAAGCCACGGGGCTTCAGCAAAAGTAAGGTTTTCTGGCTTTCAGACACGTATTCTCCCTGATTAAGGCTTACTTCAAAGGATACACTTTTCCCACTTTAAGGTTGCAAAAAGGCTATCGAAAAGTGCCGTTCTGGTCAATGTAAGCCCAAGAAATGCATGGAATTAGCAGCAGGAGGGGAAAAAGCGGGGGTGAACGGAAGCGGCTTACCGAGTGAATCGGGACCGGCTACCAGAGACGATTCACGTCGTAGAGGTCAAGCAATCGATCGCTACTAAGAATAGGAATATTGAGATCCTGAGCCTGAGCCACTATCAAACGATCGAAAGGATCGCGGTGATGGAGCGGCAGCAAGCCCGCGCGAGTCGCTTGGCTGATCCCGATTGGGAGTTCAGAAAATCCGTCCTCGGCAAGCAGTCGTGAAAGATCCAGCGTGAGTGACAGAGCATCGAGTTTCCCTATAGCAGACTTGATCGCAAGTTCCCAAGCTACCGCCGCCGAAACCAGAACGTCATTTTCGGAGTCTTCCATTAAGGAGATTGCGCGCTTTGACACTCTCAATGGTTCGCTGTACCACCAGAAAAGGACTTGGGTATCGAGCAGGAGCTTCACTGGGGGAAGCCGAGTTCATTGAGCTCGCGGTCGCTGAGAGGCGCAAACGCATCATCGGATGCAGAAATTTTGCCTACGAGCCGACCGGGAACACGCTTTTTCAAACCAGAACCAATCGCAATGATCTTTGCGACCGGCTCTTGGTCGCGAGCAATTATCACTTCCTTCCCAACACTGGCTTCTCCAAGCAGTCGGGAAAGATTGGTCTTAGTTTGATGCACCGTATACTTCATTAGCTAAGTATATTAGCTAAGTTCCTGGTGGGGCAAGCCTTTTTATGTCCATTATTTGACAAAACTCCACCTGCTCACTTCAAATCGAGTTTCACGTCTAAAACTGATTGGTTCCCCTGCATGCTTTGGAGGTCTATGTACCGCGCATTGAAGTGCCTTGCTGTTCTGCTGACGCTATCCATCCTTTGTACCGGCCAGAATCTGGCTTCCTTCGAGAAACGGGTTACGGTCAAAAAGCTGTCCAATGGCCTGACAGCGATCGTGCTTCAGAGGCCTGACTCGGCACCGGTTTTTTCTTTCTACACGAACGTGGACGCCGGTTCGGTGCAGGACCCCATGGGCAAGACCGGCCTGGCGCACATGTTCGAGCACGAGGCCTTCAAGGGAACAGACACGATCGGAACGAAGGACTTTGCCAAAGAGAAAGTTGCCCTGCAAAAGGTGGAAGACGCCTACTCAGCTTACTTGCACGAACGCGACAAACCCGTCGGCAGGGACGAGCAGAAGTTGAAGCAGCTTGAGCAAGCCTGGCAGGACGCAATTAAGGCCGCGCAGCAGTATGTGATTCCTAACCAGTTCAGCGAGATCGTCGAAAGTAATGGCGGCGAAGATGTGAACGCCTCTACCAGCGATGACCACACCGAGTATCACTTTTCGTTTCCGGTTAACCGGCTTGAGCTATGGGCGTATTTAGAGTCATCGCGCTTTACGCATCCCGTGTTCCGCGAATTCTATAAGGAGCGGAACGTGGTCATCGAAGAGCGGCGGATGCGCACAGACAGTTCGCCGATAGGAAAAATGATCGAGCAATTCCTATCGGTGGCGTACACCGCCCATCCGTATCATCGGCCGACGGTCGGCTATTTTTCTGATCTGAACAGTTTTTCGGCGACAGACGCGCAGGCGTTCTTCGACCGCTATTACATACCTTCGAACATGGTGGTTGCTGTGGTAGGCGATGTCGATCCGGTGAAGACGATGGACCTGATCGAGAAATATTTCAGCAAGATTCCGTCCCACGAAAAGCCGGATGAGCGCACGACGACCGAGCCGCCACAGGATTCTGAGCGGCGCGTGGTATTGCACGAACGATCGCAACCCATGTACCTCGAGGGCTATCACCGACCGGATGTGCGAGACAAGGATGATGCGGTTTATGACGCGCTGGCTGACCTGCTATCAGATGGGCGAACGTCACGGCTCTACCGGGCACTGGTACGCGATCAGAAGATCGCGTCCGATGCCGAAGGCGGTACCGGTTTCCCAGGGGTGAAGTATCCGACCATCTTCTACTTCTTTGCGACGCCTATGCCGGGGCATACGACGAAAGAAGTCAGCGATGCAATCCATGCAGAGGTTGAGCGGTTGAAAAAAGAAGACATTACAGATGAAGAATTGAAGATGGTCAAGACTCGAGCGAAGGCAAACTTGATCCGTGCGCTTGATAGTAACGACGGCCTGGCGCAGGACCTGGCTATTTATCAGACGCTCTATGGTGACTGGCGGGAGCTGTTCCGAACTGTGGATCGAATCGATGCCGTAACCAAGGCAGATATCAGGCGGGTCGCGAACCAGGTCTTTGTGCCGACGAATAGGACAGTGGGCGTCATAGAAACTGCGACCGCGGGCAACGGAGGTGCGCAATGAAGAAGGTTTTTGGGTGTATTCCTCTTTTGCTGCTGATTCTTTGCTGCATGTGCGCGAGTTCACTTTTTGCACAAGAGTGGAACAAAATACCGATACCGCAGCTGCCCGCGTTCCATCCCCAGGAGCCGAAACGGATCGAGCTTCCGAATGGAATGGTGATTTTCCTTCAGGAAGATCATGAGCTACCTCTGATCGACGGCGTAGCCCGAATTCGGGGTGGTTCGCGCTCAGAGCCGGCCGCAAAGGTCGGACTGGTCTCGCTATACGGGGAAGTGTGGCGCACGGGCGGCACCAAAGCGCAGACCGGTGATCAGCTCGACGATTTTCTGGAAGTTCGAGCGGCCAAAGTCGAGACTGACGGCAACGCCGATTCGACCACTATTTCGCTGTCCTGTCTGAAAGCGGATTTCAATGACGTTTTTAAAGTTTTTTCTGACCTGATGCGCGAACCTGGTTTTCGGGAAGACAAGCTCGACTTGGCCAAAAGGGAAGCGTTCGATGGAATCTCGCGGCGTAACGATGAAATCAGCGATATTGCGCGCCGCGAAGCAGCCAAGTTGGCGTACGGCGCGAGTAATCCTTACGCGCGGGTGCCCGAGTACGCCACCGTAGGCGCAGTGACGCGCGATGACTTGCAGCGGTGGCACGACACTTATGTTCACCCCAACAACATCATTATTGGATTCGTAGGGGATTTCGACTCGGCGCAAATGGAAGCAAAGTTGCGCGAGGCTTTTGGAGGTTGGGCAAAGGGGCCAGCGGCCAAAGATCCTGATATTGAGTTCACGCCTGCAAAGCCCGGCTATTACCTGGTCAAGAAAGAAGATGTGAATCAGAGCACTATTCGCATGGTCGGACTGGGCACCACGCGGAGAAATCCTGACTACTACGCAATTGAAGTTTTCAACGAAGCGTTTGGGGGAGGCTTCTCAGCGCGACTTATCCAAAGCATTCGCACCGCACAAGGTTTGGCATATGCAGTCGGAGGTGGGATCGGCACGCGCTTTGATCATCCAGGAATGATTCAACTCGTGATGGGAACCAAGAGCCAGAGCACAATTCAGGCGATCGAGTCGCTCGATCAGCAGATTGACGAGTTGAAGACCAAGCCAGTCACCGACGAGGAGATCAAGCGCGCCAAGGACGCAATCCTGAATGCGTTCGTTTTTAATTTCGATACGCCGGACAAGGTGTTACGCGAACGCATGGCGTATGAGTTCTATGGATACCCGGCGGATTTTCTGGAGCAATATCGTTCCGGAATCGATAAGGTGACGACGGCGGATGTGGCCCGCGTCGCAGCAAAATACCTGCATAAGGATCAACTGGCTGTTCTCGTGGCGGGAAACACAGCAGAGTTTGACAAGCCACTGTCTTCGCTTGGAACAGTGACCGACGTCGATATCAGCATTCCTCCTCCGCCCGGCGATAAGGGAGAAAAACAAGGCGAGGCGGTCGCGCCGGAGAAGAAAGGCTCGAATCCGGAGGGCAAAGCGCTTGCGGCAAAAGTCACGCAGGCGCTTGGCGGAGAAGCCAACCTGCAGGCAGTGAAAGCGACCAAGTCCGATTTCAGCGTCACGCAACTCGAGGGCACCGGGCAGGGAACGATGCAGATCGAATCGACAGTCGTGTTTCCTGACCGCATGAAAGTGGACCTGCAGACGCCGCAGGGCAACATGTCGATTGTGGTGACGCCGAATTTGGGATTCGCATCTGCTGAAGGAATGGGTTCACAGGAGCTGCCGCCATCGCAAAAAAGCGAGACCATGGCGCAGCTGCATAGAGATCTCATCTATATCGCGCAGCATGAAAATGACCCGGAATTCTCATTCACTGCATCCGGAACGGAAAAATCCGGAGACGTTGATACCAAGATTGTGGATGTGTCCGGCCCCGGCGTAGTGATGCGCTGGTTCGTCGATCCAGCCAGCGGAAAGGTTGTTCGCGAGACTTACAAGACCATGGGCCGCTCCGGCCCGGTGGACGGTGAAACGGCTTTTTCCGACTGGAAAAACGTAGAGGGTTTGAATCTGCCGTTCCATCGCGACAACAAGCAGGGCGGCCAGAATTCGAGCAGCGTCCAGTTCACCACCATCCAGCTCAATCCCACGGTCGATCCTAAAATCTTCGAAAAGCCGGCCGCGTCGGCGCAGTAATCTAACACCTTAATTCTGCTCGGAACTTTCCTGCTCACCAACGCGTACTTGTAACCGTCTGACCACCCGGAGGTGATGTGTGCGCAATTTAATGATTGGCGCCGTCCTGCTGGTGACCGCCGTTGCCATTCCGTTACGCGCCGAGGAATGGAATCACAATTATTCAGTAAACGGAAAGCCCGAAATCGTGGTGGACACGAATGACGGTGATGTTGAGATCACGCCGGGATCGATCGAACAGGTGAGCGTGCGGGTGACGGTCCGCGGCATCGAGATGAAGGAAATGAATATAAACGGCAATCAAATGGGCAATCGGGTTGAAATCAAGGTGCATCGCCCGAATCATGTCTGCATTGGTTTCTGCTTTGAGGAGATCCATATTTTCGTACAGGTGCCGCGCGATTCCGACTTGAAGTTGAGGAGCGGCGATGGCAACCTGCGGGTCCAGGACGTCAGGGGACGGATGGAACTGGATACTAATGACGGCGACATGCGCCTGCATGGCGTGGAAGGCGTGCTGCACGCCGACACTCATGACGGCAATGTCGATGTCAGTGGCAAGTTCGACTCTTTGGATTTACGCACGGGGGATGGAAACATCGACGCTGAGATCAGCGCCAGCGCTTCGCCGCAGCCGGGTTGGATGTTACGAACCGGTGATGGCAACATGCATCTGCGCCTGCCTGGAAACTTCGCTGCCGATATCAGCGCGCACACGGGCGATGGCAGCGTGCGTGTTGATTTTCCGATGACGACTTCAGGGTCACAGACTGAGCACTCGATTCATGGGAAACTCAATGGGGGTGGTCTTGCGCTCGATCTTCAGACCGGCGACGGAGATATCCAGGTGGAAAAGATGTAGCTGTGGAACCCGTGCCGGTGAGCGTTAACAACAAGATTGGCGGGGCGCGGTAGTATTTAGGCATGCCGACCGAAGTTGCCGAAAAACGCGATCTACTGCCATCGCTGGATCAAATCCGCGAAGCGCAAAAGCTGATTTATTCGATCATGCAGCCGACGCCGCAGTTGTCATGGCCGCTGCTGAACCAGCGTCTCGGCACCGAGGTCTGGATCAAGCACGAAAACCATTCCCCGATTGGCGCGTTCAAGGCGCGGACCGCAATCGTCTATGTGGCTGAACTGCTCAAACGCGAGAAAAACCTTCGCGGATTGATTACTGCTACGCGGGGCAATCATGGACAGTCTGTTGCCCTGGCCGGGCAGCGGTTTGGAATTCCGGCGACAATCGTGGTTCCGTTCGGAAATAGTACAGAAA
The DNA here is from genome assembly GCA_035493765.1 of Terriglobales bacterium. Classification (GTDB taxonomy): domain Bacteria; phylum Acidobacteriota; class Terriglobia; order Terriglobales; family Acidobacteriaceae; genus Gp1-AA145. Next base: position 17,004 of record DATJHT010000086.1, read on the forward strand.
AGAATGCCGCCATGCGCGGACAAGGCGCAAAGCTGATTGAGTTCGGCACTGATTTTCAGGAATCACGCGAGTATGCCGCGCGCCTGGCGGAGGAACAAGGGCTGCACATGGTGCAACCGTATCACCGCGACATTGTTAAAGGAGTGGCAAGTTATTGGATGGAGCTGTTCGAAGCTGTCCCTGAGCTGGATCTGGTTTATGCGCCTATCGGGATGGGATCGGGCATTTGCGCGGGCTGCGCGGTGCGAAACGGTTTAGGACTCAAGACGAAGATTATGGCGGTAGTTGCAGACGGCGCTCCGGCGTACGCACTGTCGCTTGAGCAGGGCAGGACAGTTGAGGCAGCGGTGACCACCAATATCGCCGACGGGATGGCCTGCCGGACGCCAGACGAAGACGCGCTGCAGATCATGAGAGAGAATGTCGAGCGGGTAGTGCGCGTGAGCGATGACGAGATCAGGCAAGCAATGAAGATCTACTTCACCGACACCCATAATCTGGTTGAAGGCGCAGGAGCGGCCGCCCTGGCTGCAGCCCTGAAGGAAAAGAATTTACTGGACGGAAAGCGGGTCGGCGTAATTGCGACGGGCGGAAATGTGGATTACAAGATATTTGCCAAGGTGCTTTTGGCTGATGAAAAGGGCCAAGAGGGCCATTGACCACTTAGTCGCCGAAGAGTACAGTCGCGCTGAAGTTCCGGTGGAGGTTCTATGCGGACTTTGATTGTTGGGCTCGCAATCGTGGTGTCGAGTTTTCTGTCGGTATCCAGCGCAGTAGCTCAGGCTGCTGCCGAGAGCGCACTCAGCCACGCCCTTTCATCCGGCGCAGGAAGCAGCCTGGGAAATGCCATGGGCCGAGCCACGAACCAGATGGCGGGAAAGGTGGCACAGCAGACCTCGCACGCGGTACCAAGGCAGGCGGTTGCGACAGGAAACAAGCGCACAGCCGTGGCTTCCCCTACTTCTGGACCACAACCGCCGAATTCGGCGACCACTGCGGCACCTCCTAGCGGAGGATCGATGATTGTTTCGATTCAGGGGGCCGCTCGGCCTCAACCGGCATGTGCGACCGTTCCCAAACCAGCAGAAGCCACCGCTTCTACGACAAGTGGTGGCTCGGTTCCGGTGTCTTCACAAGCTGAGTCACCAGCGTCAAATTGCACAACGAGCCCCGATCCGACGACTTTTGCCCATCCGTCGGAGATCACTTTGCCTGAAATGAAGTGATCGCGGGTCGACGACCTAAATTTCATTCGCAAATTTGAAATCTGCGATCCGAACTCCGCAATCAGACTCGCCCTTCTGGTTATCACGCAGGTTCACCGCCCCGAAATCCAGCACGTAACGACTCCGAATGATGGGATGATTTCAGCAATGAAGATCCTCATTGTGGTGGGGGCGCGGCCGAATTTCATAAAAGCGGCGCCTATCCTGAAAGCCATTCGTGAGTTCAATGCCATTCGCGGAGGGCGGGCAGAAAGCCTCAGCGCAGTTCTGGTGCATACCGGGCAGCATTATGACGCAAAGATGTCGGACACATTCTTTGCTGATCTTCAGATGCCACAGCCGGACGTGTTTTTAGGGGCGGGCTCTGGAACCCATGCCGAGCAGACCGCGGCGGTCATGAAACATTTTGAGCCAGTGCTATTGAGTGAGAGACCGGATGCTCTGCTGGTTGTAGGGGACGTGAACTCGACACTGGCTTGTGCCCTGGTTGCGGCCAAGATGCCGGCTGGATCGAAGCCGTTGATCGCACACGTGGAAGCCGGGTTACGGTCAGGCGATCGAGGTATGCCGGAAGAGATCAATCGCATTTTGACCGATCAGATTTCCGATCTGCTATTTGTAAGTGAAGACAGCGGAATGCGGAATCTGCGCGTCGAAGGAATTTCCTGTGAGAGGGCGTACCTGGTTGGCAACACCATGATTGATTCGCTGCGAGAACATGAAGCGCAAGCCGAGTCGTCGCTGATACTGCGACAGTATCAATTGGAAAAGCAAGACTATGCGCTGCTCACGCTCCATCGGGCCGCGAATGTCGATGACCGGGAAAGTTTTATTGAAATCATGGAAGGATTGCGCGAGCTAGCCGAGTCACGGCGGATCATTTTCCCCGCACATCCCCGAACCCAAAAACAAATTCGCGAACTTGGACTGGAGCCATACTTTGGAGAATGTGGCGCGTGCGGAATTCAGATGATCGATCCGCAGGGATATGTCGACTTTCTCTGCCTCATGAAGTATGCGTGCCTGGTGGTGACCGATTCCGGCGGAGTGCAGGAGGAAACGACGGCCCTAGGCGTACCCTGCGTTACGTTGCGCGACAATACCGAGCGCCCGGCGACCATTGAGTGCGGCACGAATCTCCTGGGTGGAACGGCGCGAAATACTATTCAGCAAGCCATTCGAAAGCAGCTTGTCTGGCAGCGGAGGTCGTTGATCCCCGAATTGTGGGATGGACGAGCAGCATCGAGGATCATCGGTATCCTTGCTGAACGACTCGCGCAAGATTTGCGATGCGGCGAGAATTCGCCACAAGCCGAAGTGGTTGAGCTTGGGGCCCGCTCCGCCAGTGTGGGCGGACAAATCTAGGAAAATGCAAGATAATGGGCGCAATGACTTCGCGCGGCGTGCAGGCAGGGACAATCCTGGTGACTGGCGGATCCGGGTTCATCGGCTCCAATTTTGTGCTGCAATGGCTCGCATCTGAATCCTCCAATATCATCAATCTCGACAAGCTGACCTATGCCGGCAATCCAGCCAATCTTGCGGAAATATCGCACGATAAGCGTTACCGATTCCTGCAAGGCGATATTTGCGATCGAGAACTGATTGCGGAATTGCTGGTTACGCATCGTCCGCGGGCAATTGTGCATTTCGCTGCGGAAAGTCATGTGGACCGATCGATTCACGGTCCGGATGATTTCGTTCGTACGAATGTGAACGGGACATTCAGTCTGCTTGAGGAAGCGCGGGCATATTGGTCGGGACTGGAGGAAAGCGACAGAGGGGAGTTTCGATTTCTGCACGTGTCGACGGATGAGGTATATGGCTCGCTTGGAGCTGACGATCCTGCATTTACTGAGGAGACGCAGTACGCGCCCAACAGTCCGTATTCGGCGTCAAAGGCGGCATCGGACCATTTGGTTCGAGCTTATTTTCACACCTACGGGCTTCCAGCCCTGACCACCAACTGTTCCAATAACTATGGGCCATTTCAATTTCCAGAGAAACTGATTCCGCTGGTGATTCTGCATGCGATCAGCGGCAAGGCCATACCGGTCTATGGTGATGGGAAAAACGTACGCGATTGGCTCTACGTTGGCGATCACTGCGAGGCCATACGGACGGTCTTGGCGCGGGGAAAAGTCGGCCAGACGTACAACATCGGTGGACAAAACGAGTTGAGGAATTTGGATGTGGTCGAGACGATCTGCTCAACACTCGATGAGTTGCGGCCGGATGACGCTGTCGTCCCGCACAAGAGCTTGATCAAGTTTGTCAGCGATCGTCCTGGTCACGATCGCCGTTATGCGATGAACACGGCGAAGATTGAGTCAGAGCTGGGATGGAAGCCGCGCGAAACTTTCGCCAGCGGAATTCGAAAAACCGTGCAGTGGTACCTGGCTAACCAGGGATGGATACAAAGCGTGACCAGCGGCGGCTATCGCCAGTGGATGGCGACGCAATATTCGATGTAACTGATCTCCATGGCCAATCCGACGGCGCAGTCCTCACAATATAAGGGCATCATTCTGGCAGGCGGGTCGGGCACCCGGTTGTATCCGGTGACGCACGCGGTTGGTAAGAGCCTGCTGCCGATCTATGACAAGCCAATGGTGTATTACCCGCTCTCAACCCTGATGCTGGCGGGGATTCGCGACATTCTACTGATTTCGACACCCGAAGATTTGCCGAAGTTTCAGCAATTGCTGGGGAACGGATCTGATTTCGGAGTGAATTTTTCTTATGTATCCCAGGCGAAGCCTGAGGGAATCGCTCAGGCATTTCTGATCGGCGAGAAGTTCATTGACGGTCATCCGTGCACCCTGGTTCTGGGAGACAACATTTTTTATGGGCACGACCTGGCGAAGAGCGCGCAATCGGCCGCGGCCAACAGTCGAGGAGCGCGCATCTTTGCGTATCCGGTGCAAGATCCAGAACGTTATGGGGTGGTCGAATTCGATGGTAACGGCAAAGCTTTGAGCCTGGAGGAAAAGCCGAAAACGCCAAAGTCGCGATATGCCGTGACGGGGTTGTATTTTTATGATTCCCAGGTGGTTGAGATTGCGAAGGGATTGAAGCCTTCAGCGCGCGGGGAACTTGAAATCACCGATGTAAACCGCGAGTATCTCAAGCGTGGAATGCTCGAAGTCGTGGTCATGGGACGAGGCATGGCCTGGCTCGACACGGGAACTCACGAGGCAATGCTTGAGGCTTCTCTGTTTATTCAAACCATTGAGACGCGGCAGGGATTGATGGTGGCGTGTCCGGAAGAGATTGCGTACCGCTACGGATATATTCCGGCGGGACAGGTGGAACGCGCAGCGGCCGCGATGAAGAACAATCGCTACGGAGCCTATCTGCTACAAATGCTTAAAGAGCGGGTGTTCTGAAAACATTCTACGAATGAAACTCATTCCTACTCCTCTCGAAGGTGCGCTCGTAATTGAACCAAGGATTTATGAGGACGAGCGCGGCTATTTTCTCGAGAGCTATAACGAGAAGGCCTTCGCGCAAGCCGGCCTCGTTGAGAAATTTGTTCAAGACAATCACTCCTATTCGAAGCGTGGTGCCTTGCGAGGCTTGCATTATCAGGTCCAAAAACCGCAGGGTAAACTGGTGCGGGTGGTATGCGGCGAAGTGCTGGATGTTTTCCTGGATTTGAGAAAACAATCGCCCAGTTTCGGACGCTGGCACAGCGTAAGGCTTTCCGGTGAAAACCGCCGGCAGGCCTGGATACCGGCAGGGCTGGCGCATGGATTCTACGTTCTCTCCGAGAGTGCCCATGTGCTTTACAAGTCCACCGAGTTTTATTTCCCGGAACTGGAGCGAACGGTGTTGTGGAAGGATCCTGAGCTGAAGATCGAATGGGGCAACGCTTCAGAACCGTTGCTGTCGGCGAAAGATAAAATGGCCGGCACGTTTCGGGATGCAGAAAAGTTCGGGTAAATAGCGCGGGATTAATAGCCGGCGCGGTTGGCGAGTGCAGTTGGGTTCGTAGCCTTGGAGCTTTCCTTCAGCCACTCTGCCAGCTGCTTGCGTGCGTAGCTGGGCATGTCGAGAAAACGCAAACCCGCGGCACCCTCATTGTCCTGCCATACTAGTTCCGCGGTGGCGTGAACGCGTTCAGGGTTGCCGGGCAAAGCAAAATCCAAATTAAGGATTGTGGATGCGGGCAGATCGCCGGCCTCAAAGTGAATGGCTGCGCCGGACTCGCTCAAATCCGCGATCAGGACTTGCCTGCTGGTGCCACGAGAATTGCGTGGACTCATCCGCGCCGAAATCATGGTGTGAATGCGTTTTGCGCCCCGACGGCGTTCGCGCGCCATAAGGTTGCGGACGGCGCGGAGCCCATGGCGAACTCGCTCGGTTGAAAGCGGCTTGTAAATGATGATCTGCGTGCCAACCTTGAAAACCGCGTCCATTTTCGCCGAGGGATCGGCCAAGGCAATGCGAACTGCTTTGCTGCAGGAAGGGAGTTCCATTACGCGTTCGAGAAGGAGGCGCGCATCTTCCACTTCATCGTCGACGAGAATCGCGTCGTAACGCATCTCACCCGACTTTTTCACCGCGGTTTTTACGTCCGAGTAATGCTCGAGTTCAACGTCAAGATCTTTGAAACTTTTTGCCACAATGCGGATGGCACTGTCGTCGTGACTCAGAAGCAGACTGCGCAGCATGCAAATATGCTAAGAAGCCAAGCGGGTTACGGCAAGTTACCAAGGTTTACCCTATGGTCGCGACGGCGTGCGGGTCAGAGCTTGACCCAGGCGCCGGCAGCGCCTGACGTCTCAACGGCCTGCATTAGCTGTTGGATGCGAAGCGCATCGTCGAAATCGGGGTGGAACGGTTCGCCCTTAGCGAGTAATCGCAGGAAGTCGCCAACCGTTGCGATGAAGGTGTGCTCGTATCCGATGATATGGCCGGGCTTCCAGAAGTTAGCGGCATAGGGCTGGTCAGGCCCATTAACCAACAGATTGCGGGGGGCCTGCAGTGAAGGGTGATCTGCGGCATCAGTGAATTGCAGACGATTCATGTCTTCCATGTCGAAGGCGAAGCGCCCCTTCGATCCGTACATTTCAAACCCAATGCCATTGCGGCGGCCGATACCAAAACGGCTGGCCTCGAAAGTTCCAATGCTGCCGTTTGCGAAATGTGCCATCAACGCGGCAGCGTCATCGACTTCCCGGCCTGGAGCGAAGGTATGCGTCATTGCGGAGAGTTGGGTGATGTCGCCGTTCAGGTAAGTCGCCATGTCGAGTGAGTGTGAAAGCAGGTCGCCGATGGCACCGGAGCCGGCTTGGGCTCGCTTGTAACGCCAAGTGTGCCCCTTGGCGGGATCAGCGCCGGAAGAATTGAAATAGTAGGAGCGATAGTGAAAGGGTTCACCGAACCGGCCTTCATCGATCAACTGCCGGGCGAAGGCTACCGCTGGAGCCCGACGGTAGTTGAACCACACGAGGTTCGGCTTGCCACGGACTGCGTCGGCCATACCGCGGGCCTCTCCCACTGACATGGCAAGCGGCTTCTCGCAGAAGATCATCTTACCGGCCTGCGCTGCCGCGAGGGCGATAGGCGCATGCAGCGCGTTGGGAACGGCTATGTCAACGACGTCGATGTCTGGACGAGAGACAACCTCTTGCCAGTCGGTAGTTGTTTCTTGCCAGTCCCATTGCTGGGCGAAAGCCTCGATCTTGGCACTGTCGCGGGCGCAAACGACCTTTGTCTTCAATTCGAAAGGCGAGTCGAAGAAGTGATGGACTTGATGAAAGGCATTGGAGTGGGCGCGCGCGATGAATCCGCTGCCCACCATGGCAATGTTGAGTTGCTTCTTTCGTTGGGGCATGGTTTTCGACATGCCAGAATAGCCGACCCGCGGCGTCAGCGGATACGCAAACTTTTGCAGTGCGAAAGCTAACACCTTGGTCACTTACGCACAACTGAGGCGAGCCTTGTATTCACGGCTTTCCGAAGTAAAATGAGCTCTGGTGGAACCCAAGGATCCAAGCCGCGAGCCGAACGAAGACGATGCGTTGCAGCCGAACCCTTCGGCCGACGAGTTCTTCAGCAAAATGAACCGAGACTTCCGGCGGCCCAAGCCCAGCGAAGAGGCGGTCGCTGCCGCTCTGCAAGCAATTCAGGCGCTGGCTGGCGATGCCGCCTTCGAAGATAGCGCCGAAGCCACTGCACTGAGTTCGGCCATTCCGGAAGCGGGCGCGCAATGTCCAAAGTGTAGCGGAGTGAATTCCGGATCAAACCGGTTCTGCGGATTTTGCGGCGCCACTCTCGAAGCCGCGAAACCGGCGACCAAGCGGGCTGCGACTGCCGGGGGCGAGCAACACGTACATCATCATCACTACCATCATCATTATTTTCCGTCTAAGCCGATGACCGTGTCCGAGGGGTCGGTAGCATCGGATTCGAGTTCGACTCTTTCAGCTGGGGAGACAGAGGAGAGCAAAGAGACTGATACAGTGTTGCGCAAAGTAGTGCAGGCCTGGGTGCTCGCATTCAATGCGAAACGCCTCGAGGACATATGCGCACTGTATTCCGAGGATGCATTGCTGGTTCGTTCCAACTCTAGGCTGGGACGAGGACAAGCCGAAATTAAAGGGATGCTGCAGTCGGAACTGGAGAGCGGATTCGACGATGTCCGCCTTGACTGCTCCGAAATTGGCGTGCTCGGAGATGTCGCGTGCCTAGCGGGCGTGAGCCGCATGTTGGCTCCGGTCGCGCCTGGTAATCGGCAAGAACGTACCGGAAAATTCGTTATGCTGGTACACCGCGAAGGGGACCAATGGAAGTTGCTGGCCGATGTATGGTGCGTAGACACGGTCCCGCCACGGCAGCCAGTTTCCAATACACGAAGATGATTCAGGCTTCGATGCCCAATGACTGCAGATCACGGCGGAGTTGCTGTGCATCCTTCATTAGTACGGTTCGAATACCAACCTTCTCTGCGCCGGTCAGGTTCTCCTGGCGATCATCAATAAAGACACATTCTTCCGCTGAAAATTGCGTGAGTTCAAGCGCCAGGCGGTAAATACGCTCGTCAGGTTTGCGAATTCCGACGAAGCACGAAGACACGAACACGTCGAAAATTTCGGCCAGTTCAAA
>DATJHT010000087.1:0-9262 GCA_035493765.1 Terriglobales bacterium
GATGACAGGGGACTCAACTGCACGGTTACGAGCAGAACGACACAAAAGAGGCAACGCCGGGCCATAGCCTTCTTAGTTTACTGCTGAATGAGGCGTGAAGTGCACAGCCAAGCAAGTCAACACGACGTCCGAAGAAACAATGCCCGCCCTCGCCCCATAACTTACATAAGTCCGCCGGACGTCCGAGTAGCCAGTATGAAGGAAGCCCCCTAGGCCTGCCAGCTCAACCCAGCACGGCAGTGCTGGGACGTTCAGATCAGGCGGACCAAAGTCCCGGAGGGACGACCGGTCCTTTGACCAGCACTGCCTAAAAAAATTTCCGATTTCCCTCCAAAACGTTTTCTGCCATAATTGATTGTGCACGCCAGCCTGCACAATTTTCCAATACAACTTAGAGCGAGGCAACGATGTCGGCAAAGTACATCTTTGTAACCGGCGGTGTAGTGTCTTCACTGGGCAAGGGACTTGCGGCGGCTTCGATCGGATGCCTGCTTGAAAGCCGCGGAATCAAAGTTAACCTGATGAAGTTCGACCCGTATCTGAACGTCGATCCCGGCACCATGTCTCCCTTCCAGCACGGCGAAGTTTTCGTCACCGACGACGGCGCCGAAACCGACCTCGATTTAGGCCATTACGAGCGCTTCACCCACGCCAGGCTCTCCCGCGACAACAATTGGACCACCGGTCGCATATACGAGCAGATCATCGCCAAAGAACGCCGCGGAGACTACCTCGGAAAAACCGTGCAAGTGATTCCGCATGTCACCAACGAGATCAAGTCGGCGATGAAGAAAGTCGCGCAAGATGTTGACGTCGCAATCGTTGAGATTGGCGGCACCGTAGGCGATATCGAGTCGCTGCCCTTCATGGAAGCCATCCGCCAGATGCGTCAGGAGCTGGGCCGCGAAAACACGCTCTTCGTTCACGTCACTCTGGTGCCGTTTATCGCCGCGGCGCAGGAACTGAAGACAAAGCCGACGCAGCACTCCGTGAAAGAACTGCTCAGCATTGGAATTCAACCGGATATTTTGCTCTGCCGAACCGACCGCTTTCTCTCGAAAGACATCAAGTCGAAGATTGCGCTCTTCTGCAACGTCGAAGAAGAGGCCGTCATCACAGCCAAAGACGTTGCTTCGATCTACGAAGTTCCGCTGGTGTTCTCGCGAGAAGGCGTGGATTCACTCGCATTGAAGTACCTGCACCTCGAACCGAAAGAGCGCGACCTGAAGCAGTGGGAAGAACTTGTCCACAACGTTTACAACCCTAAAGACGACATCAATATTGCGATTGTCGGTAAATACGTCGAGTATGAAGATTCGTACAAGTCACTGAAAGAGGCACTGGTCCACGGCGCGCTAGCGCACAACTTGAAACTGGGCGTGAACTGGATTGAAGCTGAAGGATTAGAGTCCGGTCAACAAGCCTGCGAAGAACAGTTACGGGACTATGACGGCATCCTGGTCCCCGGCGGTTTTGGCAAACGCGGCATCGAAGGCATGCTGCAGGCCATCCGCTACGCGCGCGAACAGAAAGTCCCTTATTTTGGAATCTGCCTGGGCATGCAAACCGCGTGCATCGAGTTCGCTCGTGATGTGTGTGGCCTCGCCGAAGCCAACTCCAGCGAGTTCGACCCCGCGACCCAGCATCGCGTGATCTACAAACTGCGTGAACTGCGCGGCGTCGAGGAACTGGGTGGCACCATGCGATTGGGCGCATGGACCTGCAAAATCGAGCCGGGCACTCTGGCCCACAAAATTTACGGTCAGTCGGAAATCAGCGAGCGCCACCGGCATCGCTACGAGTTCAATCGCGAGTATGAGTCTCTCCTGACCGCAGCCGGTCTGCGAATTTCCGGCTCAACGCCCGATGGAACTTACGTCGAGATCGTCGAATTGCCGGACCATCCGCACTTCATCGGATGTCAGTTCCACCCCGAATTCAAATCGAAACCGCTCGAGCCGCATCCGCTCTTCAGAACGTTCGTCGGAGCAGCGTACGAGCGCAAGCAGAAGCGACTTACAGACAAAGAGACCGCCGCCGTTGAAATGTTTCACCGGCCGGTGAAAGTGGCGAGATAACTTACCGCCGAGTACGGCGACTCGCAGAGCAACGGATTTCTTCGCATTGGGACTCGCGCAGATTATTGCGCATCGGGAAAAGCAACATCTGGGAACTCATGTTTTATCGGTTCCTAATCTTTTCTCTGCGTTCTCGACGTTCTCGGCGGTTAAAATCTTTTCTTGTCAACTTCCTTCCAAATCGACTCTATCAATATCGGCTCCGGCAATCTGTTTCTCATCGCCGGCCCCTGCGTGATTGAAAGCGAAAAGCACGCGCTCTTCATGGCGGAAGTCATCAAGGGCGTAACCCGCTCCCTTAACGTCCCGTTCATCTTTAAAGCGTCATACGACAAGGCCAACCGCACTTCGATCCGCAGTTTTCGCGGGCCGGGTTTGGTCGAAGGGCTCCGCATTCTGAAAAAAGTTAAAGACGAAGTCCACGTCCCAATTCTGACCGACGTTCACGAAGCCGCTGACGTTCCTAAAGTCGCCGAGGTCGCGGATGTATTACAGATCCCCGCTTTCCTCTGTCGCCAAACCGATCTCGTCGTTGCTGCCGGCATGACCGACCGTGCGGTGAACATTAAAAAAGGCCAGTTCGTCTCGCCCTGGGACATGAAGCACATTGTCGAAAAATGCCGCTCGGCGGGAAACGATCGCATATTCGTGACCGAACGTGGCGCCAGCTTCGGCTATAACAACCTCGTCGTTGACATGCGTTCGCTGGCAATCATGCGCAAGTTTGCGCCGGTTGTCTTCGACGCCACCCATTCCGTCCAACTACCTTCCGCTTCCGGCGACGGCGATCATGCCGTCAGCGGCGGCCAGCCCGAATTCATTCCGTTACTCTCGCGCGCAGCCGTCGCCGCCGGAGTCGACGGCGTGTTCATGGAAGTCCACGACAATCCCAAAGAAGCCAAATCCGACGGCGCCAATGCCCTGCACTCGACCAAACTGCGCGAAGTATTGAAGGAGTTGTTAGCAGTGCAAAGAGCGGTCGGCGAAGCGCACGCTAAACCGTAGGCATCTCCGGCCTGAACACGCCTTTTGCCTTGCTCTCCCACATCTGCGAAACTGAACACAGCGCATCTGCGCTCACGCAAAACTAAATTGCCCACTCACGAATTTCTTCCCGCCATGACGGCAATCGCCCGCGAAGCGGGAGCGTTGCTGATGGAGCACTTCGACCGGCACATCAAAATCGAATACAAAGGCGACGCCGACCTGGTCACGATGGCGGACCGGAAATCGGAGACGTTGATTCGTGAACGCATTCGGGCGCTCTGGCCAACGCACGACGTACTCGGCGAAGAAGAAGGCTTGCGTGATACCGGCAGCGATTATCGGTGGTACGTCGATCCCCTCGACGGCACCACCAATTTCGCGCACGGCTTCCCCGTTTTCTGCGTTTCGATGGCCTTATGCCATGTTGACCAGATGATCGCCGGCGTATGTTTCGATCCCACCCGCAACGAGCTTTTCGCGGCCGAGCACGGAGGCGGAGCCTTCTTGAATGATGCCGCGATCCACGTTTCGAAAACGGTCAATCTGAAAGAGTCGCTGGTCGCCACCGGCTTTCCCAGCCACAAGCGTCACAAAAACCCGAACATCCACTTTTATCATCAGATTACGTTGCGTACCCACGGCGTGCGCCGCGCGGGATCGGCTGCCCTTGACTTGTGCTACGTTGCGGCAGGACGCCTCGATGGCTTCTGGGAGTTCAACCTAAATCCCTGGGATACGGCTGCGGGTGTGCTGATCGTCAAAGAAGCCGGGGGCCGCATCACAAATTTTGCCGGAGGTCCGTTCGAGCTGAACAGCCGTGAGACCCTCGCTTCCAACGGACTTATCCACGATGTACTGGTGCACGAATTCGCTGAAATTTTTGCCGGACGCGGCCTGGAGCCGCTGCCCGATCCGAGGGAGTATGCGGAAAAACGTTAGGCGTTATGCTTCAGTCGTTGCAACCAGCCTGTTCACGCTGGTTTCGGCCTCCGCGCTGCAACCGCCGGATGCCGCTTACGTCAAAGATTTCGACAAATGGAAAGCCGAACTCGTCGATGATCTCAAGCAGAACTGGTTGCCACTCGCAGGGCTCTTCTGGTTGAAGCCGGGCGATAATGTTTTCGGTAGCGACAGCAACAATCCAATCGTGCTCCCATCTGGTCCGGCAAAAGCTGGCCGGTTCATTCGCCAGGGTGATGATGTCACAGTTGAGTTCGAACCCGCCGTAGAAGCCAAGGTTGATGGTAAGGTTCAAAAAAGCGCAAAGCTGCAGGCCGATGTAACTGGCAAAGCCACTCTGATTGAACTCGGAAATCTGACCCTGCGCGTAATTAAACGCGGCGAACGTCTGGGCATCCGCGTGAAAGATCTCAACAGTCCGGCCGTGCGCAACTATGCCGGCCCCATCTTCTTTCCTCTTGATATGACCTACCGCGTGACCGGAACATTCTCACCATCAGACGGCAAACGCACGGTAGATGTGCCCAATGTGCTCGGCGACGTCACGCCCGTTCCGATAACCGGGGAAGTTCATTTCAGACTCAATGGCCAGGACCTCACTCTCACTGCTCTCGGCGGCGATCCCGCCAAAGGCCTGAGCTTCGTGATGGGTGACCTCACCGGCAAGACGGACACTTATCCCGGCGGCCGGTTCCTCGATACCGATGCGGTTGTGGACGGCAGGGTCGTTGTCGATTTCAATCGCGCCTACAGTCCGCCGTGCGCGGTCACGCCCTACGCAACCTGCCCTCTCGCACCAAAAGAAAACCGATTGCCGGTTGCGATTGCGGCGGGCGAGAAATACGACCGTCAGCACGCCCGTATTAATTGAATGGCCTTCGAGCGCCGAGCGTGCCGAAGTACTCCCGCAACTTGACTGGGCCAACCCAGTTTGACGATTTTTCTCGTCGTTTTTCTCGGCGCACTCTGCGATCTCGGCGGTTAACCGGTGTTCGCGGGATAAAGGGTTGGCGGCGTAAAATAGTGTCCTGAGGGACTCGTGCTTGAAGCTTTGCTGAACAAAAAAGTCGAGAAGCGGCCGCAGACGGTAAGGCTGCAAGGCCGGATTCTTTTCCTCACAGAAGATCCCGAGCTCATAAAACGGCAACTCGCCGGCGAAGACCTGCCTTGGGACACCAAGAATCCGCAGAACAATCCCAAGCTGCGCGACGATATTTCGACAGACGAGATTACGCCAGCTCACATCTGTTTTTTCTTCGACGAGACCTTAGGCGAATTTCCCTACACCGGCCTGAAAGCCGGCAGCGAGGTCCCGATTCAGCGCGGAGACGTAAAGCGCGGAGGATTTGTCGCAGCCGTGAGCGGCAAGCGACGCGGTAAAGGATCGAGCCGCGAACAGTCTCCTTACGCGGAGCTATGCGCCGGAATAAAGCTGGTGATCGCCGAAAATATCGAGCGCATTTACAAGCAGAATTGCCAGAACCTCGGCGTGCTGACTTCGACAGACTTTTCTCTCGTTGACAAAATTCGTTCGCGCGCCGAAATTCCTCTGAACGTATTCACGGCTGGCGAAGACGAAATCACACGTCAGATCATCGAGTACGGAGGCTTGTTTCAATTCAACGTGGCGCGCATGCAGGGCAAGGTTTCGCTGCCTGCGATCGAGACCAAGCCCCGCCCGATGACACTAGCCGAAAAGATTTTCGCCAGACACATGATTGTTGAGGAAAAAGTTGGTGTCCTTGCCGTCAGGCCCGGCGATTCCGGCTTCGCCCGCACCGACCTGCGCTTCAGCCACGAATACGTCACCCCGATGGCTGCAATCTTCTTCGATCAACTCGTCGGCAAGGACGCGCCGGTCAACGATCCCGGCTCGGTTCTCTTCTTCCGCGACCACCTTACGTTTCTCGACGAGGTTCTTTCCGAGCAGAAACGCAAGATGGGCCTGCTCGATCTCGCGACCCAGCTCAAGTTGAAACAGGGAGAATTTGCCAAACGAAAAGACATTCGTCTTCACGGAGAGCTCACCGATCGCAAAGGCGCGGAGGGCATCTGCCACTCGGTTGTGCTCGAGAGTTATGCCCTTCCGGGGCAGCTCGTCGTTGGGTCCGATTCGCACACGCCACATTCCGGCGCGATTGGCTGCGTTGCTTTCGGCATCGGCACCACCGACGTCTTTAATTCCTGGATCACCAAGGATGTTCGGGTTCGCGTGCCGGAGTCGGTCAAGGTTGTGATCCGCGGCAGGAAACATGCGAACGTCACCGCGAAGGATTTAATCCTCAAAATTCTCAGCCTGGATTATGTTCGCAGCGGTAAGGCCCTGGCCAAAGTGATCGAATACTCCGGCGAAGCCATCGAAGAACTCAGCGTGGATGAGCGCGCCACCATGACCAACATGGCCGCCGAGATCGGCGGGTTTACCGGAATTGTGGCGCCGGATTCGAAAGCCGTCGAATTCCTGACGCAGCGCCGCGGGATGGCCAGAGCGGAAGCCGAGCGCATGATCGAAGGCCTGCATAGTGATCCGGATGCCGAGTACACCCAAGTCATCGAACTGGAAGCCGCACACATTACTCCAATGATCGCCACCCCGGGCGATCCCGGCAACGGCAAATTCATTCGCGACATGAACACGCCAGTTCCAATCGAGCTCGCCTACGGAGGCACTTGTACCGCCGGGAAGAATGAGGACATGGACATGTACGCACGCGTTCTCCAGGACGCGTTACGCAACGGCAAACGTGTCGCGGATTCCGTTCAGTTCTATATTCAATTCGGGTCTCAGGAGACCCGCGAATACTGCATGCGCAAGGGATACCTCGATATCTTCCAGCGCGCGGGAGCTCACGTCATTGAGCCCAGCTGCGGCGCCTGCATTAACGCCGGCCCGGGTGTTTCGACGCGGCCAGACCAGGTCGTAATCAGCGCACAAAACCGCAACTTCCCCGGACGCAGCGGCCCAGGCCTAATGTACCTGGCCAGCCCGCTCACGGTGGCCGCCAGCGCCGTCGCCGGTTACATTGTCGAGTACGGGCCAAGCGGGTAGCGCGAATTGGCAAAGGTATAGATTATTTTGATCGACCACAGCTAGCCGAAGGAGTAACCGTGATCGCGAGAGTGTGGCACGGATATGCAAAGCCGGAACACGCTGATTCCTACGAAGCCTTGCTGAAGCCTGAACCTCTGCCTGGCCTGAGCAAAATCGATGGCTACCGAGGTAGTTATCTGCTAAGACGAAATTTGGGAGCGGAGGTTGAGTTCATCACAATCTTGTTTTGGGATTCGCTTGACGCAATTCGGGCAGTTGCGCGTGCTGATTATGAAATGGCTGTCGTTCCTGAAGAGCGGAGGCGATATCTGAGCCGTTACGATCTTAAAGCCGCACATTTTGACGTTGCCGCAATGAGCGGATTAGAACTTCAGAAAGTTTGATTCGTGCCAGCGCCGGTAGCTGTACCCGGCTCCTCAATTCTTGCTAGAATTAACGTTTCCGTACAGCCACAGCACTAATTCAGGAGAATCATACTCATGGCCTACGTCATAGCAGAGCCGTGCATCGGTACTAAAGACCACGCTTGCGTGGACGCCTGCCCGGTGGACTGTATCCACCCCAAAAAGGACGACGCGAAGTTCGCCACCGAAGAAATGCTCTACATCGATCCCGTAGAGTGCATCGATTGCGGCGCCTGCGTTCCCGTCTGCCCAGTTTCGGCGATTTTCGCTCTCGATGATCTGCCGGAGAAGTGGAAGAGTTACGCCGAGCGCAACGCAAAGTATTTCGGACGATAGCCGTCCAGCATCCACCAGAAAACCTGATACTTCAGGATTGTCATTCCGAACGGCTTTAGGGTTAAGGAATCTGCAGTCGAAGAGCGATTGCAGATTCCTCCGACTTCAAGGTCCTCGGAATGACATATTCTTTGTGGGAATTGCCGCTGACGTGCTTGAGGCGGAGACACTACAATCAGCAATATCCATGCCGCTGAAGGAATCAGAAGCGATCGTTCTACGCACTTATCCGTTCCGCGAATCCGATTTGTTGGTAACCCTTTTCACCAGATTGGAAGGCAAAGTCCGCGGGGTCGCACGCGCCGCCAAAAAATCCCGCCGCCGGTTTGGTGGCGCGCTCGAACCGCTTACCCACGTGAAGTTGACCTATGAAGACCGCGAGCGTAACGAACTGGTGCGACTGGATGCTTGCGAGGTCCTGCATTCACCATTGACCTCCGAGGTGAGCTACCAGCGCGCCATCGCCCTGGGCCACCTTGCAGAGTTGCTGGACGAGTTGCTCCCCGATCGGGAAGCCAACGATACGGTGTTCCGCCTGACCACCTCCGTGCTCGCCCAGCTACGCGGCGATTCGCTGCTTTTGCCGGTCACCTACTTTGAGATCTGGATGACGCGTCTCATGGGCTATTTGCCCGATCTCTCCGAATGTCTGGCCTGCGGCCTTACCCTGAATGGCAGCCGCGCGTTTTTTCACGCCCTCGCGGACGGCCTGATGTGCCCCGAGCACAAACGCCTCGCCTCATCGGAGATTTCGCCCGAGTCGCGCAAACTCGCGGCGCACATGTTGCGTGCACCCCTGTCCGCCTGCTCTTTCCCGGATTCAACGAAGTCCGCCGCTGACCTTCGAAAATTCCTGATGCAGACCCTGGAACGAAATATCGACAAAAAGCTGGTTACACGGGTGATGTTGGAAAAAATCACCGCGTAAAGAGAATTGTGCCATTTCAGCCGGACCGGCGATTAGAATCCATTCGCAATTTCCGTACGTATCAAAGATATGTCCCCCTGTTCGATTTTCGTAACCGGAGGCACTGGTTACATCGGCCGGCCTCTGCTTCATGCCTTGGTTGAACGCGAACACCACGTGCGCGCTCTGGTGCGTCGCGGCAGCGAAGGCAAACTTCCCGCCGGCTGTGAGCCAATCGCCGGCAATGCGCTGGACGCCGCGTCTTATGCCGATCATATTGTGCCGTGCCACACCTTCGTCCAACTCGTGGGCGTGGCACATCCGAGCCCAGCAAAAACTGCGGAATTTCAGTCCATCGACCGGGCCTCAGCTCTGGGCGCAATTGCTGCCGCGAAGGACGCTGGTATTCAGCATTTCGTGTATCTCAGTGTCGCGCAACCGGCGCCCATGATGAAGAGCTTTATTGCGGTTCGCGCCGAATGCGAAGCCGCGCTCTCCGCCACCGGAATGAACGTTACTATTGTCCGTCCCTGGTATG
>DATJHT010000088.1:0-12060 GCA_035493765.1 Terriglobales bacterium
GCAAGATAGGCGGCCAGTTCCGGAGACGTCCCAGATTTGGGGGGCGGCGAACCAGAGTGCAGCCTACGCATTACTTCGCTCGCCACAAAATCCCCAACGCGTCCGAAAGCGGCATGCGTGAAGGGGATGTTAGTGGCTTGATCGGAGGCGCGATCATCGTAATTCGACGACAACTCAGCCGGCCAATGCAGAGTGTTGATCTGTGCCACATTTCCGACCCGAGCGGTAAGCAAATTCGTGTAGGTGCGGCACAGCGCGCTCAGCTTGTAATGTTCCGCGACCCATCCGGTCGAGGGACAGCATAAAAACCAGACCGGCTTTCCGCGGTGGGCCAGAATCGAGAGCTCGCTGGCGAATTCTTTGACTTTAGCTTTCAGTTCTTCGCGCGCCCATGCATCTCCAGATTTTCCCGAGAGCAATCCGTCGCGGAGCCAATCTTCAACCCTGATTAGCACAATTGTTCCCGAAATGTTTTCGGTGTCGGGCCCGGGAGCCACCATGTACCGGCTCATCTCCGGTTGATCCGTGAAGCCCAACTCAGCTTCAATTCCCAGGTTCGATAGGGCACGCAATAACGCGGGCTTGATTGGACTGGCAATGAAGCTGGACAACACCTGAAGATTTATTGTGGATTCCATCACTCTGCCTGGCTATTAGAGTTGGCCGGCGCCATCGCCACCTTGCGTCTGGCGCTTTTAAGTTTCCGCAAGCTGGTTTCGTGAAACGATTTCTGCTCGGTTTCTCGCAACCGTAGGTCCGCCTCCTGAAGGACCATATGAATCTGTTGAACCTGAAGCCCAGAGTCGGCGGCCACCGTCCGCAATACGACTTCATACAGATCGGCGAACCTGCGGATCATAGGCTCGTCGAAAAGGTTGGGGTTGTACATCCATGTTGTAATCGGCGCATCATCCGGATTATTGATGAACAGAACCAAATCGAATCGCGACGTGCTGCTCACGCCCAGAGGGCCGGGCTTCAGGCCGCCAAATTCCTTTGGACCTCTCGGAGTGTTTTGCATGACGAACAGCACCTGCACAATGGGGTGATGGGTAAGACTTCTCTCCGGGCGCAATTCCTCCACCAGCTTTTCGAAAGGCACGTCTTGATGTGCGAATGCGCCCAGTGAAACCTCGCGCACCCGTCGCAATAATTGCGTGAAGGTCAAGTCTGATGCCACCTGCGTACGAATAGGCAACAGGTTTACAAAAAATCCAATCAGTTTTTCGGTAGCGGTTTGTGTACGATTTGCCAGATCCGTGCCAACGACGATGTCCTCCTGTTCGGAGACCTTTCCAAGCAGCAGCTGAAAGGCAGCGAGCAGGGTCATGAACAGCGTCGCTCCATTACGGCGGCTCAAGACGCGCAGGTCATCGGCCACATTTTCCGGCAAAGGACGATTGCAAATCCCGCCCCAAAAATTTTCCATCGGTTTGCGCGGCTGGACGGTTGGAATTTCAAGCACCGCCGGTGCGCCTTCCAGTTGCTGCTTCCAGTACGCGACCTGTTGCTCCATCCAGCTGGGAGTCATGTGCTTGCGCTGCCAGATTGCATAATCCGCATACTGCAACGGCAACGCTTCGAGAGGAGAGGCTTTGCCCTGTGCATAGGCCTCATACAAGTTCGCCAATTCTTGAGACAACACGCCGAACGACCAGCGGTCGGTGATGATGTGATGCATGTTGACCACCAGAGCATGATCGTCGTCAGCCAGTTTGACCAGCAACCCACGTACCAGCGGAGCGACCCGCAGATCAAACGGCCGTTTGGCCTCCTCCTTTGCCAGCCGGCGGGCTTCTATCAGGCGCGACTCTGGTGCAATGTTGCTGAGGTCTGCCCGGGTAAAAGGCATTCTTTCTATGCGTTCGACGATCTGTACCGGTTCGCCGTTCGACTCCTCAAACCGGGTCCGCAGCGACTCGTGCCGTTGAAGAATTTCATTGAGGCTTTGCTCGAGCAGATCAGCTTTCATTGGCCCTTGCAGCCGCACTATATACGGCACGTTGTAAAGGGGGTTTTGTGGCTCCAATTGATCGAGGAACCACAGACGTTGCTGCGCAAATGAGAGCGGAGCTTGAGCGATTCGCTGCGCCGGCCCCAGTGGTACGAATCCAGCAGATGGGCCTATTCCGCGCAATTGTTCAATTCGCTCAGCAAGTGCAGCAATTGTCGGGGCCTCAAACAAGGAGCGAAGTGGAATGGCGGTACTAAAAGCCTCCCGGGCGCGGGAAATAACTTGCGTTCCGGCAAGTGAATGTCCCCCCAACTCGAAGAAGTTATCGTGTGTGCTCACCTTGTCCAGTCGCAGCACTTCCATCCAGATGGAGGCAAGAATCTCCTCTGCGGCGGTGCGCGGGGCGACAAAGGCAACATCGGATTCCGTGCGCCGGGTGTCAGGCGCCGGCAACGCCTTGCGGTTTACCTTGCCGTTCGGCGTGAGAGGAAATTTTTCCATCTCCACCATCGCGATAGGGACCATGTAATCGGGGAGGCGGTCTTTCATCCATGTTCTGAGTTCTTGTGCGGTTGTGTCGTGCGCTGTGTTCAGAACCGCATATCCCACCAGCTTCTTGTCTCCGGCAACGTCTTCGCGCGCCAGCACCACGCACTCCTGTACCGCCGGATGCTTCGCCAGCACGGCTTCGATCTCGCCCAGTTCAATGCGGTAGCCTCGCACCTTGACCTGCGAGTCGGCGCGGCCCAGACATTCGATCCGCCCATCAGGAAGATATCGCCCAAGGTCGCCCGTACGATACATCTTTGTTCCGGGTGCACCGAATGGATTCGGAACGAATTTTTCCGCAGTTAACTCCGCCCGATTGAAATAGCCATGCGCTACGCCGTCACCTGCGATGTAGATTTCTCGTGCACTGCCAATCGGAGCCGGTTGCAAGTTGTCATCGAGAATGTAAACCTGAGTATTGGCAATAGGTCGTCCAACCACTACCGGTTCGCTCGGGTCGCGGAAGTGGTGGAACGTGGACCAGACGGTAGTTTCCGTTGGACCATAGAAGTTGAATAGCGAAGGTTCTACTTTAAGCAGACGCACGCACAATTCCGGAGGCAGAGCTTCTGCACCGATCACCCGTTTGAGCCCTGCGCCGGTGAATCCTGCTTCGAGCAGAAGGTTCCATGTTGTGGGGGTAGCATGTACAACCGTTGCTCGATTGTCTTTCATGAACCTCGCCAACTCTTCGCCGTCTCCAGCCAGGTGCCGACGCCCAACCGCCACGCAACCTCCCGTCACCAATGCGAGGTACAACTCGGGGATGGACATGTCAAAGGCAAAGCTGGCCAGGGCGGGAAAGACGTCGCTTGGCCCCATCTGTAAGTGTTCGCCCATGCTGGTGAGCAGATTGACAACCGCACGATGCGGAACTTGTACTCCTTTTGGCTTCCCCGTTGAACCTGATGTGTAGATCACATAAACCAGGTCTTCCGGCGTTGTTCCGCTTATGAAATTGGCAGTGCTTTCCCGGTTGATTGCATCCCAATCGGAATCCATGCAGATGATTTCAGCCGGCAATGACGGAACGCTGGTGAGGAGATCGTGCTCTGTCAGGAGCGCCCTTACGGCTGCGTCTTCGAGCATGGTGCTGATGCGGGCCGGGGGATAGGCTGGATCAACCGGCACGTAAGCGGCGCCGGTTTTTTGAATGCCCAGTAAACCAACCATCATCCGCAAAGAACGCTCGACAAAAATTCCAATTCGTTGCCCCGGTTCGGCTCCCCGCTTCTTCAGAAAACGAGCCAGTTGGTTCGCCCGCTGATTCAGTTCGCGATATGTGAGCCTTTGGCCGTCGAATACGCACGCCACGGCATCGGGAGTGCGTTCTGCCTGCTGCTCGAACAATTCATGCACACACCGCTGGCGCGGATATTCCGCATCCGTCGCGTTCCAGTCGTGCAGCATAAGTTCCCGCTCTTGACTGGTAAGCAGTGGCAGTTGCGAAAGACGGAGGCCGGGGTTTTCTGCTACTGCTTCAAGCAGAACCCGGAAGTGCCCCAACATACGTTCAATCGTTTCCCGGTCGAACAAATCGGTCTTGTACTCCATCAGACCCGTCAATTTTCCGTTCTGTTCGGCAAGCGAGAAAAACAAGTCACCTTTCGAAGTGCCGGTAGAGGTTCGAACGTGATTCATCTCCACATTTGCAAACTGCACATTCTCAACCGGTGCATTCTGCAGAATGAAGTACACCTGAACCAGCGGGCTGTGACTCAGGCTCCGTTCCGGTTGCAGTTCTTCGACCAGCTTTTCAAATGGCACGTCCTGATTCATGTATGCGTTCAGGAGGCCGTCTTTGGCGCTCTGCAGAATATTGGCGAATGTGGGATCCCCTTGCAGCCTTCCACGCAATGGCAAGGTGCTTGCGAACAGGCCGATCAAGTTTTCGATTTCGGCATACCGCCTACTGGCCACAGGGATGCCGACCGCGAAATCTTCCTGCCCGCTGTAACGGCTGATGAGTGCCTGAAAGGACGCCAGGAGCGTCATGAATAGTGTGGCGCCATGGGAGCGGCTCAAGCCATGCAATTTTTGTGTGAGCTTCGATGACAGCGCAATGCTGGCTGTGTCGCCGTTAAACGTTTCCATTGCAGGACGCGGGCGATCTGTAGGCAACTCGAGCATGGGAGGAACGTCTCGTAATTCCTCTTTCCAATAAGCAATTTGCTTCTGGAATCCTTCGCCTTGTGCGATCTCTCTTTGCCACGCAGCGAAGTCGGCATATTGAACAGGTAGTTCCGGCAGTGCGGCAGTACGGTGCAAAGATCCGGCGGCATAGAGTTCTGCCAGATCGCGCAGGAATACGCCTACCGACCAGCGGTCGCTGATGATGTGATGTATGACAATCGATAACAACTGTGCGCCGCCCGCGAGTTGCGCGACTGTGACTCGCAGCAGGGGACCCGTGGCCAGATGGAATGGCTTGCGGGCTGCAGCCAGTATCCGCTCCACTGCTCGCCGCTCACTTTCGGCCGGCGGAAGGTCGCTAAAATCAGCATATTCAATCGGAATTCGAAGCGCGGGCGCGATCACCTGCTGCGGCTGGCCTTGAACTGCGACAAAGGTAGTACGTAGCGATTCGTGACGGTCCACCAGTTGATCGAGGCTGTGCTGGAGTATTGCGAGGTTCAGGGCCGGGTTCAAACGATGCGTGCTGGGAATGTTGTATACGGCGCTGTCGGGATCGAGTTGATCCAGAAACCACATGCTCTGTTGTGCTGCCGACAACGGCAAGACCTGATCACGAGGCGCCTGCCGCAAAGGTGGAAGCTGTACTCCGCTATGGACTCGCAAGGCGGAGTCAATTTGCTCGGCCAAGCCCCGGAGCACTGGCGACTCAAACATTGCCCGCAAGGGGATCTCTACCTTGAAAACCTGCCTGACGCGGGACATCACTTGAGTGGCAAGAAGGGAATGACCGCCAGCCGAAAAAAAGTCGTCCTCAGCCCCGATTTGGGGTAAGTGCAGGACCTCCGCCCAGATCGCGGCAAGGCGTTCTTCGGTCACCGTCCGCGGGGGTATAAACGCCGTTTGCTGATCCCTCGAATAATCCGGTCTGGGCAGGGCTTTACGGTCGATTTTTCCATTCGGGTTGAGCGGGAATTCCTGCAGTACAACCACCGCAGCCGGCACCATAAAGTCCGGCAAAGTTTGCTTCACGTGGTCCCGCAAGCCGTGTGGATCGAGTGTGCTTCCGTCCTGGGGTACGACATAGGCGACTAGTCGCTTGAGTCCCGGTTCATCTTCGCGAGCCATCACGATTGTCTGGCGAACCGAAGCATGTTTTCCAATTACAGCCTCAATCTCACCCAGCTCAACCCTGAAGCCGCGCACCTTGACTTGGTGGTCGATTCTCCCCAGGTATTGAATATTGCCATCCGCCTGCCAACGGCACAGATCGCCAGTCTTGTACATGGTTGAGCCGGAAAGCGGGTTGAAAGGATTAGGAAGAAATCGTTCGGCAGTGAGATCCGGCCTCCCGTAGTATCCGCGTGCCACGCCTTCGCCGGAGAAGTAAGCCTCGCCTACAACTCCGATGGGTACAAGATCGAGCTTACGATCCAAAATGTACGCTTGAGCATTACCGATAGGCTTGCCAATCGTGATCGGTCCGTCTCGAGATACCAGCGTTGAAGTGCAATAGCCTACTTCGGTCGGCCCGTACATGTTGTAAATCTTTTCGACCGCGGTGGATTCGTAGGTCTCGTCCACCAGACCTCGAGGCAGTGCTTCGCCCGCCAATACAACGGTCTTCACTGAGTCTGGCAAGCCTTTGATACGGACCAGTTCTGTGATCGCCGAGGGAACCGTGTTTATGAGCGTGACTTCGTGCCTTGCTGGGAGCGACGGCAGATAGAGAGGATTCTCCGCCAGAATCATCTTTCCACCAGCGCCCAGGGTCACAAACATCTCGAACGTGGACATGTCGAAACAGATGGACGTACAAAAAAGAACTCCTGAGAGCTCTTCGGGCGTGAACAGTTCATTTACCCAGCGAACGAAGTTGACCGCGCTATGGTGCTCCAGGGCCACACCCTTTGGCTTGCCGGTTGATCCGGACGTGAACAATACGTACGCCAGGTTCTCGGGCCTCACAGCGGTGATTGGGTTCTCCCGTGATTGACGCGCAATAGCATCGGCTTCGTTGCCGTCCAGGCACACTACTTCTGCTGCAACCGGCGGTAACTCGGAAACAAGGTCACGCTGGGTCAAAATGATCGGTGCTTCCGAATCTTCAAGGATGTTTGCCAACCGGTCTTTCGGATAGGCTGGGTCCAGCGGAACGTAGGCACTGCCGGATTTCAGAATCCCCAAAATCCCTACGACCATCGCTGCGGTTCGCCTGCAATAGATTCCAATCGGTACATCAGGTCCGGCACCGTGCTGGATGAGAAAATGCGCCAGCTGATTCGCCCGCTCGTTCAGTTCGCAGTAGCTTATGCGGGCATCGTCGCAAATCAGGGCGGTAGCATCAGGAGATTTGTCTGCCTGTTGCGCCAGAAAGTCGTGAATGCATGTTCCCTTGGGATAGTCGCGGGTGGTGTCATTGAATTCCACCAGCACGCGGTGCCGCTCCTCCGGCGTGAGTAGTTGAAATTGAGAAATCTGTTTCTCTGGATGCTCGACGATGCGATCAAGGAGTTGCTCGAAATGCTTCACTGCGCGATCAATGGTCGCCACTTCGAAGAGATCAGTGTCGTATTCGATACGCAGCAGCAAGCCTTCTGGAATCTCAAATGCAAACCATGACATGTCGAAGAGCGAAGTCGAAGAATGAACCGGCTCACGGTGCACCTTAAGTCCGGAAGCCTCAAACAATGCGCGTGGCATATTTTGAAGCCCGAACAACACCTGGAAAATCGGGTTGTAGCTAAGGCTGCGTTCAGGCTGCAACGCTTCTACCAACCTTTCGAACGGGATTTCCTGGTGAGCGTAACCATCCAGCGCGACCTGCTTTACTCGTGCCAACAAGTCGCGGAAGGTTGGGTCTCCCGAAAGGTCGGCTCGCATCGCCAGAGTATTCACAAAGAAACCGATCAGTGGCTCGATCTCCGAGTAGTTGCGTCCGGCAACCGTTGAACCAACGACGATGTCATCTTGCCCCGAGTAGCGCGAGAGCAGCAATTGGAATGCAGAAAGCAGAGTCATGAACAGCGTCGCGCCTTCCGCTTGGCTCAAAGCGCGAAGGCGGTCGAGCAGCTCCGCGGCAATCACGTGAGTGCGTATTGCGCCACGATGGGCTTGCACCGCGGGTCGGGGCCGATCAGTTGGCAACTCTAGAACCGGGGGGGCTCCGGCCAACTGCTTCTTCCAGTACGCGATCTGCCCGTCTAAAATTTCGTCACGCATCCACTGACGTTGCCAGATGGCAAAGTCGGCATATTGAACCGTCAATTCAGGCAGCGGAGAGGGCTCGTTTCGGGAAAATGCCTGGTACAGCGCGGCCATTTCCGTGGCCAATAAGCTACCCGACCATCCATCGCCCACAATGTGATGCAGGATAACGACCAACACGTGCTCTTCTTCGGCTAGTTTCAGCAAACTGAAGCGCAACAACGGCCCCACGGAAAGATCGAAAGGCTGTAACGCCTGATGTCGCGAGAATCGCTGGATCTCGGCTTGCCGTTCATCATCCGCGAGCCCTGTGCAAATTGAAATTGGCAGATGCAACTGCAACTCTGACACGATGACTTGCACGGGCTCGCCATCTTTACTTTGAAATGTGGTGCGGAGCGATTCATGCCGTCGCACAATTTCATTGATCGTTTTCTGAAGCGCCGCAATATCAAGCGGTCCGAGAAGGTGGTACATCGCGGAGATGTTGTAAAAGGGATTCCCGGGCTCGAGTTGGTCAATGAACCACAAGCGCTGCTGGGAATAAGAAAGCGGTATTTGTCCATCGCGTGCTGCCGGCCTGAGTGGCGGAATTGCCAGTTTGTCGCTCTCTCGCCGGGCGTCCTCTACACGTTCGGCGAACTCTGCAATGGTTGGCGCGTCAAACATCGCACGCAGCGGCATTTCAACATTCATTGTTTCCCGGACGCGCGCGATCACTTGGACGGCAAGCAGTGAATGACCGCCGAGAGCAAAGAAATTGTCGTGAATTCCAGGTTGCTCGATTCGCAACAGCCGCGTCCAGATACCCGCCAGCAACTCTTCAACGGCATTCCGGGGTGCTATGTAAGCGCTGCGACCGAGCGCACGTCGAACTTGTTCAGACTCGATTGCTGAGGAAATGGAATCCACGGTTGAGAGTGCGGCCGCGATTTCGGAAAATCTTGTTCGTAATTTGTGCGCTGATTTTCCATCAGAGGCGGCAGGCCGTGAATCAAAGGCCCAGAAATGGGACAGATAGCGTTGAATCTGCGCCGCATCTGCGGGCATATGTGCAACTGTAGCTTCGCAGTTGGCCTGGACTTCGGCGCATTCATGCTGGCTTGCGCTGACGAAAATAAAACTGCTGAGGCTGAGTCCAAATTCTTCGGCTAATTCCTTCAGCTTCCCTGAACTCGGACGCTCGTCAAAACGCGTGTCCGTGACGTGCTGCCAACCGAAATGTGTGTCTACAGCCGACCCAAAAACCACTTCAGCGGAATCTTTCGATCCTTTTCGCACCAAACAGATAATCCTGCCCGCCTCCTGCTGCGCAATCAGAAAGTTCTGCAGTATGCGCTGTGACTCGCCAACGTTCGTCTGCCCGTCTTTCCTGCTCCACAGCGCTGGCTCGCAATCAACGACGATGACTTGATATGGCGCGCTGCAAAGCGCAAACATTCTGCGGGCAAGCACGGTTCCGAGCGCAGTAAAGAAAATTGTGGTGTACGGAATTTTGCCTACCCGCCAGGCGTAGTCATCGTCGTAACGTGCGACGGGATAATGTGCGAACAACTCGGGTGGAGTCACGAGCGCGACGTTCGGCCTACCCGCCAGCGAAGAAACAATGGAAGTCTGCACACGATCACAAGCCGCTGCCAACAGAGGCTGAGCCTGGACCGCGGCCGAAGACGGGCAGATGCAGATAACAAATGGGACAGCGGAGCGCTCGGCGGCCATCCGCGCCGAATTCACGAACTCTTGAGCCGAGGCAACCAGCTTTTGTTCCATGTCAGAGCCGCCGACCGCCTCCGCTGGCAGCAGGTCCTCGATCCGCAACAAAATTATGTTGCAGCCATGCGTGTTCCCTGACAAAAGGCTCGCCGGATCCAGCAACACCTGGAAAATTTGGTTGAACGGAGCAAATTTAATTTTGGCAGGTACGCCCAACCGCTTCATCCAGAATCTTAAGGCCGGTTTAACCGGTTCCGCGGTAAAGCTCGCTGCCACCGCAATAGTCTGCGTTGTCTGGTTTGACCGGGACTGCGCCTGTTGAATCAGGGCATCCGGAACCCGAAAATCTTCCAGCTTCCGGGTCGGCTCACCGACGATTTGCTCCAGCACGTCGCGAAACCCCGCCAACAACAGATCAACAGTTGACGGCTCGAACAACTCCGCGTTGGCTTCGCACTCGATGACGATCGCGCCGGCGCTCTCGGTGACGACGAAACGAAGGTCTAAAAACGCCACCTTAGTATCCAGCGGCATGAATCGCGCTTCGAGCTGGTTGTCGCGGAACGCGAACGCCGGATAGTTCTGCACCAGCAGCGCCACGTTGTAAATCGGGTTCACATTCGCGGCGCGCTCGGGATTCACCGCCTCGACGACTTTTTCAAAAGGACAATCCTGGTTGGCGAAAGCCTCGAGCACAGTCTTCTTGTCTTTCGCAAGTAATGCCAGAGCGTCTTCGGAGCCCTCGATATGTTCTCGCAAAGCCAGAAAATTCAAAAAACAGCCGATCAGTTTTTCAAGTTCCGCCGTATTGCGGTTCGCATTCACGGTTCCCAGCACCAGATCGGATTGTCCGGTCCAGCGGAACATTAAGACCTGCAAGGCGGCGAGAATGACTGGAAATAACGTTGTGCCTTGGGTCCGCGAAAATGTGCTCACTCGCTGTGCAAGGTCAGGAGACAAATTCAGCGAGACAAGATGTCCACGGAAACCTGCATCCAGCGGGCGCTCACCATCAGTGGGCAACTCCAGGGAGGGCGGCGCTCCCGCGAGCCTTTGCTTCCAATACTCAATCTGCTTGTCGAGAACGCGATCCATCCACCCGCGTTGCCACACGGCAAAGTCGGGATACTGAATCGACAATTCAGCAAGAGGAGAAGCTTGTCCTTGAGCAAAAGCTGTGTACAGCTTCCCAAGTTCGTCGAACAGAACCCCGCCCGACCAGCCATCACTGATAATGTGGTGCATAACGATGAGCAGCAGATGATCGTTTGCACCTAAGTTCCATAGACGGGCGCGCAACAGCGGGCCGGTGGCGAGATCAAACGGACGTCGATATTCTTCGAGGGCCAACTCCAAGGCTGCATCGAGCGCTGGAGCGCCATTCTCAGAGACAACTTCACTGATCGGAAGCTCAACCCGCAGTTCCGGTGCGATGATTTGGACAGGCTGGCCGGATTCTATCCGGAAGCTTGTTCGCAGGGCTTCGTGACGCCTGATGACCTCGTTCAAGCTGGCTTCAAGGGCCGCTCGGTCCAGTTTGCCGCTCAGATGAATGACTCGCGGAACGTTATACAAATAGCTGGTGGGATCAAGTTCGTGAATCAGCCAGAAGCGCTGCTGCGCGAATGAAAGCGGGATGCCGTCGCGAAGATCAAGTCGCTTCAGAACCGGGGCAGCACCGGACGCGCGCCGCTTCCGTTCCAACAGCGCTTTTTTTGCCGGGCTTAGATTTGCCAGCTGTTTTTCGATATCTGACGGCGCCATAACCCCCGGCTACTCTCCCCCAAGCATGTTGGGAAAGCGCTTTCATTCACATTGTGACAGGTTGTTCGCGGGAACAACCGTGAGTTGCCCATAGTCCGTACAAGAACCTGCAACAACTGCTGTTTTTGGTTCAATCGTGGAACTTGGCATACTGAAGGCAAACTGAACAAAGGGGAGCACAAACGATGGGTTCGCCTTGGGGAGGAAGCCCGAACAGTCCATATTTTCGCCAGATTTCTCTGGCCCGTCAAGCCGTTTCAGGCACAATCCAACCTATAATCACGTTAATCCGCGGCCTTGGGCGGGAGAGAGGGAATATCGACAGTAACCTTAAAGTTGGTTACTTTAATCCGAACCTCTTTGCGGCTCTGCGACTGCCGTCGAAGAGTTCGGTTCGGCGCCTAAGGGAACCGCAGATTCTTTAATCGAATATCTCAGCAGGCACCAGAGGGCGCGGACGCCATCCTTCCAACCGATTTTTTTTCCTTCTTCGTAAGTTCGCCCCCAGTAGCCGATGCCCACTTCGTAGATTCGCAGGCGGCGCTTTGCAATTTTGACCGTGATTTCCGGCTCGAAGCCAAAGCGGTCTTCTTCGATATGAATGGACTGAATGATCTCCCGGCGGAACACCTTGTAACAGGTCTCCATGTCGCTCAAGTTGATGTTGGTCAGGCAGTTCGATATAAGCGTAAGAATCGAATTTCCCACCGAATGCCAGAAATAAAGCACCCGGTGTGGCC
>DATJHT010000089.1:0-4029 GCA_035493765.1 Terriglobales bacterium
TTGTTCAGGCCGTTGTGATCTTCGGCCATTCCCAAGGTCGAAAACAGCCCGATGCCTCCGGCAAGATCCTTGGCATACGTCCCGGGAGATGATACCGGGAACACTGGTGCGGCCGGATCGAAGTTGACAGCCGAAAGGTAAAACTCGAGGTGTGGCTCAAGTTGCCGAACGTAGAAGCGCGCAATGCCAGTCACCGACTGCAGCATGGAAAGCTTGAACTTGAAGCGCACCCAGTCGCTCCAGGTGCCTTCTTTAACTTCTATCCAGGCCGGAGTGCCGCCGGTCCCGATCAGCAGGCTGCGCGATTCTCGTTTCACCTGCACGCGAATTTCGGCTTTGATATCGGAGGGCGGGGACTGTCTGCTATTGCGCGGCCCGATGACACGAGTCTTGAAATCGTTCCCTATAGGCAAGGTCACAATCTGCTCGCTCTCGCGCGCTTGTACGCCGGCATCCTGCGTGTAGAAGCTGCCTTTATTCTGACTTCCGCGGAGGTCGGGTACGCCAACACCGGCAATCAATCGCCCATTGAATTCATCTGGCGGAAAGGTGCAGGGGCAACGTAGAACTACGCTGGGAATGCCACCCTGTGAGAGTACCTGCCATACTGGCACCCCTTTCCGCTGATTCACGACTTGCGGAGCTGCGAAGGCGCTCTTGGGACGCTCAAAGCGGCTGAGCGCGGCGTCGGGCATGTAAGTGGCTGGATCACGCGAGATGAAATCGAAGATGCCGTGTCCGCCAGGGTTAGTACCGGTTGCGAACGACGACCAGGCTACAGGTGTTTGCGCGGGGTAAGTGGTCTTCAATCGCGAGTACGATCCTGTCTGCTTGACCCGAGCCAGGTTCGGTAGCTCGCCGCGTTCGAGCATAGATTCGACAATCGTCGGCTCAAGGCCGTCCAGGCCGATCACAATGACTTTTTTGCTCAAACGTGGACCTAGGAAACCGGGGGAGAGGTGTCTTTCGTTTCGACTGGGCTCGCTGCTGAGGTGCCACGAAAGTGGTTACGAATTTTTCCAAAGAATGCCATCACCTTGTGCCAGAAAATCAACAGCACGCCAAGGATGCTGGCCAGGCCGGAGGTTACCGTCATTACCTGATCGGGCCCGGCGTAAGCGAGTAAATGAGGATTCATGAACGCTCCGTCGAGCTCTATTTTACGGGAGTTCCGGCCCAGAGAGCGATCAAAAAATTTGGTCTCAAACAACCGGGCGCTGGCCTGTGATTTCGGCTAAAAGCAGGCTGTGTAGGAGTGAACCAGGCCGGTTCACAGCTTACCCAGGCAAAACATAACCAAAAACGCTTACTGCACGTTCAACGTCACGATGTTGCTGAGCACACCGTCGAAGCTTGCCTGCACAGTAATTGCTAGCCCAGCCGAGTTGGCCGAGAGGGTTCCTGTGCCGCTGCCATTGGTGAGTGTCAGGTTTGTCGTATCTGAAACAATCCATGTCACTGAAGTGGTAATGTCCTGCGGCGTACCGCTGTTCGGAAAAGTTGCCTTGGCCGTGAAGGTAACGGTACTGTTCGCTTGAGGAGTCGTAGTCGAAGCCGTCAGCATTATAGAACTCGGCGTCCCTTCCGTTACGGTAACGGTCGTAGTCGCAGCGGTCGCGGTGCCGGATGCGGCGCTTATTGTAGTCGTGCAAATGCCAGTTACAGTCTTAACTGGACTCAGTAATCCATTTGAGTTGATCGTCGCACAAGCGGTCGCGCTGGAGCTCCAATTCACTTTTCCAGTCAGGTCCTTTGTAGACCCGTCACTGTAGGTTCCGGTTGCCGACATTTGCAGTGTCTGCTGCGTCGTGATGGTCTGGGCCTGCGGGCCAATGGCGAGCGAAGAAAGAGTCGGATTCACGAAAAATCCCGTGCAACCGGCCCCGATTCCTGCAATACACACCACGATGCAAAGCAAAACTGCCCGCTTGGAACTCCACATATCTAAGCCTTTTGCCCTCAGGACTTCGCACAACCAGCTTACGAAATTGTAGCAGAGCAAAACCACGCCCGAACGTACCCTGTACCAACGTGTGACACATCGGCCGCTCGAGTCTGGAACGGTCTTTAATGTAGAACTTGCAGGAAATTACCGGAGCGAATGAGCCTAAGGCCCAGAGGCTAGTTAGCGCGCTTGGCTTTACTGATGCGCTCGGTTATGGGCTTGCGGCCGGCGAAACCTTCGTTCAGGCCGTGCCAGTGTGTAATGGTGGCCTCCCCCAGCTTCCAGCACAACAGGACAACCTGGCCGTCAACCTCGCAGGGAAAGTCGAGCAGCCCGATATCGAGATCTTTTACCTGAACACCCATGGCATCGATTTCCCCCATAGCGTCTTTCACGCGCTGGAGTGCCTTCTCGCGCTCAGCTTTGCGCCGCGCGATCTGAAGGATGTTCAGTGACATGCCACCACTCATGAATATCCGTTGGGCCAGCGCCTGAGATTCCGCCTCAGCGGTTTCAATGATTCTTTTCGATTCAATCGCAGTGCGCAGCAGAGATTCGAGAATGGGAACGAGATCTTGAGCTTCGTCGAGGGTGAAGGTGCGGGACATGGGGTGGATTTATTCTACTCCGGAGGTGGTGAGGAAAAGTGGTTGGAAGTAAAGCTATTGTGCATGTCCGTTTGACATCGCGCGCAGAGTCTAAAACCGCCCCTGGCTGTTTCGCGACCCGGGACACACCACCGCGAGGGCGAGTGCGCCCGCGCCACCTTACTGCTACTGAATTTCCAGCATCCGGTCCAGCGCTACGCGCGCCCAGTGCTTCACGTCATCGGCAACTTTGATCTGGTTAACCACATTTCCTTCCACCAGATTTTCCAGCGCCCAGCATAGATGTTGAGGCGAGATGCGAAACATCGTCGTGCACAGGCAGCCAGAGTCGTCGAGCGAAACTACCTTCTTCCCTTCCACCGCGAACTCTTTGGCCATGCGGTTGACCAGGTGAATTTCCGTTCCCACGGCGAATGAAGTTCCCCGAGGGGCTTCGCGGGCCATCTTCAGCAGGCCTTCAGTCGAACCGATGCCATCGGCTTTCTGGCAAACTTCCCAGCGGCACTCGGGATGAACGATTACGCGAATGCCGGGATACTTTGCGCGAACGTTGTCCACGTGCTCTGGCAAAAAGCGCTGATGAACCGAGCAGTGCCCTTTCCACAAAATCACGCGTGCTTTCTTTAAGCGGTCGGGATCAACGCCGCCATTCAGCATGTAGGGATTCCACACGACCATCTCATCGAGCGGAATACCGAGCTTGTAACCGGTGTTGCGGCCAAGGTGCTGGTCGGGCAAGAACAGCAGTTTCGGTGTTTTGGCGAAACCCCACTTAAACGCGCCGCCGGCATTCGATGACGTGCAAACTACTCCGCCACGCTCGCCGCAAAAAGCTTTGATCGCCGCAGTCGAATTCATATAAGTCACGGGCGTGACGCCGTCGCCAGCATCGTTCGTGACGCCAGCGCGAACCAGGTTCTCCCAGCAATCTTCGACCTGAGTAATTTCTGCCATATCGGCCATGGAGCAGCCTGCGTTCAAGTCGGGAAGAATTGTGGCCTGGCCAGGACCGGCCAGGATATCCGCGCTTTCAGCCATGAAGTGCACGCCACAGAAAACGATGTATTTGCCCCCCGCCGCCGCAGCCTGCTGCGAAAGCTTGTAGGAGTCGCCGCGGAAATCAGCAAAGCGGATTACCTCGTCGCGCTGGTAGTGATGTCCAAGAATGACCAGATCACGGCCCAGTTCACGGCGCGCTGCGGCGATGCGATCGTCCATGGTGTGATCGGGAAGAACAAGATAGTTTTCCAGACTGCAAACTGCAGTTGCTGTTGCCATTTGTCTCGCCTTCAGTTCTGAAGCTTGCGGACAGCAGAACCTGCATCTGCCCATCTCGCTCGTTTTCAGAACGGGGATGTTGAAAGCTATTTCAGCGGCTCCAGCGGGCTCACTGCGCATTTTCCGAAACTCGCAACTTCCGAAGCTCAGAAACCGCGCCCAGTCCGCGGGGATGTTGAAGCCGTTCAGTAAATCTTA
>DATJHT010000090.1:0-7802 GCA_035493765.1 Terriglobales bacterium
GACACGGAGAAAAACACCGAACAGAAAATTCGGACAAAGACGGTTGCTGGAAAACTGGATGCGGCGGGGCTCTGTTTCGGCATCGTGGTTTCCCGCTTTAATGAATTTATAACTGACCGGTTGCTGCGAAGCGCTTATGACGGGCTGATTCGCTCCGGTGCGCGGGAAAAAGACATTCATATCGTGCGCGTTCCCGGCTCGTTCGAAATTCCTTCTGCTGCGCGCACACTTGCTGAAACCAACAAATACGATGCCATCATCTGTCTCGGGTGCCTGATTCGCGGGGACACCGCCCATTACGATGTCATAGTCAACGAAGTCACGCGTGGCATCGGGCAGTCGGCACAGGATACGGGAGTGCCGCATGCCTTCGGCGTGCTCACCTGCGAGAATCTCGAACAGGCGATCGATCGCGCCGGATTGAAGATGGGCAACAAGGGATTTGAGGCGGCGCTGGCTGCGATCGAGATGGCGAATCTGAAGAAAGCCATCAGCCATCAGCCGTCAGCCGTCAGGAAAAGCAAAACCACAAGGCCTCCTACTCGACCTTCACAGAGACGGAAACGCTAGCTCCATCCCCCACTCTTTCTCGTCCGCACTTACCCCTACTTCGGTTCCTGTAAACTTCTAAGGCTGGTCAGCGTCGCCAGTTTTCCTGACGGCTTGATGGCTGACGGCTGATGGCACTCATGGGTACCCGACGCAAATCTCGCGAACTGGCTTTGCAGATGCTGTTTCAGGCCGACCTCGGCCAGCAGCCGATCGAAGAAGTCCGCAAGACGTTCTGGCAAGGTCGAGGCCAGGTTGCCCCCGAAGTGAAAGGCTTCGCGGAAGATATTTTTCGTGTGGCCCGCGACCGCGCGCCGGAGATCGACAAGCTGATCGAAAATCACGCTGAGAACTGGCGCATGGATCGCATGGCCGCCGTGGATCGCAATCTGATGCGAGCGGCGGTAGCGGAACTCTTGGGATTCCCGAAGACGCCTCGTGCCGTGATTATCAATGAAGCCATCGAGATCGCGCGCAAGTTTTCCTCGCCTGAGTCAGTGCAGTTCATTAATGGAGTTCTTGACAGCATAGGAAAAGAGATTGAGGCCGCTCCAAAGCCCAGCTAATCGCCCTCTGCTAGGGCTTCACCGCGACCAAATCCGGGGTACAGATAGCTCCTGAAAGCGCGGTCCCGCTCTGGTTGCTGGCGGCAATTCCACTCGGGTTCACCACCGTGAATGTCCCACCGCCCAGTGCGGTTATCGTGAACGTCCCGTCGTTCCCCGAGTTCGCCATTCCACTAATAACGATGCTTTCGCCTGGATTCAAAGCGGGGCCACTTAATGAGTTGTATGTGTAGGTCGTGTTCGAGCCACTCTGCGCCGCATCGGTGATAGTCAACATGGTCTCGACCTGTGTCGCCGGCGTTCCCGGGCCCACGCACAAGCTGTTCTGCGGGAAGGGGAAGGTGACTTGCTCGGTATCGGCGAGCGAAGTTGTGTTAATTACATGCACCGTCCCATCATTTGCGCCGACGAAGAGCAGATCGCCTGCGGGGCTGAGCGATGCGCTCAGAGGTGTGGCATTGCCGAGCAGTGAAATGTCGAACGCGGTCTGGCTTGCCAGATTGAACTGAATCACAAACGGCAATGATGGAGCGCCGAGAATGTAGGCGGTGGTGCCATCTGCCGAAACAAAGAACTGGCTCGGGGTAAAGCTGCCGGTACCGAGATTGCCGGCCGAGTTCACGTTGTTGGCGATGTTGAGAAATCCGGTTGGCGCGGGACACCCCGAAGCACCGATACTCGGCGAGCCGGTGATGTCAGCCGTCACTGTCTCGAGGTTCGAGCCCGAAAAAGCCAATACCGACTGACCATCCGGCAATGGGCGAAGTAATTGCGCCGAAACGCTCACATTGCCGAGCGCACCAGCCGTGCTTGGCCCGCAGGTTGGAAGGAAAGCTCCGCCCGCTGCACTCCCGCCCGCGATGTAACCCAGAATTCCGTCTCCTATAAATGCAACGTCGGTTGCCGGAGCGCTCAACGGAATATTTTGCACGGCATCAAGCTTTGAAAAAACCACCAGGCATCCCGCAGAACCGGTTCCCGGACAAGAACTTCCGGAAACGATGTACGCCTTAAGGTTGTCAGGCGAAAATGCTGCCGCGGTCGCGCCCGAGATTAAGATCGGCGTCGAGGTGCGAGAACCGCCGGCGCAATTGCCGCAAACGAAAACCGTTTGTGGAGAGTCGGCTGTATCCGAAAAAATCACGGTGCTTCCATCCGGAGACACTGCAAGTACCTTGCCGGCAATATTTCGCAGCCCACCCGCGTTTGAACCCCCCGAAACCAGTATCGCGCCTTTGGTCCCAAATGCGGTACTGTCCACGCCCAGGTATTCGTTGCTCCCGGTTCGGTCGAAGAGGGCTGAGTTCGGGACAAACGGCAGGTTGATCGGTGCTCCAGCGGCGAAAGTACTCGTCGAAGTTGCGCGTGTAATCGGAACCATCCGAGTGATGCAGGTCGTAGTCGTGGCACCGCACCCAGTAGAGGTTACATATACGGTGGGGCTGGCGGGCGTCGTGTTTCCCGAAGCCGGCCTGACGATGAAGTTAATTGCCGTTTTGGGATAAATCGGCATCGAGGGCACAATGCCGCCATTACATGCGGGCGGCGTGCATGACGCGGTCACAGAGCCGGACCCGGCGGAAGGCGCAGTTACGCTGCCAGTACCTCCGAAAGAAGTGCTGGTGCTCCCCGCCACGCCGACTGATATGGGATTGCTGGTACTCCAGGTTAGGGACACTCCGGTGAGCGGCATTCCCAGGCTGTCGGTCACAGTCGCGTTTAGGGTTGTGGCGGTTCCCGTGGTGACCGTAAATGATGTGGTCGTAGGGGGATTATTCACCGCCGCAAGGCTAATCGTTTGCACTGGACACGTGGTGAATGACACCGGCTGGCTATTGACGCCTCCAGCGCTCGCCGAAATAAGAGTAGAACCGGGGTTGTTCGCCTGCGCGGTTTCCTGATTGAGCGGCGCAGTGACGGCAGGCCCGATCAGGGTCACTGCAATTGCAGCAGAAGTTTGGCCTGACGGTGCCGTGCTTTGCCATGTGAACGGGCCAACGGAAGACGTGATGTCCGTGTTTCCGTTAAAAGCAAATGCCTGGTAAAGCCAGCTCTCCGGATTGCCGGAAGGAGCGCGCTTCGACAAACAGATATTAGAGAGAGTAGGCGGCTGGTTGGGCACCTTATTGATCACCACGCTGGTAACGTGTTGATGGACGTAAACCGTCACCGGGGCGCTTGGCACACCATGGGCCACTGCAGTGACTTGTGCTATTCCGGTTGAGCCGGGTGTGCAGACGCTAGGGACGGTGAGGGAATCCCAAGTTCCGGCGCAGGCCAGGCCACTGCTTGACACCGTCACAATATTCGGCGCGCTGGACTGGAACGAGAAAGTTTCGGTTATCGGTCTTCCGGCTGAGTTTTGAGCGGCAGCAGCAAAGCCCACAAATTTCCCTACTTCCAGGGAAACGTTCGGGGCAGGGGTAAGATTAACGATGGCTGGTACCTCGTTGTTGGTCACCTGGGTGGACGTGCCGCCTCCGCAGGACGCCAGAAAAAAACAGCCCAAAAGCCCCAAAAAAAAACAGCCCAAAAGCCCCAAAAATGAGCATGCTAGAGATCTGACGGCCGCGACCCTACCCATGAATGCCTTTCAAGAGGAGATAAACCTGACCGGTTCCGGAAAACTCTCAGTGTAGAGGCAGTGCATAGATTCGGCAACCTCATACACCCTTCGCGGTTCCGGTTCAGGCTACTGAAGGTGAGATGCAGAAAAAACATCATCGCCGACCGGGCTTCGAGCTTGCTTCGACGAAAGGTCTTCTCCCTCGTCGATATAGCTTGGCGCAGACAATGGGTTGACGATTTGGTTTTCAGGTTGTTATATTTAAACAGTTCCGCGAGTCACCCTGGCTGGTCAACCCGTGTGTCCATGTTCGCCTTGCGCGAGGCGGATGCCGGTAAGCGCAGTTAAGGTTTTTTAGAAGCACGTCTTCTGAGGTTCGAAGACGCCCTCGCTGAAAACGTTCCGCGAACCCCTCCCGGCATGGGAGATTATGCGGAGCAAGCTGGCGAAACGGAGCTTCTCCCGGCTTTGTTAGATTCAAGCACGGGCTTGCAGCCACCGTCGTCAGACCTGTCAAAGGGAAAACATATTCTTCGGCTTTTGAATTGAGCCGGAAGTATGGGTGGCGAAAGTCCATCCAGCAATCCTGAGAACGAACCAGGAATTTTTGTATAGTGCACCCGAGTCGTGCGCAAAGACGCGTGCGAACGGGAATGCAGTGTCAGGAGCAGAGAAGCGTGCCTACTTTTAATCAGTTGGTAAAGGCGGGAAGGAAGCATCCGCGATACAAGACCGCGAGCCCCGCGCTGCAGTCCTGTCCGCAGAAGCGCGGTGTCTGCACCCGCGTGTACACGCAGACTCCGAAGAAGCCGAACTCGGCGTTGCGCAAAGTGGCGCGTGTCCGCCTGACCAATGGAATTGAAGTCACGACATACATTCCAGGCGTCGGCCACAACCTGCAGGAGCACTCGATCGTGCTGATCCGCGGAGGCCGCGTGAAAGATCTTCCCGGCGTTCGTTATCACGTGATTCGCGGAACGCTTGACGCAGTAGGCGTCGCAAACCGCATGCAGGGCCGCTCGAAGTATGGAGCGAAACGGCCGAAAAAGGGATAAGGATTTAATGGTCAGTGGCTAGTTGCCAGTGGCCGGCAATGCTCATGCCAGAAGCTAAGAGCTAAGAGCTAGGAGCTAAAAGCTAACAATGCCTCGCAAAGGACATATTGCAAAGCGCACCGTCGAGCCGGATCCAGTTTACGGTTCGGACCTGGTGACGAAGTTCGTCAACTCGATGATGTGGCAGGGAAAGAAGAGTACTGCCGAGGGGATCTTCTATGAAGCCTTGAACCGCCTGCAGA
Source organism: Terriglobales bacterium (assembly GCA_035493765.1). Classification (GTDB taxonomy): domain Bacteria; phylum Acidobacteriota; class Terriglobia; order Terriglobales; family Acidobacteriaceae; genus Gp1-AA145. The sequence continues at coordinate 4,979 of DATJHT010000090.1, forward strand.
CGAAAGGCGGCGACGAGGCGCTGAAGCTGTTCAAGAAGGCGGTCGAAAATGCCAAGCCGCTGCTCGAAGTGAAGAGCCGCCGTGTTGGTGGCGCGAACTATCAGGTGCCGGTCGAAGTTAATCCGGATCGTCGAACTTCGCTCGCCATCCGCTGGCTGGTGACTTACTCTCGCGGGCGCGCCGAAAAGGGCATGATCGATAAGCTAAGCAACGAATTGCTGGATGCCGCCAACGGAAAAGGTGCGGCAATCAAGAAGAAAGAAGATGTACACCGCATGGCCGAAGCCAACAAGGCTTTTGCGCATTACCGGTGGTAGAAGCAAGCTCTTAGCTCTTAGCCTTTAGCCAGGGCGGAGTGGTTCAAGCTACGGGCTGATGGCTAGAGCTGACAGCTAGACGTTGAGTTTCAATGAGCACACCAGCAAACACGATCGGCGAGCAAGAAGTCCGCAAGGAAGAAAAGAAGAAAGCTGTGTCCAGAACCGTCCCATTAGCGCGTTGCAGGAACATTGGCATCATGGCGCACATCGATGCCGGTAAGACCACTACGACTGAGCGCATTCTTTTCTATACGGGAAGAACGCATCGCATCGGAGAGGTCCACGAAGGCACTGCGACCATGGACTGGATGGAGCAGGAGCAGGAGCGCGGCATTACTATTACTTCCGCCGCGACCACCTGCAGCTGGCGCGACATCCGCATCAACATTATTGATACCCCTGGCCACGTGGATTTCACCGCTGAAGTCGAACGTTCGCTGCGTGTACTCGATGGCGCAGTCGCTGTGTTCGACGCCGTTCATGGGGTGCAGCCGCAATCTGAAAAAGTTTGGCGGCAAGCTGATAAATATGGCGTTCCGCGAATTTGCTTCATCAACAAGATCGACAAGATGGGCGCCGACTTTGAGCACGCAGTCGATACTTTGCGCAAACGCCTCAATGCCAAGCCCGTGGCAATCCAGATTCCTATCGGCCAGGAAGACAAATTCAAAGGCGTAGTTGATCTGATCACCATGAAGGCCATCGTCTGGAAAGACGACACTATGGGGGCCGAGTACATTGTTGAGGAAATTCCTGCCGAACTGAAGAAGAAAGCCGAAGCTTTCCACGCGGCCCTGGTTGAAACCGTCGCCGAAAACGATGACGAGATGCTGCACAAGTTTCTTGAAGGCGAAGAGATTTCCGCCGCGGAACTTAAAGCCTCGCTGCGGAAATCAACCATCGCGCTGAAAGTATTTCCCGTCGTGGTTGGAACAGCATTCAAGAACAAAGGCGTGCAGCCGCTGCTTGATGCTGTGGTTGATTACCTTCCCTCGCCTCTTGATGTACCCGAAACCCACGGCACCGATCCCGAGTCCGGCAAGCAGATTACGCGCAAAGCCTCAGATGATGAGCCCTTTTCAGCGCTGGCCTTCAAGATCATGGCTGACCCTTATGTCGGCCAGTTGACTTTCATCCGCGTTTATTCGGGAGTGCTGAAGTCGGGCGATTCGGTCCTCAACTCGCGCACCCAGCGAAACGAGCGCATTGGCCGCCTGCTCAAGATGCACGCCAACAAGCGCGAAGACATTCAGGAAATTCTCGCGGGCGACATTTGCGCAGCCGTCGGTTTGAAGAACGTTTCAACCGGCGACACTATCTGCGACACCAAGCACCCCATCACGCTCGAGTCGATCGAATTCGCCGTCCCGGTAATTCATGTGGCAGTCGAACCTAAGACCAAAGCCGATCAGGAGAAGATGGGTTTGGCGCTGGCTAAATTGGCCCAGGAAGACCCAACCTTCAAAGTTCACACCGACCCCGACAGTGGACAGACCATCATCAGCGGCATGGGCGAGTTGCATCTTGAGATTATTGTTGACCGCATGATGCGTGAGTATAAAGTCGAGGCCAATGTCGGCAAGCCGCAAGTTGCCTATCGCGAGACTATCCGCAAGCACTCTGAAGCTGAAGGCAAATACATTCGCCAGACTGGCGGACGCGGACAGTACGGCCACGCCAAGATCAAACTCGACCCTCAGCCGGCGGGCCTTGGTTACGAGTTCGTCAACGATATCGTGGGTGGTTCGGTGCCGAAGGAATTCATCAAGCCGATTGATCAGGGCATTCAGGAAGCGCTTGAGGGCGGAGTGCTGGCCGGATATCCCGTGGTTGACGTCAAGGTCACGCTCTACGACGGTAGCTACCACGATGTCGATTCAAACGAAATGGCATTCAAGATTGCCGGTTCGATGGCATTCAAGGAAGCTGCGCGCAAAGCGTCGCCGGTGCTGCTGGAGCCGGTGATGGCGGTCGAAGTGGTCACGCCTGAGGATTTTGCCGGAGCAATCATGGGCGATCTGAGTTCGCGCCGTGGACGCATTGAAGGCATGGAGCACCGCGCTGGTTCGCAGGTAATCAAGTCGATCGTGCCGCTTGCGGAAATGTTCGGTTACGCGACTCACATGCGGTCTTCGACTCAAGGCCGGGCTGAGTACTCAATGCACTTCGCTCGCTATGAAGAAGTGCCTCGTTCGGTGGCCGATGAAATTATTGGCAAGGCGCAAGGCGGGAAATGACCGCGCTTTGCGGGCGTATCCGCGTCACACGGTTTCAGGTTTTCAAGCTAAGAGCTAGGAGCTAACAGCTAGAGGCTGAATATGGCAAAAGAGAAATTCGAACGCAATAAGCCGCACTGCAACGTAGGCACCATTGGTCACATCGATCATGGCAAGACCACGCTGACCGCGGCTATCACTAAGGTGTTGTCGAAGCACAACCCCAAGATCACGTTCCGGTCGTTTGATTCGATCGACAACGCGCCGGAAGAAAAGGCGCGCGGAATC
>DATJHT010000091.1:0-40552 GCA_035493765.1 Terriglobales bacterium
CATTTTGAACGGAGTAGGAGGCGGCAACATTGCCGGAAACATCAGGCTCCAGAAGGGATGCTTCTCGAAGGCGGCGTGAAGTTTATCGAAGCGGGCCGCTGATACGCGTTTACGCAATAATTCTTCTCCACCGGCGTATCCAATGGCGTAGATGGCGAGGCTGCCGATTGCCGAACCGGCTGCAGCCATGAGCACATAAAGCAAGAAACGGCTGTGATTTTGCGCGACATAACCCGCAACTACTACGTCCATAGGCAGACCAAAGGCAGCACCGTCCAGAGCGGCCACGACGAAGACACCCCAGGGACCCAGAGGCTTCAAGACCGCCCAGAGAAACGCGGTGTAGCGGGTAATGATGTGCTTGATAGTGTTCAAGGTAAGCGAATGCAAGTCGGACGGAGATCAGTGATTTACATTTTATGAACTTTTAGAATTGACGGATTGCCTCCGCGCTCGTTTGTTAAAACAAAATTCCCTTTAGTTCGAGCATTCATAAATCCGAAATTTCGACAATTAATCTCAATTGGTCATGTGCTCCGTCTTCCCTGCGAGGATTTGAATGGCATGTGGCAAAACGTCAATTACTGCCTGCAGCGATTCCACCGCTCCATTAGGACTTCCCGGAAGGTTCAACACCAGAGTGGTACCGCAGACGCCGCATACGCCCCGACTCAATGAGGAAAAGGGAGTCTTCTTCTCGCCTTCCCGGCGCATGCGCTCCGATACCCCATCGAGCATGCGGCCGCAGACTGACCGTGTAGCTTCCGGAGTAACGTCGCGCGCAGAAATACCAGTGCCCCCGGTAGTCACGACCAGCCTAGCTTTGCGGGCCAGATCGACAATAGCCTTTTGAATGGCGCCATGGTCGTCGGCGACGACACGGCTCTCAATCACGGCGAAATGAAACTCTTGCAGAGTGCGCGCGACCGCTGGGCCGGAAGCATCGTTGCGTTCGCCGCGCGCACAAGAATCGCTGACCGTCAGGACGGCGGCGCGAAAAGTGTCAGGAATCGAGGAGGACATCCTCTTCCTCCTCGGTCTGGCCGCCGCTGTCGCGGCGAGATTCGTCGAGCAGGCGCAAGCCTTCCATAAGCAGCCCTTGCGTGTTCAGGGTGGTGGACTGCTGTTTGGTTTTACCCTCAAAGTTGATTTGGAAACTTCCGCCGGTCCACTGCAGAACTTTGAACACGGCCGCATCGCCAGTCAAAGATCCATAGGCAGCATGCGAAACCTGACCCTCGGCGAAATACATCTCGCATTTGTCGCCATCTTTGGTCAGCGTGAGCAGGCAACTCTTGCGGCCCATTTCAAGAGACTGCACCAGATCGATCACATTCATCTGCGCCAGGCTGCCGCGCACAATACCGTCCGAGGAAGAAGACTTGGACATCTTCTCCAATGCGATTTTGTCAATTAAACGCTTAATGCGCTGAGTGGCTTCGCGCAGGAAAAATGGCTTTTCTACGAACTCGTCGGCTGTGTGGTCTTGTATCGCGAGCTTTTCGGAGATATCCGACTTCGTTGCCAACAGGATGACGGAAATTGCAGATGTCTTCTTGCGACCACGAAGCTTCTCTACCAGTTGTCGCCCATCCATGCCGGGCATGCGATAGTCACTGACCAGCAGGTCGGGAACATCATCGACTGCCTTGAGGAGGGCATCAGCGCCGTCGGCGGCGGTCGTGATTTTGGCCATCGGCGACAGGGCGTCGTTAAGCAAGGACAAGATCATCGGATTGTCGTCCACCAACAAGACTTTCACGTCGCTCTGCATAAATATTCAGTCGCAAGCCGTCAGCTAACAGCATTCGTTACTTGTTGCGCATGTAGTCGCCGTTCTTGCCACCTGTTTTGCGTTCGAGCACGACTTCCCGTATTTCAATTCCCTTGTCGAGCGCTTTGCACATGTCATACACGGTCAGGGCAGCGACACTGGCGGCGACCAGCGCTTCCATTTCGACACCGGTTTCGGCGGTCGTCCGCACTCTCGAGGAAATTGCAATTCCATTTTCGCATTGCCTTAAGGTGACATCAATATGTGAAAGAGGCAGCGGATGACAGAGTGGAATCAGATCAGATGTCTTTTTGGCCGCCATAATTCCGGCAATTCGCGCAGTTTCAAACGGATTGCCCTTGGGATTGGTACCAAGGGCTTTCAGTACTGTCTCGGACATCACGACGAAGGCGCTGGCCTCAGCCTCGCGCGGCGACGCTTTCTTGTGAGAAACATCCACCATGCGGGCGGCGCCGGATTCGTCGTAATGAGACAGCTTTGATGCCATTGTGCTCTTGAACGGGTTTCGAGAATAAAGCTCATCTTAGCAGCACCGGCACGAATTCTCCGGCTTCCATGCGCTCGCGATCAGGCGGGATTACGATGTAGCAATTCGCGCGCGCAACGGCTGAGAGATCTCCAGAACCCTGCCAGGGCACCAATGCCACTTCACTATGTTCGAACTCGCCCGACAAGCTGGCGGGGAGAAATCTCTTTAACCCCAACTTGGTCTTGATCGCCGTCTTCAACTTGGCATGCACAAACGCGAGCTTGCGCGGCTGCATTCCGGCAAGCGCTTCGATGAGGGGCCGTGCGAATAGCTCGAAGCAGACCATAGTAGAAATCGGATTGCCAGGCAGTCCGACGAAGTACTTCCGATCGGCTTCCTTTCTGCCGGCAATAGCGCTCTGGGGGACCGCACCGAACACTACGGGCTTGCCTGGCTGAATGCGTGCTCCGGTGAAGAAGAACTCGGAGTTAAGCTCCGCCAGGACTTGCTCGACCAGGTCGTACTTACCCATCGAGACCCCGCCCGCGATCAGTAGAAGGTCGCTGTCCAGCCCCTCGCGCAGCAGTTCGCGCAAACGTTTGAGTTCGTCTGGCGCGATGGGCAGCAGGATGGGTTCGCCGCCGGCAGCTGCTACCTGGGCTGCGAGCGAGTAGACGTTGGAATTTCGGATCTGGTTAGGTGCCGGGGGAATGTCGATGTCCACCACCTCGTCGCCGGTGGAAAGCACAGCAACCCTCGGCTTGGCATTCACCAGGACTCGCGAACGTCCTGCGGCGGCCGCGAGGGCAAGACTGGCGAAATCCATGCGCATTCCCGGTGCAAGCATTTCGTCGCCCTGTTTCCCTTCGGCTCCGGTGGGAACAATATTTTCCCCCACTGCGACTGCCTTCCGGACTTCGACACCATTGCCGATGGTAGCCGTGAACTCCACCATCACGACCGCGTCTGCTCCGGTCGGCACTGGAGCGCCAGTCATGATGGAGACCGCTTGACCGGTCTGAATTGCGGAAATCTCGGCAACAGCACCTGCCCTGACCTCTCCAACGACCTCCAGCGTAGTCGGAATGTTCTCCACATCTGCGGAGCGAACCGCAAAGCCATCCCGCGTGGCGCGAGGAAAAGGTGGAAAGTCTCGGTCCGCGTTGATAGGTTCGGCAAGGATGCGCCCGGCCGCATCGAGCAGGCTCAGCAACTCACGTCCGCGAGGCCGCACCTGACGCGCGTGCTCCTCAACCAGGTGCCGTGCATCTTCGAAGGTGAGGATCATGGGAGCTTTGAGCTTTGGGCTGTATTTGAGTTCGAGCTTAGGAGTCTCAGGCAAGGCCCAAATCTACCGCCCAACGCCCATCGTCCAACATCTACTTCTTCAACATCTTTACCGCAACTTCTTTGAAGAACACGATATCGTTGTCACTGTGATTCTGCAGGCCGATGTAGCCATCGTTCGGCCTGGGCCCGCGTTGCGGCTCAAAGCTGAATTTGCGTTCCGGGACCGGGTCGCCTTCGGTGTAGTCGGTCACCTTGGTTCCATTCAGCACGACGATCGTGCGCGGACCGTCCAGCGTGATGTCCATGGTGTTCCATTCAGGACCAGGTTTTCCGGTCCGCGCCAGAGGCTCAGTCAATGAATAAATCATTCCGGTTATATGGTGCTCATCTTCTCCTTCGGCAACATTATCGATCTGCACTTCGTAGCCATAATGCACCGGCATCCATTCCTCACGGGGCTCGATAGGAATGCGGATGAACACACCGGAATTGTCATTATGGTCACGCATTTTGAAGACGACCCGAATGGTGCAATCGCCGAGCTTGCCGCCCGTCCAGTAGAGCAACCCCATGCCGCCGTGGGTTTGAATGAGTCCGTCTTCGACCGTCATGGAACCGGGCCCGACATGCTTCCATCCGGTGAGGTCTTTGCCGTCGAAAAGTTGCTTCCATTCATCAGTTTGCGCGTGGAGGAGCGGGGCCGCCAATAGCCCAAACACCAGGAGCCAGCGATGCATAATCACCTCGAAGTCCGCCATGTTACAACAGATTCAGGAACCGTGCTCCACAGTCACCATTGGGTGCACCGAATCTCCTGAGATTCGCATCCAACCAGTTATAATTATCCAGCCGGTTTGTGCGTCCGGTCCGGCCCGAAAACCTGGAGTCTGATGTCCACCAAAATTAGAACCACCATTCTTGTCGTCTCCGCTGGAGTGCTGCTCTTTTCATTCGCAGGCCTTAGAGGCGTTCGCGCCTCGAACGACGGGGCCTACCGGCAGATGGAAGTCTATAGCGAAGTGCTCTCGCGGGTGCGCAGCGAGTACGTTGAGGAGCCGGATCTGCCATCTGTCACCGACGGCGCCTTGCACGGTCTGCTCGAGTCGCTGGATTCCAATTCCAGTTATTTGAACCACGAGCAGTATCAGGACTACAAAGCACACAAGAACAGCTCTAAGGGCGACATCGGCGCCGCTGTATCCAAGCGCTTCGGCTATGCGTCGGTAGTCGCGGTAATCCCGGGGGGTCCGGCCGACAAGGCTGGGCTGCAGGACACCGACATTCTGGAATCCATCGAGGGTAAGAGCACGCGGGAAATGTCGCTGGCCCAGATTCACAGCCTGCTCTCCGGTGAGCCGGGATCAAACCTGAACTTGTCGGTTGTAAGGGCGCGCCGGGCAGAACCGGAAAAAGTGGTGGTAACACGAGACATCGTGAACATTCCTCCTGTGGAGGAAAAAACACTTGAAGACGGCATTGACGAGATCCGGGTTGATGCGCTGAACAAGGGTAAGTCTCAGGAGATCGCGAGCAAGATCAAAGCCTTGCAGAAATCCGGCGCCAAGAAACTGATTCTCGATCTGCGCGATTGCGCTCAGGGCGAGGAATCAGAGGGCATCGCGACGGCCAACCTGTTCCTCAATCACGGCACAATCACTTACCTGCAGGGGCAGAAATATCCGCGCGAGGCGTTCAATGCTGATCCTTCCAAGGATGTGACCACTCTGCCAGTGGCAGTTTTGGTGAACAAAGGAACCGCCGGGCCGGCTGAAATTGTGGCAGCTGCGATTCTGGAGAATGCCCGCGGCGACGTTGTAGGAGACAAAACCTTCGGCGATGGATCGGTGCAGAAGTTGATCGAGTTGCCGGATGGTTCGGCTCTTATCCTTTCAATCGCCAAGTATTATTCGCCCCAGGGCAAGGCGATTCAGGATGCAGCCGTGACTCCCAACATCGTGGTTGCCGATACAGCTGACGACGGCCCGGTACCGGATGAAGATGAGAACGCACTTCCGTCCGACAACAGCGACAAGAAGGCGGCTCCCAGCCACGACGAGCAATTGCAAAAGGCGATTCAGGTATTGAAAGCACGCCAGAGTTAACACCTGACGAAGTGATCGCAAAACGCGCGCTGAAAAGTGCGCGTTTTTTGTTGCGTTGCTATGAACAAACTCTGCCTCCGCAGATTCATCCCTTTCCGCTATTATTGCTAGTCCAAAAAGCACGTCGGACGAACCCGCTCCACTTGGAGGGATATCTCATGATATGCGCCGCGAGTCGTGTTCTGGTTGTGCTTACGGTTTTCGCTGCAATGCTCGTTGCAACACTGGGGCAGGCCCAATCGCAGTACCCAAATTACCCCAGTGAGACGCCCGACAAATTCCACCCAGCGACCAGCAGCTTCGATTACGAACGGCGCATTGTGATGATCCCGATGCGCGACGGGGTGAGGCTGCACACGGTCATCCTGGTGCCAAAAGGCGCCAAGAATGCGCCCATCCTGCTTACGCGTACTCCTTATGACGCCGATTCGCTGACGGAGAACTCGCACAGTTCGCACCTGGGCTCAACGCTCTGGGGTTACGACAATGCGACTGAGGTCATCATTGAAGGCGGATACATTCGTGTTGTCCAGGACATTCGCGGCCGCCACAATTCGGAAGGCGATTATGTGATGAACCGCCCTCTTCATGGCCGGCTGAATCCCACGCCCGTGGACCACTCGACTGACACTTACGACACCATTGACTGGCTGGTGAAGAACATCCCGGAAAGCAACGGCAAAGTTGGGATTCTCGGAATTTCTTACGACGGATTTCTGCCACTGATGGCGCTGGTAAACCCGCATCCAGCGCTCAAGGTTTCTGTTCCAATGAACCCGATGGTTGATGGCTGGATGGGGGACGACTGGTTCCACAACGGAGCGTTCCGCGAGCAGAACCTGGCGTACATCTACGAACAGGAGGCTTCGCGCAAAGCAGGCTTTGGAGGAACCGAAGAGCGCTGGTGGACCAACGCGTTCGACGACTACGACCTGTTTATGAAATCAGTCAACGCGGGTGAACTTGGAAAACAGCACGGGATGGAGCAACTCGGCTTCTGGAACAAACTTGTCGCACATCCGAGCTATGACGAGTTCTGGCGCGATCAGGCTTTGGACAAAATCTTGGCTGCGCAGCCGCTAAAAGTGCCAGTCATGCTGGTGCACAGTCTCTGGGACCAGGAAGACATTTACGGAGCGATTGCAGTTTATAAGGCGATCAAGCCGAAGGACACGAGCAACGACAAGGTTTTTCTGGTGATAGGCCCCTGGCATCATGGTCAGGAAATCGAAGATGGCAGTTCGCTCGGCGCGGTGAAGTTCGACAGCGACACCGGACTTTATTTCCGGCAGCGTATCCTGCGGCCGTTCCTTGACCACTATTTGAAGGATGATGCTCCCACATCGGATGTTCCACCGGTGTCGGCATTCGAAACTGGCAGCAATCAATGGGAGAAGCTTGCCTCGTGGCCGGCGGGATGCGAGTCCGGCTGCTCAATCAAACCGACGCACGCTTATTTGAACGCAGGTCTCAAACTAAGCTTCACCGCACCAAAGTCTGGCGACAGCGAATTCGAAGAGTACGTGTCTGATCCGGCAAAACCCGTTCCCTTCCGCAAACGCCCGATTCAACCTATCGGATACACCAATGGCCTGAATTGGCCGGAGTGGCTGGTGGACGATCAGCGGGAACAGTCGGGACGGCCTGACGTTCTGTCGTTTACCTCTGAGGTTCTGACTTCGCCGGTGAAGATCAGCGGACAGCCGATTGCGAATCTGATGGCCTCAACCAGCGGCACGGATTCCGACTGGGTGGTGAAGGTGATTGATCTCTATCCGGACGAGGTCGCCGGAGATGCGCACATGGGCGGGTATCAACTGATGGTTTCGGCTGATATTTTCCGTGGGCGATACCGCGAGAGCCTGGAAAATCCCAAGCCAATTGAATCCGGAAAACCCCTGCTGTATCAGTTCGCCTTGCCTACCGCGAACCACGTTTTCCTGCCGGGACACCGGATCATGGTCCAAGTGCAGTCGAGTTGGTTCCCCTTGTATGACCGCAATCCGCAGACGTTTGTACCTAATATTTTCTGGGCGAAGCCGGGGGATTACCGGAAGGCGACCCAGCGGATATATCACTCCAGCTTCGTGGATCTGCCGGTGGTAGAAACAAAGTAAAAAGGCTTTCACCACAGAGTCACACGGAGCGGAGTTCTGAACTTCAATCACTCTGCTCCGGGGGTAGCGGATACAAAGACGTACTGACCGACAAACATCTCATCTCTGTGGTGAAGCATTTTCTTGCCTGCTATCCTAACCACAATCCCCAATGAAAGCGGTTCTGGATGAAATAGCGCCGCCTGCCCCGGCGGGACAAAAGCTCGTTCGCCGATTTGTGTTCGCGCTGCTGGTGTTTCTTGCAGCCCTGGTCGGCGCGCTCACCGGGCTTCTGCTGGTTTATTCGACAGATCTTCCCCAGGTTGAACAACTCGAAAGTTACCGGCCAAGTTCGAGCACAGACCTTTATGACGTCCACGGACGCGTCATCGGCTCTTTCGCGCTACAACGGCGAGTAGTAGCTTCATACAACGATTTTCCAAGACCGCTGATCGATGCGTTGATCTCAATCGAAGACAAGGATTTTTACCGCCACTGGGGGATCAACGTCTGGCGAATCGCCGGAGCGGCGTATCGAGACATCGAATCCGGCGGAAGAGTGCAGGGCGCATCGACGCTCACTATGCAGTTGGCGCGGAATCTTTTTCTCTCGCCCGACCGTTCATTTCGTCGCAAGATCGAAGAAGCGCTATTGGCCATCCAAATCGAGCGCCGCTTCACTAAGGAACAAATTCTTACACTGTATGCGAATCAGATTTACCTCGGCCACGGAGTCTATGGATTCGAAGCGGCGTCTGAGTTCTATTTCAGTAAGCCGGCAAAGCAGCTCACATTGCCGCAAGCCGCTCTCATCGCAGGCTTGCCGAAATCTCCCGCGATCTACTCGCCCATCAACCATGCTGATCGCGCCCTGCGCCGCCGCAGTCTTGTGATCAACGCAATGCTCGAAGATGGCAAAATCACGACGCATGAAGCAGAAGACGCGCGCAACGCGCCGCTGGGACTCAATCTGGCGGGTGATCCCAATTCGCAGGCGCCATACTTTGTCGAAGAACTACGCCGCTACCTGGAGAACAAATACGGCACCGATCAGGTGCATGAAGGCGGCTTGCGTGTTTACACAACCCTCGACCTGGAAATGCAACGGGCCGCGAACTCCGCGGTACTGGACGCGCTGGCGGCCTACGAACACCGTCATGGCTGGCGTGGACACCTGGAAAATATTCTTCTTGAAGGTGAGACTATCTCCGGCTACCAGCATCCGGACTGGGGCGAAATCGAATCCGGCAGTTATACACATGCTCTAGTGACGGCGGTATCGGCAATCAGCGCAACGCTGAGGCTCGGAGGCTATCGTGCGGTATTGGCACAATCTGACGTGGCCTGGACGCAGCAGAAACTGCCGAAGCTTTTTGCTGTAGGAGATATTGCGTTTGTCAGAGTGGTGTCGCTGGATCATGACGGCAGAGCCATTGTCAGCCTGGAGCAGGATTCCGGAGCGCAGGGAGCGCTCGTCGCGATCGACAACACAACCGGAGATATTCGCGCCATGGTCGGCGGACGCGATTTCAATCTATCGAAATTCAATCGTGCGACCCAAGCTTTACGCCAGGTGGGGTCATCGTTCAAGCCATATGTTTATACCGCCGCTATCGATCAGGGCGCCCGGCCTGACGATCCAATCTCGGATACACCGGTTACATTTCAAACCGCGTCGGGCCCATACTCACCGCATAACTATGACGAAAAATATGAAGGCATGATCACCCTGCAGCGAGCGCTGGCGCAGTCCCGAAACATTCCAGCATTGAAATTGGCCGACCATATCGGCATTCGCGTAGTGGAAGATTATGCGCGCAAGTTTGGCATCACATCGCCGTTGCCGCCGTACCTCCCGGTTGCGCTGGGTGCGGCAGAGATGACGCTGCTCGAACAAACGTCAGCCTACAGCGTGTTTCCTAATGACGGCATCCGGGTTGTGCCGCGAATGATCACAAAGGTCGAGGACTATGACGGGCGCGTTCTCGAAGAGGGTTATCCCGAAGTGAAAGATGTAATCAGCGCAAGAACCGCGCGGCTAATGACCGCAATGTTGCAAGGCGTCGTGCGACATGGGACCGCGATCGCAGCCAGCAAGATGAATCTTCCACTGGGAGGAAAGACGGGAACGACAAACGATTTTACAGATGCATGGTTCGTGGGGTTCTCACCGGCTCTGACCGCGGGAGTGTGGATCGGCTACGACGAAAAAAAATCTCTGGGCGCAAAAGAAACCGGCGCTCGTGCCGCGCTGCCTGCCTGGATGCAATTCATGAGCGCCGCGCTCGCGGGAAAAGATCCGGGCCAATTCTCACCCACGCCTGAACTGCCGCCGCGAGAAGGCCAGCAGTCGCTGGATACGTCAGATCTGGCGCCAGCGGCAGATGAGAGTCACTAGGAGCCGGAACGCCGAGAACCTCAATGGAAATCGTCAGTCAACAAAAACGCGCCGCCAGTGGCGACGCGCCGTAAAAGACAGACTAATTAGTGGCGACCGCCGTGCCCGCCACCGCCGCCACCGGAGTGTCCGCCGCCACCGGAATGTCCTCCGCCGCCCCCACTCGACGCGTGGCCGCCGCTGTATCCGCCACCACCGTGACTACCACCTCCGCCACCACTTGGCGCCCTTCCTGCACCGCCCCCGCCATAAGCAGGCGTCCGTCCACCGTAAGCCGGCCCGGGCCGGCCCCCACTGTAAGCAGGAGCAGGACGTCCTCCGTACGAAGGTCCAGGTCGGCCGCCGCCATAGGAAGGCATAGAGCGATCGTATGAGCCGCGACCATAAGCAGGCCCGGATGGGCGACCATAAGCTCCGCCGCCTTCATAGCGCCGTTCCGGTCCAGCGTTTCCTCTTGCGATTGAATTCGGAGGCCGCGGAACGTTCGCGCTGCCGCGAGGCGGGTTATTGTTGCCGCGATCATCAAAACGCCTGCTACCGAACTCGCCTCGCGGGTTCGAAGCACGCGGAGCAGGGCGCGACACCGCCCCTCCTCTGGAATCATTGAAGCCGCCGTTGTTCCGCGCCACTCCTCTGTTGTTACCGAAGCCAGGCCGTCCCGAGTACGCCGTGTTCGCACGACCTGTCGTGGGTCGCGCGAAGCTTCGCGAAGGAGGTGTTACTGCGGCGCGTTGGCCGCCTACGATTGCTGCTCTGCTGGGCCGCACGTTCACAGAACGAACAGCGGTCATTCTGCCGAGTTCGCTGGGCGAAACACGTATGCTGTTGCGCGCCACCTGTTGCGAGTTGACCAGAGTGCTTCGTGAAACCGCGGTGAAACCATTGGGCGCGTGCATATTCGCATAGCGGATATTGTTGTGCGCGCCGTAAGCTCCATTACCCGACCAACCGTTGTGCCGATAAGTGTTGTTGTAAACATTGGTGATGTGAACGTTGGTGATACGAGTATTGGTGATGTTGACACGATTAAAGTAGCCGCGACTCACGTGATACCAGGGAACATATGGCTCACCAAATCCGAGCGGGCACCAGCCGTAGCCACCGCCAAAGCCGACGCCTACACTAAATCCGCCACCGCCAAACCACGCCACCAGCGCAGGCGCATAATAGGGACGCGCATAAATTGGCCCCGGCGCCCATCCCCAGGCTCCGCCCCAATAAACCCAGCGTCCGTAGTGGAACGGAGCGTAACCCCAAGGCTCATCTTCAACCCAAGTCCATCCCCACGGAGACACCCAAATCCAGTGGCCGTAGCGGTAAGGCGCCCAGCCCACGGCGACTCCGCGTGGAACCCACACTGCGCCATAGTCAGGTGTTTCGCTCCAGGTTCCGTATTCGTCGAGGTCTTCAGAGCCGGGTACATCGGGAGAAACGTAGCGGGCAGATTGCGAATGGTCCTCGCGCTGATCGCGCGAACTTGCCCAGCGATCGAAATCGTCCAGAGCAGGCGCCGCGTGAACCTGTCCCGAGATCACGTTTCCAGTAAAACGCACTTGCTCGTTGGCATGCAGAACTACCGAGGTGCCGTTGCTGGCCGACTTGCCTTCCCCACCCCACACGGTGACGACGGTTGTGTCGGCGCTAGGATCCACGTCAAAACGGTAATCGCCGGGCTTCGATACTGTGAACGCCTGGTCAGGCGTATCCACCTCCCAGACCTCATTGTCGTAAAGGCGGCGAACATGCACGATAAGTGCACCCTGATGGAGCTGTAACTGAACCGAGTTTTCGTCGATGTTAGTAAGCGTCAGGCTACTCTCGGAATCAATGCGGATGAGTCCGGTACCGACGCTGAGTTCGGCGCGAGAATTCTTGTCCGCCCAGACGTTATCTCTGTTTGTAAGCGGACGATTTAGTTCTCCGTTGGCCCAGTCGCCCTCGCCTTTCGGCTGAATCGAGATTGAACCAGTCATGTACTGCAGACGGGCAGCGCGAGCTGGAGCGTCGGGAGCATTATCGTCGCTGCCGTTCTGGCTCAGAGTCGGCTGATCCGGGCCCGGCTGAGTTGCCGGACCGCGCTGATCCCGATCCGCTTCGGACGCACCATACTGCTCGTCCGCTGGGCCGTCCTGGTTATTCCCAGGGCGATTCATCTCAGGCCGATTGGGCGCAGGCGGAGCATCTTGGCCTTCGGCTTCCTGCTCGTCGTTGGTTCCGTACTGATCGTCAGTGCCGTATCGATCGTCGTTACTCTGAGATTGATCTGCCGCTTGCGACTGGTCATATTCTGGCCGGGAATCAACTCTCGGTTGATCGTCAGATTGAGATTGATCGGCCTGAGATTGATCGGCGGAGAGGCCAACCTGATCGTCCTGTTGCGCCTGCTCAGATCGTGCGCTTGCCGTCAACAGGAGTGGGCAAAACGAAAGCGGCAAAACAAGTACGAAAGATAGAATATGGCGCTTGAAGTTATTCATCTAAACCCCTTTGCGGGGGCCTGCTCCCGCCAAAAACGAATGCCAATTGCAGGCGCAACCGCCGCGAATTAAGCGGCCTTCGTATTAACCCTTGGGCGTCAAAAGAGTTGCGGTAACGGAGCCGGAGAAAGACCTGTGAAATCTGGCAGTTAGGGTAAACTAACATGGCTGCACCGCGGAGAGTTGGCCGAGTGGTTGATGGCACCGGTCTTGAAAACCGGCATACCTTAACGGGTATCGGGGGTTCGAATCCCTCACTCTCCGCCATAGGCTCGAAGGTCTCCCGCACGCGGCTTAGACGCCGCGTAAACGCCTCAAGTTGCGAATCCCCAACTTTCAGCCATTACTTTCGTTATCCAATATTTACCGCACGGTGATAGCTGCGTCGACAGCGCATCCGGTGAGGATCGCCATATAGCAAATCGCGAGTGCGACTTAGCCCAGCGAGTCAAGATCGGAGAAGGGGCTGCGGTACTGCCTAATCGATCTCCCTGAAAAGGATCGCAGCAAGCCGATCCAGTCACGGTCAACAGCAATCCAGAACAGCATCCCGAAGCGCCAGTTACCTGGAATGGCGAGAAGGCCGTAAGCGTCTGCGCCTGCCGTTGGCAACGAACCGGACGCGCTGGTCGGCGTAACGTCTCGATCACATTCATTGAGACCCGTTGTCGGAGGAAAGCGCATGTTGTGCTGTCCCGATTGCCCTGACATGCGGGTTGTGAGCCTTGATGCCCAATGAATTTCTTTAGCTTGCAGGACGCGTTAAGCCTGTATGATGTCAGCAATTAGTCCAGTCTTTTCGCGTTGTCGGGTTCCGGTTCGCCGTTCGATTTCAAGAGTCACGAAGGAATACGTGGTGTGGCTCAGCTATCGATTTCTTGGCACGAGTTTGTCCTTACATAAAAGGCTTTCGGAGAAAGCCAGCACGCCTGTGAACTGCGTAGGGACTCGTCACGTGCCAACACACATCGTCAGATCTAAAAACTGGTCGAATTCGGAATAGGGGAAGCTCCGACGTGGATGGTAGCGAATCGCAACGCCGATGTGAACGCTTCGATGTGACCGTGTCGGTGACACTCACGCTAGTTCGCGAAGGACGCCAAGTCACAGTAGTAGCAGACGGGCACGATGTCAGCAAAGGCGGAATGTGTCTTTCCATGACGCCGATGCTTCGCATAGGTGAATCGTTCCTGATGGAATTCGTCCTGCCATACAACTCCACGCCGCTCTCGGTAAGGGGTGTTGTGCGAAATGAGAATGGACTGTTTTATGGTGTCGAGTTCTTAAGCCCGACCGCTCATCAGAAGGAAATGCTCGAACGCAACAGCAAAGTTTTGGGACTCCTGAAATGACAAGTCAGAGTGAAGTATCTGTCGTGTGCTGATTCGGAGATAAAGCAATGGGCAATCGTCTCGAGCCGCGAGCTGTTGTCCGCATGCCAGTAACCGTTTCGGGTACTGATGCCGATGGGAATCCGTTCAAGCAGTCCGCGTACGTGTGTGATGTCAGCCGACGGGGAGCTCGTATAGATGGAATCAGTTGTCTGCGTGGGCCTGGAGAAACAATAGAAGTCGAGTACAGCGGGCGAAGTGCGAAATTTTTTGTCGTGTGGATCGGCTTTCCGGGAACGCAGGATGGTGGCCAGATCGGCATTAGGAAGCGTGAACGAAACAAGGAAATATGGGGGCGAGATTTACCGGCGCCTCAAAGCGACGAATTCCTGCAGCCTGAGATAGAGGCAGGCAACGCACAGGAAACAACTTACACCAGTGAACCGGAGAATGCGGGGCTGCATTTCGGACCGGAAGCAGACGCTGATACGAGATCGGCTTCCGTTGCGCACCTTCAGCAGCAAAAAAAGCTGCAAGAGCCCGAGAAGGAAGGTGACCGCCGGCAATATCGGCGTTATGCGATTGATGGTGGCGCGGAATTGCGCGAAAAAACCGGTGACACGCGTACCTGGGGTGCCATGACCGATATTAGCGCGTGCGGCTGCTACGTGGAAATGTACATTCCTTATTCCGTCGGAACCGAATTGCAGATGGCGCTTGAGGTTGATGACAGCAAGATTGCGGCGGAAGGCATTGTCCGTGTGGTGTATCCCGGGCTCGGCATTGGTATCGAGTTCACGAATATCACAGACGAAAACAGGGTTCGTCTGAATGAGCTTCTAGCACCCTGTCAAGGAAGGATTTCTATGAACGAGTTGCGTAACAAAATCATCGCAAGATTACTCAGTGGGGAAGCGAGCTCAAAAGAAGTCGGCGAGTCACTCGGCAAGTCAGAGTCTGAGCTTCTTCCCGCTCTGGACGAGTTGCGCAGGGACGGGACCGCTGAATGCATGGCTGGCCATTGGGCTATCACTGAATCTTTCAAGAACAAGATGGCTTCCCAATGATGCACGCTGCAGGGTTGCTCAACCGTCACCAATTCACAGATTGGCGGGCAACGGCTGCGATTACTTACAAAACCCTCTGAAGAAATATTGCAATCCCCTCAGCAACGGCTCATCCTGGGTTGTGGAACGCTGACGTAGGATTTATCCAGCTCCGCGACTGAGCTGCATCCCAGCAGCCTCAGGGTCCGCTCCACATCCTCGCGCAGAATCTGGAGAGCACGCGCTACGCCGCATTCTCCCGCCGCTGCGAGCCCGTATGCGTAAGCTCGCCCAACCAGAACCGCACGTGCTCCCATGCAGATCGCCTTAACCACGTCGCTGCCACGGCGAATGCCGGAATCCAGCAGCACTTCGGCTTTGTCCTGTACCGCAGCCACGACCTCGGGCAGAGCTCGCAGCGAGGCGGAGACACCATCGAGCTGGCGACCACCATGGTTCGACACGACTACTGCAGCCGCACCGTGATCGATAGCCCGTCGTGCCTCATCGCCGGTCAATACGCCTTTAATCACGATCGGCCCCTTCCAGAGCTGTCTGATCCACGACATATCTTCCCAAACGAAGGCGCTGCGCACCAAGGCAGTGTGCGCGTCACGCACTCGAAGCGCTCCCAGGTTCGGTCTGACGATGTTAGGCATTGTCGGCAAACCGCCGTCGAGCAAGAAACGCATCAGCCACCACGGCCGCGCGAACAACTGCGACATGAAGGGAATCTGCGACCACAAACTTCCGCGCAGCAGTTGCTCCATTCCACAGCGCACTTCGCGCTCGCGCAATCCAATTACGGTGGTGTCAATTGTGATCATCAGAATTTCGTAACCGGCAGCTTGAGCACGGCGCATTGCGCCCTCGGCCGCCTCGCGGCCTCCAGTCAAGTAGAGCTGATACCAGACTGGACCGCTTGATGCTGCTTTCACGTCCTCGAGTCTGTGACCAGAAACAGTCGAAAGGATGGACGCCGTGCCGGCTTTGCCCGCCGCCTTCGCCACTCCGATTTCCCCCTCGGGGTGCATTATGCGGCAATAGCCCACGGGAGCTAGAACTATCGGCAAAGAGAGTTCACAGCCGAGCACGCGTGTTCGCAAATCACAACTTGGAAAAGCCATCGCTTGTCGCGGAAGAAAAAAAACCTCTTCCAACGCAAGCAGATTTTCGCGCATCGTGACTTCGCCTTCAGCACCGCCATCGATGTAGTCGAAGACAATTCTGGGCACGCGGCGCCTGGCCAGCGACCGCAGGTCATCGATGTTGATTGGTTTCATGTGCTCGGTGTGATTGCTGAATTCCTCACCGGGCAACGATGACCTTGTCTCTTCGCAGACGCGACGCGACTTGTTTTTTTGCGCTTCTCACCAGCGAGACAACATTCCGGGTGGTGCGGGGGGCGACCTTCAGGCCCAATTGCACCACTCCCAGCAGCGGTCGCCGGAGTTGGGCGTTTGCTTCCGAGAAAAGGGTCCTCGCACGTTGAAACTGCCCATCATTGAGTCGGATCTTGCCTTCTTCAAAAAGATATTGAGCCCGCACTTCCGAAGACCGTTGCCGTACGCACGCACGTTCATCGACTGATAAAGGCAGTTCCCGATCCATTTTCTCCAGAATCAGCCAACATGCCTCGAGCATGTGAACGTTCGAAGCGCCCAGCGATCCAGGTCTGCCCCCATTCAGGCGGGCCTGCACTCTTCGCGTGTATCCAATCTTCGCGCCGTGAAAGGCAACCCGCAGCCACAGGTCGTAGTCGTCGCACCTTTGAAGGCGTTCATCGAACAATCCCGCTTTCTCGATGACTTCCTTTCGTGCGACCACTGTGGATACCGGAATTTGACACTTTTCCGGGACCAGGTTCACAAACGTTGCAGGCCCCTCCGACGGGCAGCAATCCATAAATGTCTGCTGCAGACGCGGATCGCTCCATGCGAAACAGTTGGAATATATGAGGTCCAGTTCTGCGTCCTTTTCAAACAATTCCATCTGCACGGAAAGATGATCGGGGAGCCACTGGTCATCACTATCGAGGAACGCAAGAAATTTTCCGCGTGCCCGTCGGATGGCGGTATTCCGCGCACCGGCGGCACGCTTGTTTTCCTGATTGATATAAATAATCTTGTCGAGGTAGGGCGCGAGCACCCGCTCAAGATCCGGGGTGTCGGGAGAACCATCATTCACCACAATAATTTCAAAATCCTGGAAGCTCTGCGCCAGCACCGAATCGAGCGAAGCAGCGATCAAATCGGCCGTATTGTAGGCGGGCATGATTATGCTCACCTTGGGGATATGGTTTGTGACAATTGAACTCATTTGGCCTCTCAGGAACTGTGAAATACAGCTTCTTTCTCACCCGCTACTACGTGATTGACGGCTTCCACTCCCATCATTACCGAATGATCCATATTGCCGATTTCATATCGCCAGGCCCCAAACCGCCCGCGAGAGTAAATTCCATTTGCCATCAATGCCGGCTGTAATACTTCCAGGGCCGAGTCGCGTTCCACAGTAGGGATAGGGTATGAATAAGGAACCTGACGCTGATAGCGCGACACGATACGGGAGCGATCGCTTTCTTCCAGCACTCCGGAACTGATCAGCCCGCGAACTACCCCCTCGAATAGTTGTGAGCTTTCAGGAGAATCCCCGTCTCGTAAAGACATTTCGCACATAATCGAGCTATACCGATTGGTGTCGCCACCCGGAACGTTCCTGGCGGAGTAATGAGAAAAGTGAGTTCCGCGATAGCATGGCATGTCTGGATTGGCGAAATAGATCCAGCACTTGCTGGTCTCAATCTTCTTTTCAAGACCGACACCGATTACCAACAAGTTGTTGTGCTTCAATTTCGCAGCCTCGTCACTAAGACGGGCATCGCCAGGCCTGAGCATCCCTATCAGAAGATCCAAGGGAGCAGTTGAAATCAGAATGTCGTAATCAGCGCCAGTTCCGTCTGCGAAAGAAACGTGCCGTTTAGCTGTGTCCACTTCAGCTAATTCCTTGCCACGGAGAACTCTGTCGGGAAAGCAGTTTGCAATTCGCCGATAGATCTCTCCCGTACCGCCATTTGCCGGAAATCGAAATTTATTGTTCGGTCCCCAACTTGGATCGTCGCGCTCGTACAACACATTTTCCAATAGCCGCTTGAAATCGACCACGGAAACACGTTCGCTGAGCCACGACCGTGACATCTGCTCCAGAGGTGTTGTCCAGACTTTCAAGTTATACGGAAACATGAACTCCTCCGCGATTCCTTCGCCAAAAGTGGCCAGAATCCAATCGCGGAAGTTCGTCGAGGAATGAGCTGTGCCGTTGGAGGCTGCTTTTGCCGCGCCCAGCAGACACTTCAATTGCAGTTCCTTAGGGAGATAGCGCAAATTATTCTGAAATGGATACGGAACCCAGGAATCTCCCTTCACAATCCAGCTTTCCCGGACCAATTGGTTCTCTTCCTTGCCAAGCATGGCGCTCACCAATTGGTCGAAGTAGGGATAATGCGAAAAAATGACGTGTCCGCCTTCGTCCCAGGTAAAACCTTTTTCATCAACATGGGAAGACGCATGTCCACCCACATAGTCATTTCGTTCGTACAAGACCCAATTGTCGTAGCCAAGTTCATGAAGACGGTATGCCGCCCCCAGCCCCGTAGGTCCTCCTCCGACTATAACTATCTTCTTAGTATTCATCGCGTTACGAGATAGATTACATTTTAGATCGAGTGGATATTTGTCACTTGCACCTGAACGTACTCATTCCGCAATACATTGCCTCGGCCCAGATTCGAGCGCTTAGAACGCCAAAACCGAATTCTCCAATCAATTCTATAGTCCCCTCTGACAAATCCGCAGGTGTTGCGAACCGCCGCGAGCGTCAGCCCTTGTGGACGATGGAACCGAGGTCTCGGCCTTCCTGTATCTCTTGCCGGCCTGATCGAGACCAGTGATGCGTCAGCACCGAGTTTCCGTGTTTGGGAACTCGGCCAGTTCCATAATAGTCGGTAGGAATGACCGTTAGACGGCCGCTGTCTTGGACACAATCAATCAGTTGGTCCCGAACTGCCAATGCAACGTTAATCATGTACTCACCCGGAACGAGCGACAGCGTCGGTATCTCGCAAATGAAGGTCTGTTCTCCAACCAACTCCTCACTCACGCAGGCCGGTTCAAAACCACTGTTGGCTACAAAAATGGGTTCGCCAAAAAGTGTATTGAAAGAAAGCCACGCATCTACATTCTGGACTGGCTGATCAAACTTACAGTCAATTCTTACGTGTAAACCTGAACCATACGGGAGCACGCCGTTCACGGGAGCCCCTTCTGATGTCTCGAAGGTGACGCTGTTAAGGAGAGGAACTCGAAACTGGGCTGATCTTTTACTCATGGAACTCAGATCAACGATGTGAGTTGTCACTCCACGCTCCCTGCCAAAGACGTCGTGGATGTAAACATCGATTGCGTCTTGGGTTGGTCCGTCATACACCATTTTTCCTTTTTGCAAGACGATGCCTCGGTGGCAAAGATTCTGGATCATGGCTAAATTGTGGGAGACGAACAGAACAGTCCGACCAGCGCGGCTCGCCTCACCCATCTTGCCCAGACATTTCTTCTGGAAGGCCATGTCTCCCACGGCCAGCACTTCGTCAATAATCAAGACTTCCGGATCCAGATGGGCGGCCACCGCAAACGCGAGTCGAATGTACATTCCGCTGGAGTAACGCTTCACCGGAGTGTCGAGGAAATCGCCAATCTCTGAAAAGGCCACAATCTCGTCCAGTTTTGTCTGGACCTCAACTCTGCTCATGCCCAGAATGCTGCCGTTCAGGAAGATGTTCTCCCGCCCAGTGAGATCGGGGTGAAATCCAGTCCCAACCTCAAGCAAACTGGACGCCCTGCCGCGCAACCACACATAACCGGAAGTAGGATCGGTTATCCGGGAGAGAATCTTCAGTAGGGTGCTCTTTCCGGCACCATTGGCGCCGATCACGCCCACTACCTCTCCCATTTGTATTTCGAAATTAATATCGTTCAGCCCCCAAATCCACTGCTCGGCTTTTGGAGCAACTATTTGCCGCCCTCGCATGGTCTGCCATTGTTTCTTTATGCTTCGGGTGGCGAACTCGGTAATCCGGTCGAATTTATGAACGGTGGTACCCAGGCGGTATTTCTTGGATAAATGGTGAACTTCAATGACTGGCGCCATAGCTAACTGTTACCTCGCGATGCGACGCCTGGAACCGAATTTTCACGAACCCAATTTAAGCTGCTCATA
Organism: Terriglobales bacterium; assembly: GCA_035493765.1. Taxonomy (GTDB): domain Bacteria; phylum Acidobacteriota; class Terriglobia; order Terriglobales; family Acidobacteriaceae; genus Gp1-AA145. Next base: position 20,279 of record DATJHT010000091.1, read on the forward strand.
TTCAATGGCACTCTAAGGAAGAAGCGCTTCGCCGACGACCTCAGCTCAACAACTCTCCACAACTTTATAAGACTTCGATGAAAGGGCACGCATGCAAGGCAAACTCGTGGAAAATCAGGCGAAAATACCCTGTCCGTGCCCAATTAGTATCTTCGCCGAATTATTAAAAGTACGATAAGCATTCGGTCATTTCAAGTGTCAGCGTATGTCTTACGGAACCGGGACAATGCTCACCCGGCCAAAGCTGACGTCACCTTTATGGGTGGCCAGCAGGATTGAGCCCGCATTCAGCTCTCCAGCCGCTTGCATATCCCATAGCAGCGGTTCAGGCATGACCGCCGGCCATATTTTGAAGCTGTACAGGCTGCTTGAGGGTCCATTCGGATCCACACGGAACTTGTACATGTATTTTGTTCCTCGTGTCAGAAAGCGTGTTTGCGCAGTAAGAATCGTTTCCGGGTGCAGGACCGTGTTGTTATAGATCTCTTCGTTGGCGCTCGATCCGCGGGGCACGCCAGGAACCTCGCTTGTCCACCAGCCAAGACCGGTGAAGACGTGGCCCGTTCTGGGCTGATCGGGGAGGACCTGCCCGTATTGCACCGTGCTATGCCCCCTCCAGCCGGTCACGATTCCGATACCAAAATCCATGCAGTCAACTGTGTTGACGGTGACTTCCGCTGTTACTTCGTAGTTGGTCCAGGTATTCATTTCACCAATAGCGATGAGCCGATCGTAGCCGACCTCCATGTTGCGAACCGAGCCGTCGGGCTGAAGCTGCCACCTGCCATCCACCACCTGAGCGACATCTGAAATATTTGCCACGGTTGACCAATCTACTGAGTACGGCAACGGCCAGGTCCGGCCAGCAACATAATTCACGGTCACGGTTTGGCTGCTTTGATTGCCCAATCTGTCGACTGCAGTAATAACCACCGTGTTGGCGCCGTTGTTGAGGTTCGCGTGATCAATCTCCACGTTGAAGTCGCCAATCTCAACCAACCGTGGATACGTTTGCCCCATGGCCAGTGTCTGCGGACTTCCACCGTTTAACGTATAGGTCAGGCTTGAGATCGAGTTCTTCCCATAAACCGTTCCAAGAATGTTGACCCATGGTTGCGGGTTGCCGATCTGTCCAAAATTCTGGCTCGGGCCATACCACACGTCGATAACTGGTGCTGAGCCGATAACAGCTGGGCTAGGTCTGAAAGGCGTCATCAGTGGAATATCAGCAGCGCCGCCATCTTCTGGAACAATCGGGCTGAGCGCATTAAAGAAGTAATCTACCGAAGCGGTAAATGCGGGCGTGCTGGCGCCGCAACAGTTGCCTGCAAACGGGCCGATTTTATTGGCGGTCATGGCGAACGTGAAGCTTGAGGCAGAAGTGAAAGTCGTGCCATCAAGCGACCAGCTCTGCGTCCAGGTATTTCCCGTGCGCTGGATTCGCATCCACAGTGGAGACATCGTTCCCGCGCGGTTGGTGGTAGATGCCACCGGTCGCGCGCTGCTATCCAGCGCTACGCTATACCTGGTTGTGGGCTGTCCATTGATAAAGGTCGCAGCGAAAATCCGGGTATAGGTACAATCTCGATGAATATCAAAACGAATAAAGTTCGTGCTGTCCTGTTCCACCAGGATGCCTTCATCCTGCGTGCTGGAGGCGGGAGGAGAATCGAACTTGGTTACAACCTGGAAATCTGAGTTCCCTATTGTCTGCATGACATTCAAAGAGCGGTTCCCGGCGCTCCACACATCGTGATCAACCCCCCCTGGAATTGACATCAGCAGATGATCTCCGTTGACCGTCACCGTTCCGTCACCGACCGGATTGAACACCGTCCATCGTGAGCTATCGAGCGCACCGGAATGGAAATCGTCAGATACCGGTGCGCTTCCAGTCGAGCAGGCACTTGTGCTGAACGTTGCGTCGGTTGAAGTTCCGGTATTGCCGAATTGGTCGGCCGAAGATATCCGAAAATGGTAAGTCGTCTTGCAGGTCAAATTGTTCAGATTGAGAGTGTGGCTGAGAACCAGTGTTGGGTCGGAAACAGCCGAGCCGTATGCGGACGTCAGGCCATAATCTACGCGGCTATCGGAATTTTTGTCCGTCGCCCACGAGACTGACGCCGAGGTTTGCGACGGCACGACAGCAACATTGCTGATGACAGGAGGTCCGGTCACACAAGCCGTCGTGGTGAATGTTTGGTCCGTGCCGCTTGAAGTCGCCCCCGACGCATCGGTAGAACTCACGCGGTAATGATAGGTGGTGTTACAGCTCAAACCGAGAAGGCTGATGGAATGGCTGGTGGTGAGCGCTCCGCTTCCAACGGTGCTCCCGTATGAACTGGTTAACCCAAAGTTGACGTTCCCAGTTGCAGCACGGTCTGTCGTCCACGAGATGGTCGCCGAGTTGGTGGAAGGCGCGGCTCCCACTGCGCTGATTGCCGGGCCGATATTCCGGAAATAATCGATGGCCGACGTAAATGCAGGAGATGTACCTGCGCAGCAGTTTCCAACAAAGGGGCCGATTCGGGCCGGGGTCATGTTGAAGGTGAATGTGGTTGCTGTGTTGAAGGTCGTTCCATCCGCTGACCACGTATACGTCCAACCGGATCCCGTGCGCTGTACTCGTAACCAGAATGGCGCGAATGTGCTGCCGCTCAACGTTGTATTGGACAACGCAGTGGGGTTTGCCCCGACAAACTTGGCCACGAACAGATGTACGTTGGTTCCATCAAAGTACTGATCGAAGCGCAGGTAGTTATTGGCATCCTGCTCCACAATCAAACCTTGCATTTGCGAATTCTGCTGGACGAAGGAATCGAATTTTATTTCGACTTTGAAATCGACGTCAGCCACTGCCTGCATAAGGCGAAGAGAACGATTGCCGGTCTTCCAGACATCGTGCTCCGTACCTGCGGGTAGAGCGAGCTGGACTTCGGTTCCACTGAACGACACTGTTCCGTCCCCCACCGGATTGACGATGGTCCAGAGAGATGTGTCGAGAGTCGAAGTATTAAATTCGTCCGAAACAGGAGGGCCAGTCATACCCGAGCAGGAGGTGGTCGTAAACACGGCATCTGCCGACTGCCCTGTGTTCCCGCTGCCATCAACTGATGTCACCTGGTAGTGGTATGGCGTATTACAACTCAGGCCCGTGGCGGTAAGTGAGTGGGAGGTCACCAGCGTCGGCGAGCTGACACTGGTAGTGTAGGCACTGCTCAGCCCGTAATCGAGCTGACTGCTTGCGGGAACTGATGTTGTCCAAGAAATCGTCGCCGAGTTCAGCCCAGGCGTCGCCGTCACTGCGCTGATCAGTGAGCCGATGTTTCGGAAATAGTCGATTGCCCCAGTAAATGCTGGAGATGCACTGCCGCAACAATTCCCGACAAATGGCCCAACCCTATTCACCGCCATGCCGAAAGTGAAGGTCGTAGCAGTGTTGAAGGTGCTGCCGTCCCTGGACCATGTGTAAGTCCAGGTGTTGCCTGTCCGCTGAACACGCAGCCAGAAAGGAGCGAATGTTGCCCCGCTTAAAGTGGTGTTTATTTGGACCGTGGGCTGGCCCGAAACAAATTTGGCAACGAACAGATGTACGTTGGTTCCATCGAAGTACCGGTCAAAGCGCAGGTAGTTATTCGCATCCTGCTCCACAATCAGGCCTTGCATCTGAGAGCCCTGATTGACAAAGGTATCGAACTTTACTTCGACTTTAAAATCAATGTCGGCCACTGTCTGCATGAGGCGAAGAGAACGGTTGCCGGTTTTCCAGACGTCGTGCTCGGAGCCTGCGGGCAAACTCAGCTGGGCCTCGCTTCCATTGAGCGATACTGTGCCGTCTCCCACAGGATTCACTACGGTCCACAGCGAGGTGTCCAGGGTGGCATTGTTGAATTCGTCTGAAACCGGGCCGCCCGCCGCGAATAGCATCGGTGCAGAACTGAGGAAAACCATTGCGGAGAACAGAATTCCCAGCGCTGGGACGCGAATGTGACTTTTGCGCGGTGTCTCCAGCGACTTCGGAACTCGTGCGCAGCTTGTATCTAAATCCAACAACCCCAGACTCCGTTGAAAAATCGCGCGCTTTACCCCTAAGTTCCGGACATGCGAAGAAAGACCAGAGCACAATTCTATTTCTTGAAACTGGCTAGAGACAACCAACTTGCCCATAGTTCCCTCAATTTTTACAAATGCGCAAACTCCGAACTTTTGCACACTTAAACTTCATTGGGGGAATGAAGTCCGCCAGAACAGAAGTGCTCGAATACAACTACGAAGTTGGCTTGAAGACCAGTTCGCCGTCAATCCGGTCGCCGAGGTCATACCGCTGAACAATCTCCTCCGGCATTGCCGAAGAATCCTTACCACGTACAAAGTCCCGCAAAGATGTACCCGTCGGAAATGAATCGAGATTGGGAGCGCCCCGTTCGGAAGCCAGATCGCGAACGTTTACGGTCCGAAAATCAATGCTGTAGCGCGTCTTCCCTGAAGTGTTCGGGACGGTGGAATGCATCTGTGCAGCGGAGAACAATATGACTCCGCCGGGAGGGCAAACCACACGTACCTGGGGATCCAGTTCCAGTTGCTGTTTGGCCTTTGGCTGCTTGCGCGTGTCAGCCTTGATATGCTGGGCGGCTTGCTTTCTGCCCTGAGAATTCCAATCGTAGTAATTGAACTCGGACGAGCCGTTTTCGACCGCCTCGCTCCAGTAGCGCGGATGAAAGGCCATCGAACTCTCCGATTCGAATTCATATATCGGAATCCACCAGTTCAACTGAGCCATTGGAGCCGAATACCATGTGTCGCGGTGCAAGTGATGGGCGTACCCTACGCCCGAGGTTAAATACGCGTCGCTGGTCACCATTCGGAGTCTGGGTACATCCACGTAGGTCTCGTCGAGGTCACAACCCATTTCCTTGACCACGGAGCGTAACAAATTCATGGTCTCGGGATGGTGAATAAAGGCCGGTTTAAGTGGCGCCACCACGCCGACATACTCCTCCACAGGCATGTGGTACTGAGCGGTAATCGGATCTTTTGATCCAAACGCGTCTTCAATCATCTTGCGCGCGAATTCAATGAGCGCGATGGTGCTCGGCCGCGGAGAGAACACAAACAGCTCGCCCCGATACAGCCGCTGGCGGCGGGTTTCTTCATTGATCGGAAAGTCAAAAAAAACAGTATCCATATGCTCAACTCCTGGAGTTCGATTGCTTCAAACCACCCGAAACTCCGGCCTCAGATCTAACTCTGCAACGGCCCGCCTGATTTCGGTTTCGTAGTTTGGATTAGTAATCACGATCAGATCGGGCCGATACTTAGGCAAGAAGTCCGGCCCGACTACCTTTTGCCCGGTCCCTGGCACAAAGCGTCCATGCTTGTGCGGATTTACATCCACGATGTATTCAACTCCGCTGACATCTCGGAGCGCGTTCAGGAACGTCGCCCCCTTCGCTCCCGCGCCCCACAGCGCAACACGCTTTCCTGCGCCCCGGAAAAAGCCGAGCGTGTGCCGCCAATCTGCAATCTGCTGCTTGTAGCGCTCTGCGAAAGCATCTACTGCACCCGATAATTCGGCCATTTGCTGCCCAGATTTCACGGCCACGGTATTGCAATCCTCAACCGCAGGTTTCGCTTCAAGGCAGAGGTACTGGCCACCGAACGCCTCATACATGTTCAGCGCCCTAAATCCGGATAATTTGAACAGATGCTCCAGTGAGGCGGCCGTGTAGTAGAAGCAGTGCTCGTAGATGATGTCCCAGATACCCATGTGGCAGAGCGTGAACAAGGCATTCGGCACTTCAAAAAACACTCCGCAATTGACGCGATGGCTGATGCCGCGCCGAATATCCGAAAGGAAGGGGCGCGGATCAGGGATATGCTCCAGCACGTGACGGCAGCATACAAAGTCAGCGGGTTGCTCGGCGTACGCCTGCGAATAAAAATCGCGGGTCACGCCAAAGCCCTGTCCCGCACTGGTATCAACTCTGTCGTGCTCATAGGTCGGATCGAACCCCAGGCCGCGATTACCTCCGCGTTCGCAGAGAAGCGCCAGGAAATCGCCCTTTCCACAACCGACTTCGATCACATCTTTTCCGTGGAGATCAAAGCGCGCGATCAGTTGATCGGCAAGTCCTTCCGCGTAGCGCTGGAAGGACGGTGAGTAGTGCAGAGAATTGTCGTATCTGCTGTCATACGTGAGCACCGAGCGGTCGAAAGCCTGGTTGTAAATCGCGCCGCAGCGGGAGCAGAACGCAAGTTCAATTGCTCCGGCAGGGCATCTCACCGCCTCTTCGTAGCTCGGCCACAATGTAATCGAGTTCACCGGAACCGATGGCAGTTCAAAAAAGACTTTTGTTTGCGCGCCCTCGCAGGCAGGGCAACTCACACGTGCCGAGATCTGTTCGATTTCGTCAATCCTGGGCAATGTGGTTTCCATTGTCTGCCTTTGGGGCTACCGCTAGACCGCGCTCAGTTCCGGAGCCAGTCCCATGCGCTTGAGGTCCCGACCGATCTCCTCGCAATAAATCGGATTCATCGCGATTACAACGTCCGGCTTGTATTCGCGCAACGCTTCAGGCGAAGAAATCAGCTTCCCGCTGCCCGCGAGGAACCGGCCATGCCGGTGCGGATTGATATCAACGATCATTCCGATCTCATCTGTAATGCCCAGTGTGCTGAGAAAGGAGACGCATTTTGATCCTGAGCCCCAGATGGCAGCGCGCTGCTTCTTGTGGCGGATCTGGTCAATACGTTCGCGCCATTTGCCCAGGCGTTTGGAGTAATTAGTCGCGAAGAAATCAACGTCTCTGCGCAGTTCATCAAGGTCTTCTTCGGCTTTCAGCCTGGAAGTCCCAGTACCAGGACGCGCGTCCAGGATCAAATACTGATCGTCAAATTCTTTCGCAAGCCGGATTACGTCAAAGTCAGTTTTGCGAAAAAGACGCGCGAGCGATCCCAGCGTGAAGTAGGAGCAGTGCTCGTAGTAGATGTCCCAGAAAGCAATTTCGCGCAGCACGCGACCTACGTCAGGGACTTCAAAGAAGACCGTGCAGTCCCGCCGGTCGCCAACTGACCTGCGTACGGTTTGCATGAATTCGTAAGTATCCGGAATGTGCTCCAGCGTGTGGCGGCAGCAGATGAGATCGCCCGTCAGGTTCGCGTAGCGTTCGTCGTAAAAATCCTGGACGAACTCGACATTCTCCGATCCGACGCGCTCTGAGATATAGCTCGGATCTATTCCGATGCCATGATTCTTTCCGAGTTCACAGAGCAGCACGAGGAAATCGCCTTTACCGCAACCGATCTCGACGACCTTCTTGTTGCGAAGATCGTAACGCTGGATAAGGTCCTGACACAGTGCCTCTGCGAACGAATTAAAGCGCGGCGAAAATGATTGCTGCTCCTCATAAGCGGAGGAATAGCGAAGCATGGCAGGGTCGAAGATCGTGTTTTGAATGAACCCGCAGCTCTCGCAAAATCCGAGAGCGATGTTCCGCTTGGGAAAATTTACGGCTTCTGCCTGCTCGTTCAGCAACAAGCAACTGTGGACCGGAACACCCTTCATTTCATAGAACACTGACAATCCGGCCGAGCCGCAGCTCCGACATCGTAAGGGCGACGAACCTGTGGAAACGTCTCCCGGTATTCCGTGAGCGAGGGTCGATTCGAGGGTCACAGTATTCTGGGCTCCGGCACGGGCACGATGAATTTTCCTCCCCGGCTTCTGTATTCGGACTGCTGTGCCAGGATTTCGTCTGCAAAATTCCAGCTCAGCAGCAGCACATAATCGGGCTGGTCTTCGAGCAGTTTGCTGGTCGCGAAGATCGGCAACTCCTGCCCTGGCATAAAAAGTCCCTGCTTGTGTGTGTTGCGATCCACTACAAAGTCAATGAATTGCTTACCCACTCCGATGTAGTTGATTAGCGTGCTGCCCTTGGCTGCCGCGCCGTAGGCTGCGATTCGCTTGCCTTGCGATTTAAGACGCCCCAGCAGTTCGAGCAGCGAGACGCGCACGTGATCGACGCGGCCAGCGAAGTCATGATAGTAGTTCAGGCCAACCAGGCCGGCTTCAGCCTCTGCCCGCAGCAACGACTTCACAGAATCCTGCACCGCCTCGCGTGGCTCAACGTGATAGCGAAGCGATCCGCCGTGAATCGGCAAATGGTCGACATGATTCAGGTACAGGGAATGCCGTCGAAAGAGTTTGTCCACCGCGGATACAGAGAAGTAGCACAGGTGCTCGTGATAAATGGTGTCGAACTCGCAGTGCTCGACCAGGTCGCGAACATACGGCGCTTCGATGACTGCCACACCATCATCCTTGAGCAGAATGCGAATGCCTTCGACGAAGCCGTTGAGATCGGGTACGTGGGCGAGCACATTGTTAGCAATGATCACGTCGGCGCGCTTGCCCTCTGCGCGCAGCTTCTGTGCGAGACCTTGGGTGAAGAACGTACACAGGGTTGGGACGCCGATTTTCTCTGCGGCTCGCGCCGGCCCCTCGGCGGGATCAATCCCCAGCACCGGAATACCGCGCTCCACGAAGTTTCGCAGCAGATAGCCGTCATTGCTCGCCAACTCTACGACCAGGCTCGAAGCATTCAGTCGTCTCGATTCAATTAACCTGAGCGCATTTTCTCGCGAGTGCCGCAGCAGAGCTTCAGAGAACGAGGAAAAATAGGGATAGTCGCGGCAAAACAGTTCGTCAGGCGGCACCGTTTCACGAATCTGCAGCAGGCCGCAGCCGTCGCACAATGACACATTAAGCGGATAGGTGCGCTCACGCTCGGCCAGTTGCTCGCGCGTGCGCAAAGCATCTGCGAGCGGCGTACATCCCAGAGAAAGCACGGGACGCAGACCATCTTCTCCGCAACTGCGGCAATGGGTTCCGTTAAGCATGAACAGTCTGACCCTGCGCAATTTCTGCAGATGTGCCTGACCAGCGTAGCGAGGAGTCAAGCATCCCGGCATCGTGGAGTTTCTTTACGTGACGAATGCGCATGAATCGGGGTCCTTCGAGATCCTCGAGCGTCAGGCCCACTTCCTTGTAAGCCTCATAAAGCTGTTTCGCGCCCGCTCGCGCATTCCATTTCGGTTGGAACGCCGGCAACACACGCTGAATCTTCGAGCAATTGACGCGATAGCAGCGCTTGTCTGGGCCGGCTCCCTCGGCAAACTCAATCCGGCATCCCGGGACCGTGTTCTTCACGATCTCCGCCAGCTCGCGAATCCGGTAGTTCTCTTCGGTTATGCCGACATTGAAAGCTTCCAGATGCACCTTCTCGCGTGGCGCTTCTACGACTGCCAGAAACGCGCGGGAAATGTCTTCGATGTGGACGATTGGGCGCCACGGCGTACCATCGCTTTTCAGGTAAACCAAGCCCTTCGTGAATGCCCACCCCACAAGATTGTTCATCACCAGATCGGCCCGTAGGCAGCTCGAAACCCCATACGCAGTCGCACTGCGGAGAAAAGTTGGGCTGAAGTCGTCATTTGCCAGCTTGTGAACGTCCTGCTCAACCCGCACTTTCGAAACACCGTACGGCGTTACCGGGTTGAATGCGCTGCTCTCGTCGAGAAAGTCATCGCCTGCGGCACCGTAGTTGCTGCACGACGAGGAAAAGATGAACCTCGAAACGCCGGCCTTTTTTGCGTATTCCGCTATCCGCACTGAGGCCAGGTGGTTGATCTCAAACGTGCAGTCCGGATTCAAATCGCCCAACGGATCGTTCGAGATTCCCGCCAGATGCATCACCGCATCGAAACCATCGAGATCCGAAACTTCCACGTTCCGAATATCCTTGCGAATCCACGGAACCGAATCCCCTTCTTCTTGGCCGAAAACGCATTTTTCGAAAAGCCCACTGTCCAGGCCCACAACTTCATGCCCTGCGCGGACGGCCATCGGCACGAGTACCCGTCCGATGTAACCTCTATGTCCTGTGATCAGAATTCTCAACTAATCCTCCCATGTTTTCCACGGTGCATTGCCGGCATCCCAGAGGGTTTCCAGCAGTTTCTTGTCGCGAAGCGTATCCATGCATTGCCAAAAAGAAGTGTGCTTGTAGGCCATGAGCTGGCCGTCTGCAGCGAGCCGTTCCAGCGGCTCGCGCTCCCACTGGGTGTCATCGCCATCGATGTAATCCATGACTCCAGGCTCAAGCACGAAGAATGCCCCATTGATCCAGCCCTCACCGAGCTGCGGTTTCTCCGTAAAGCTTGAAACCTGATCTCCTTGCATTTCCAAGCGACCAAATCTGGCCGGAGGCCGGACTGCCGTGACCGTGGCCAGCTTTCCATGAGCACGGTGGAATTCCATCAGCTGGCGCAGGTTGACATCTGCGACTCCGTCACCCCAGGTGAGCATAAATGTTTCGTTGTTGAGATACGGAGCCAAGCGCTTGATCCGCCCACCGGTCAAAGTGGCGCTGCCAGTGTCAATCAGATCGATACTCCAGTCACACCTGTGTCTGCCGTTGAGGTGCGATTTCACCTCGCCCTTCGCCAAATCAACTGTCATGTCACTGCTTAATGAGCAAAAATCAACGAAATAGCGCTTTATGACGTCGCCCTTGTACCCCAGGGCAACCACGAAATCGTCAAATCCGTAAGACGCATAATGCATCATGATATGCCAAAGAATTGGGCGGCCACCAATGGTGACCATGGGCTTGGGCTTAACTTCCGTCTCCTCGACCAAGCGTGTGCCGACACCTCCGGCAAGAATTGCCACTTTCATAAGCCGTTTTTCCGTTAAAAGTTGATTTCGCCCACCCTGCTGTTTGCAATTTAAATGCCGACAATGCACCGAGTGGCTAGTTCGTAATACCATGATTCTAAGGTATTAGGGTGAATCTCACCGTGCCGCGAGATGTCTCCAACAACTCCGCAGGCCCAGAGAATCCTCTCACGGTGAAATTGTTTTCACATTTGCCGAGATGTGCCGGCCCAGTGTGCCCTCAGCTGTGGACAGGTACTTTCTAGTATGCCAGACTGACTGCGTGACCGAGCTTGCCGACCACTCAATTGACCAGAACTCTATTCGACAGATATCCACGCCTGCGACAATCAATATCCTCATAAAGCCGCGCAAGGGCTGGCAAACCGTAGATTTTGCTGAAGCCTTTCGCTACCGGGAACTGTTTTTTTTCCTGGCCTGGCGAGACATAAAAATCCGCTACCGGCAGACCATGCTTGGCGGTCTTTGGGCCGTTCTTCAACCTTTGCTGGCAATGCTGATATTCTCCTTTGTATTCAATCGATTGGCGGGAGTGCGCAGCGATGGTCCACCTTACGCTTTGTTCGTGTTCGCTGGCCTGGCGCCATGGACCTTTTTTTCAAACGCCGTGACTCAGTCGAGCAATAGCCTGCTTGCCAGCGAGCGCCTGGTCTCGAAGATCTATTTCCCTCGGATTTTCATCCCCATGGCAGCAGCAGGCGGTTTGCTGCTTGATTTTTTTGTCAGTCTTACGTTGGTCGCTGTGCTAATGCTCCACTACCACTGGCCCTTCACCTATCACGTCCTGCTGCTGCCGGTTTTCGTTCTGGGGATTTTTCTGGCCGCAAGCGGGCTCGGACTAGCATTGTCTGCCTGCAATGTCATATTTCGAGACGTGAAGTATGCCGTTCCATTTTTCATTCAAATGGGCTTGTTCGTGACGCCTGTGGTTTATCCATTACGCTATGTTCCACAGCGCTGGCAGGGTCTGATGGGGTTGAACCCGATGACCGGAATGATCCTCGGTCTTCGCCACGCACTCCTGGGCAGCCCCGTTCCGCTCAAATTGGAACTGGTCTCCTTCGCAATATGCGTTGGACTCTTCGTGAGCGGACTGCTCATCTTCCGCCGAATAGAGCGCAAGTTCGCAGACATGATCTGAAATCCCGGCTACTCTCTCGTAATTTAGCTGCACAGTTGCGCGAAGCCATTCAGACGATCGCCGGGGCAATCGGAACAGATGCCGCGACCGGGGAAGAGGACGTTCGATTGACAGTTCTCCCATGCTGTCCGAATCGATTCTGGTAGCTCGCTAGGCAGATTTTTGTTTCGCCAACTTTTGATCTCTGCGGATTATTGCCCAGCGCGTCCAAGCTGGAAGCCATTGCAACCCGAGTAGCGTCAGCCTGAACTTCATCGACGAAGCTTCAGCATTCGCAATCGCGAAGCTGGCTTTAGCTCCAGCGTAATCCCGCAGGTTCAACTTGCGTCGCCCCTCTTGCGAGGCAACCCGTGAGCGTGAGCTTGCGATTTCTTTGCGCACCAGTGCGGCTTCTCTGCTGGAAGGCTCTAGCACGTTTGCAAGTTTCTCCAGCGCCAACACTGCGTGAGGCAACACGATGCTTCCGTCGTAGGTCAGGCTAGCCGAATGAATTCTGCGCTTGCCAAGAGTTTTGGTTGAATACGCCAACTTCCCTCCGGCGTAAAGAAGTCTGAGCCAGTAGTTGTAGTCTTCGCAGATCCTCAACTCCTCTTCCAAGAATCCCACTTTCTCCACGATTGATCTGCGAAGTAATGAGAACGAGCCGAAAGCGCCTCCATGGGTAGGGAGCACCTTCTCGAAAGTGACTGGGGATTCAATAGGGTCCAGCGACTGCCAGGATCTGCCGTCTAACTCTCCAGCTCCGAAGAAAACGCAGTCGGCGCAAACCATATCTGTCGACGGGTTTTCCTTAAAGAACCTCAACTGCTCAGCCAGGAATTCGGGACACCAAATATCATCACTATCGAGAAATGCTATGAATTCACCCTGCGTCTCTCGTATTCCCCTGTTCCTGGCGGCAGCGGGCCCGCGATTCTCCCCTTCTACATAGCGAATATGAGCCCGGTAGCTCTCCAGGACTTGCTTCAACACCATTGTGTCCGGAGAACCATCGTTCACCACTAGAATTTCATAGTTCCGGAAGGTCTGGTCGAGAATCGAATCGAGCGTTTCCGAGATGTATTTAGCGCAATTGTAGGCAGGAATGATTACGCTGACCATGATTGGCCCTTGGTTTAGTGATGTCATCGCGGCAGCGTTTCAAAGTAATTTATTGTTGGCGCAATTGTAATTCAAGCACGCTAACTGCCAGGCGGAAGGTAAAGGGGGCAAGGCTGAACTTAGGCGCAACGCGATCGAAGGTGCCCCGAGGTTTCACGTTCGAGTTCGTTTATGGTGTTTCTCGCAGAGGCAAGTCAAGCCAATCCGAGCTTACCGGTTTCGACATCACCAGGGGGTAACGCAAACGCTGCATGATGTTGCCCCAAGCACGCTCTATCTCAACAACACAGCTCTCTGGCAATTCTGCCCTCCAATCGCCTGATTTCGCTGATCTGACAAAAGGAATGTCCTGACGAGTGTCTTTGGTAGAAGACCACTCGAGTGCCTGCAATCGTTCAAGTTTTCTCATGTTATCTGCAGAGCTGCGCTCCACTGCCGTCTCAAGCTGCTCCTGTGTTTTTTCGATATGCAGGAAATCAGCAATTCTCCGAAGTTCCAGTGTAGGGCTCTTCAGCATGTCCTCATAGCGCAAAAGTAGAAAGTTCGTATCATTGCCCCGAGTTGCCAGCCAACTCGCAACGTTTTCCCCCCAGGTGCCATAAAGCGGATTGACATTGGAAACGAATCCTCTTACATGCTGAGCCATGGAATGTCCGTCGACGTAGTCGCGCATTTTTAAATGAAAGTAATACAAGGACACTGCAACGTCGCGAGGATCTCGAACTACGAAAATGATTTTCCTGTAGCCGGGGTGGAAATACTGATGGGTCTTAATAATTCTCGGCCGGGACAATTGACCGATACGCCGCTTCGAGAGCGCCTCTGGATCGGGAAGGAGATAGTTAATATTCCGAAAATCGGGGAGTTTTTCGGGATAAACAAGGTTTGCAATGAGAAAACGGGTCCAGGTATTTCCTGATTTTGGATATGAAACGACAAAAGTGTCGTCAGGAAAAACAGGCAGATCGCGTCCGGGTTTGTGCAAGCCGAAGGCCCGCTTTACACCTCCGATCAGGCGGCGATACATCAATATCTCCTTACTATGCGCAGCTCAGAATGATGGCCTTACTATCTTCGTCGTCCTTCACAAAGAGTTCCGCAGTTTTTCCAGGCTGGTGCGGGCGCGCCAATCCACTCGGTCGAAAAGCTCAGCTAACACCAATCTGAATGGCTTGGCCGACCCATTCTTCATCAAGGCTGATTCATAGCCGAAGGCTTTCATTAAATCGCTGTTGATGTACTCGATAATTCTGATTTGCCGCGATGACAGTTCGTCCTTCCAACTGTCGACTACTCCCTTGCGTAAAGAATCGGGATCGCGCGGTTTTAAATCGCCGTACGAACGAATTCCCTGCCCGCCTTCGCGAACATTATCAATCCGGCAAGCTTCAAGTGCATTGTCAATAAATTGAGCATCCGCGGGGAGTCCGAGCCATGTAAACAGATCTTTAAGGATCTCTGGGGCGCGCTCGCCCTTAAGGTCTTCAAACCGAAGCTCCCGGAAATTGGGGGTCAATTCGCTGATCTGATGACCGGCACTCACCTCAGAGTGCCATAGTTCCGAATTGTTTCGAACCCCAGAGAAAGCCCAACTTCGTCCCCAATCCTGTGCCGCTGCACGAAGAGAGCTGACTACACTCCGCGGGTCGCGAACTATATGGATGAAATAAGCGCCGGGAATAAGCTTTAAAATCAGAGGAGCATAACGCACGTGCTGTGGAGTCTTCTCGAGAATGACGGTAGCACCTTCGTTCCTTGCGGCAAGCTTCTGCAAAGCCTCCATGGCAAAGTTCCGGCACAAATCATAAAACTCCTGCTCAGAAAGCAACAGCGTCAGGCCGACCGTCGCTTGACGAGATTTGTAAGACTGCCATGTTTGGTCCAGACGGGCTAAATACCCATCAAAGAGATGCGTTTCCCGGGTTGTGGCAACCTGAGAATGCTGGGCGAGCAGCAAGTGCAGCCACGTTGTGCCGCTACGAGGACAGCCGACGACAAAGACGTGTTTTGTATTTGCCTGCTCAGCGCCACATCGTTCCGGCAAGAGACCCCCTCAGAAAATCCATCGCAGATTGCAGCATTCTATTTTTGAGTTAGAGACTGATTTTAGCAGTCGGGAAAAACCTGTTTGTGATTTGGGACAACTCCTGGCAAAAACGCTCGGGCGAGAACTCGAAGCCTCGTTCCCTCGTGCGTCTGCTCATTACGGCCAACTCATCCGGATTCTGAATGAGAGACTGAGTGGCTTGCACCATTCCATTTAGATCGGAACACAGATAGCCGCTTTCGCGGTGCTGGACGATTTCCCGTTGGCCGCCAGACGCAATAACGACAGGAACGCATCCCGCCCGCATCGCTTCTACGGTAGCAATGCCGAAATGTTCCGCCCGCTCCGGATGTATAGCTTCATCCAAACCCAAACCCATGGTGTGCCAGTATATTCTGGCTTCTGCCAGGGACTCGATGACTTGGGCATGGCTCGCGCCTTCGACAATTTCGACTGGCAGATCTTGCGCCGCTCCTCGAAGCGCATTGACGTAAGCTCCTGAGTCTTTGCAGTCGGAAAAACCCATCAGGCGCAGCGTCCAGCTGCCCGTAGCCGGCATGCAGGCGTTCAACTCCCTGAACGCGGAAATCTGCTCCAGTTGCCGTTTGCAGTGCTTTACATCACCGGTGAACCTGCCAACACTGACAATCAGGTTTCTCTTCGGACGTTCTGCAATTGTCGTGATCACTGGCGGAAACACAACGTCTGCGTTTATGCCCCAGCGACGCTTGATCCAACTGGCAGTGAAATCAGAGTTGGCGAGCACACGATCATAGCCACGGAATCGGTATTTCCAGAGCGGATAATAGGCCAATGCTCTTAGCTGCCGGCCCAAAGCAGTGTGCCTCTGCCAACCTGGCAAGTCTCTTGCCTGCACACTTAACTTTTGCTCAAACGGAAAGTGGCAGTAGACAAGTCCATGACGGGCCCGGCAAAACGGTGGAACACGAAAACCGGAGTAGATAAACAGATCGTAGCCTGCGCTGAGTTCCGAAGCTTCACCTGTAAGTTCCCGGCGTATCGAACCCAGGTCAGGGTCAGCAAAAGAAGGTAAGCGGTCCAGAACGCGCTCAGTAACACCTGCTAAAGAGAGGCCGAAGCTTTGTCGCAAAGATTTTAGTGAGCCTGTTGTACCGTCGTGAATGTATTCCACTCTACAGCGGAGTGAAAATGCTGTGGCTATATAGGCGGCGACTAGCTGAGCCCCGCCGGTTGCTCCATGCATGCCATCGAGAATTCCGACCCGTGGTTGTTTCATCAACAGGTCTTTCGGAAGCCTGCGGAGTGGCATCTGCATTTCTCTTGCAGCCGATAGCAGCTGGAGCATCTGGCCATTAGGAGCTCGGAGTTCGTGCCGGCTTGTCCCGCTGAAAGGTTGACCCAGGCATTCTTCCGCTGGTTGTGAATTTGAGATTTTCCGCCGGACATTTGCATTCGAGTACCGCTTCTCACTCGGGCGGTCGCCTGACATCCCAACCACTCAGGTGCCGCCTTGGTCGGTACACTCTCGCAATACGATCACGTAAGCGAAGCTGAAAACTATTAATTCGGTGCCATAACGGGCGTGTCCACGGTATGTGTCTCCTGAATAACGGAACGACTTCAAGGTGGAAAAGCGACGCGACGTCATCATAGAGCCAGAAGCGGAACCTCCACATCCACGGAAACATGTGTAGAAAACAACGTAACCGCTTGGAAAATGTCACCGGGGCACGAGCAATCAGCGAGAAGTACTCTTTCACCAGAATGCAGGTCGGCAAAACGGTTCTGCCGCGATATTTGGGATCGAACCACTGCATTCGCTTCACCCGGTCTAAGTGCGTCTTCGTGGACTGTCCCTTGTGCAAGCGGTAATAAATTTGGGGTTCCGGCACTTGACAAAATTTCCCGCGCAAAATCATCTCGGCGAGGAACGTATCGTCGGAGTTTGAATAGGACCCGATCAACCGGGTCTGAGAGGCAACTGCTGTGCGCATCAACCCATAGATTTCTTCACAGCTATCACGCCGGTGAATCAGGGAACGAAAGCGTTCGCTGACCGAGGCCATCCCTTTAACTACCGAAGCCTTAGTGCCCAAAACCTCGCCATTCTTGTCGACTCGCACGAACTGGCCGTAGCAGAGCACGACGGCGGGATCACGATCGAGTTCGGTGACGCAAGTTGCGATCATGTGCGGCGCACAATAGTCATCACAGCACTGCCATTTGAAGTATTCCCCTCGCGCGAGCTCCACCAGGCGATTGTGGTTCCAAGCGGCGCCGCGATTCACTTCTTCCCGGAAATAGCGGATCCGGCCATCTTTCGCCGCGTATTCGCGACAAATCTGGCTTGTGGAATCCGTGGAGCCGTTGTCCGAAATTATGAGCTCGAAATCAGTAAAGGTTTGCTCTAAAACCGAGTCAATTGCTCGTGAAAGGTAGGCTTCCCCATTGAAGACCGGTATGCCAATTGTGACTCGCGGAGATGCCATGGAAGAGATGACCTTACAAAGTGCAATTACCCTGCCAAATTCCGAGAGGGTGTTGGCGACGTACTAACATCTACTTGAAGCGCAGGTTTGTTGCTCAAGCCTGTTGTGCGAATGCACCAGTGCAAAATATTTCACAGTCCCCAAGACCGCCCTGATTACGTGCTTAAAACGTAACTCGACATGTAACGGGGCAACTTGCATAAGATACCATGTGGTTCCTGTGCCATGATGAAAGCAAGGAACAAGCGCATGTGGGCGCCTGTTTCCAACCCTGTCCATCATTCGTGCAAACAGTTCCAGCGGCTAGTCCGCTGAACAATGCAGCAATTGAGTGTGTTGAGAACTAACTCCGGTTTTCGAAGGCCCCAGAGATCATGATTACAGTTTTGATGGCAACCCACAATGGCTCCCACACATTACCGGTGGTGCTGGACGCGTATTGCAAGCTTGAATCGCTGAATGAGGACTGGAAAGTTGTAATTGTCGATAACGCCAGTACGGACTCGACCAACGAGATCATTCAGTCTTTCCAGCCGAAGTTGCCAATTGTCCATGTACACGAGCCCAGGGTCGGAAAAAACTTCGCCCTGAACACGGGAGTCGAATACATTGCGGGCGATCTCGCGCTGCTGACTGACGACGATGCCGTGCCCCAGCGAGATTGGTTGGTTCAAACGCGCCGCATAGCTGATGCTCAACCCTCCTTTGCCGTTTTCGGAGGCGTGATAGTACCGCAATGGGAAACGACTCCAGAGGATTGGATTTTGGAGTACGTGACTTGCAAGTATGCAATTACAAATCCGGACTGGAAAGAAGGACCTATTGATCCACTCTGGGTGTATGGCCCCAACATGGCGGTCCGCTCAGAAGTGTTCAAGGCCGGCAATAAGTTTGACGTCACTCTGGGTCCGCGCGGCTCCAAGTATCAACAGGGAGACGAGACGGAATTTCTCCAACGCATTGGTCGGAGCGGATTTCACTGTTGGCACTGCAAGGACATGGTGGTGGCGCACATCATTCGAAAACATCAGATGACTAAACAATGGCTGCTGCGAAGAGCAGTATCGATTGGACAGGCAGAATTCAAACGCGATTTCGGAGAATTCGGAGAACGACAGCTTCCCGCGCCTTTGTTTGGTGTGGCGAGATACTTGATACGAGAACTTGCTATCCAGGCATTCCGAGTTGGGGGTTCGCTGCTTGCCTTTAACCAGGACCAAATCTTGAAAGAACGTTTCCACTTCAATTCTCTGATCGGGAGCGCGTTAGGCAGCCGAGAGCTTTACAGATTGAAGCGATAAGACAATCTCAGCTAGTGTTTAAGGCTCGCACCAAACCGGACCAAGACGACCGTCGTTGACGACAGTCACCTTGCAGGAATCTCATCATTCAGTCTCATTGCATATTCGATTCCGTAACTTTGATAGTCAGGGATTCCGCCGGCCAATTTGCTCTAATTCCCACAGCCGTCCACAATAATCGATCTATCCTTCTGCAAGCTGGCTGACGGATAATTCAGCAGACCTCAGATGGCCTTGGCTTCCGAATTCGCGCAGACGTTGAAGCAGCAGGCGGATATTGTCCGCGTGGTTGGCGACTACGTGAGCCTGAAGAAATCGGGCGCGCAAAACTACTCGGGGCTGTGCCCGTTTCATAAGGAGAAGTCGCCATCGTTTTCGGTGCACGCAACCCGGCAGTTCTATCACTGCTTTGGCTGCGGGCAATCCGGGGACGTGTTCAGTTTTGTCCAAAAGATCGAGAACATTACTTTCCCCGAAGCGGTGCGGGCGGTCGCGCAGAAGATGGGCGTGGCGCTGCCGAAGCAAACATTCAGCAGTGAAGCAGAAGCGCGGGATGCCCGGGTGCGGACCGTGCTGCTTGAAATTCACGATCGCGCTTGTGCATTCTTTCAGGAGTGCCTGCGGCGTCCTGAGGGAGCTAGGGCGCGCGAGTATCTGGCGGGGCGTGGGCTGGATGAGGAAATCATCCGCAAGTTTCGTATTGGTTACGCGCCTGACTCCGGCTTTCTGCTGCGTGATCGCCTGAAAGGCGAGTTCGGCGAAGAGGCGCTGCGGGAGAGCGGGTTGCTGTCGTGGAAAGAAGGGAGCTCTCAGCCTTCAACACTCAGCGTTCAGCCGAAACCGGCAAGCCAAAGCCCAGAGCCGAGAGCCGGGCTTTCGTCGATGTATTCCAAGTTCCGCAATCGAGTCATGTTTCCGATTGCGAATGAGAGTGGGCGGGTGATTGCTTTCACGGGCAGAACGCTGGCCACGGACGAGAAGTCCGGCCCGAAGTATTTGAACTCGCCGGAGACGGCAATTTATTCGAAGTCGCGTGTGCTATTCAATCTCGATCTGGCGAAGGAGGCGGTTCGCGCGCTGAACTATACCATCCTGGTCGAAGGCCAGATGGATTGCGTCTCGGTATTTGCCGCAGGGTTTCGCAATGTGATTGCCAGTTCTGGCACCGCTTTCACGCAGGCCCAAGCCGCTCTGCTTGGGCGTTTCAGCAAAAATGTGATCGTAAATTTTGATCCGGATACTGCGGGTGCAAAAGCCACCGAGCGCACGTTATCGCTGCTAGTCGAAGAGGAATTTGAAATCCGCGTGTTGACGCTCGAAACCGGGTTCGATCCGGACCTGTACGTGCGGCGCAAAGGTAAAGAAGCCTATGCAGCCGCGCTTAAGAACTCGCAAAAATATTTTGATTACCTGATCGAGAGGGCACGAACACAGTTCCAGGTGCGCAGCGGCGAGGGCAAGCGAAATGCCGTCAA
>DATJHT010000092.1:0-22315 GCA_035493765.1 Terriglobales bacterium
CTTTTAAGTACCGCCCGAAAGCCGGTCCTTACACCAAGATGTGGAAGAAGCCCAAAACCGCCGACCCCGGTGTAAATCCTTCTGAAACAGAGGGATCGGAGCAGGATTCTACCGCCGATGACCCGCAACTTTCGGCTGAGGATGGGGTTAACTCAGATGTGAGCAGTGTGGCCCTATCTCGAGGGTTGCTCGCAGTCGGCATGCAGGCATCGGCCGCAGATGGGGGTCTGTCCGACGCCGAAATGATGCTGCGGGTGAAGGCTGGCGACGATTCCGCCTTCAACTATCTCGTACAGAAATACCGGCGTCCGATGATCAGCTTTATGTACCGGATGGCGCACAACTCGGCGGTTGCTGAGGATCTGGCACAGGAAGTTTTTCTTAGAGTTTATCGTTCGCGTACTAACTATGAACCGAGCGCGAAGTTCAGCACCTGGCTGTACCGGATTGCGACCAACCTGGGTGTAAATCACGCGCGCGACACCCGGCACGAGCGTCCCGAGAACATTACAAATTTGGACGAACCGGATGTCGAGAGCGGGCAAACGCCGGACCTGGCAGACAAGACGCCCAGCATCGAAGAGGAAATTCTGCGACGTGAGCGGCTTACGGCAATTCGGAAAAAGGTCGAGGCGCTGCCGGAACGGCAGAAAATGGCAGTGTTGATGCATAAGTACCAGCAAATGGATTACAAACAGATTTCGGAAGTTTTAAAGCTAAGTGAGTCGGCTACAAAGTCCCTGCTGTTTCGCGCTTATGAAACTTTGCGAACGCAGCTGAAGGAATTTATTTAACCGCGGGCTGGCGCCTGCGCCACACGTTAATTGAAGGAATGGTTATGAAGTGCAATGAAATTTGCGAATTGCTTCCGGACCTGGCCGCCGGATTCACCGCTCCGGGGATTGAGGTCAATGATCATCTGCGTACTTGCGCCGAGTGTGCCGGAACGCTGAATGAGTTGCGCAAGACTATGGCGCTACTCGATGAGTGGCAAGCGCCGGAGCCCTCGCCATACTTTGACACCAGGCTGCAGGCGCGGCTTCGCGAGGAAGCCGCCAGGCAGCCGGTGAGTTGGCTGGCATGGCTGCGCCGGCCGGTATTTGCGGTTTCGATGGCAATTGCTTTGGTCGCCGGAACTACCCTGTTCATTGAGCATAAAGGCTCAGTGCCTCTGCCCGGCCCGGTGACGCCAGGCACGGCCGTGAGCGACTTGCAAGTACTGGACGTTAATCACGATGTGCTTTCGGACTCCGATCCGGATTCTGCGGCCAGCTTGCTCGATGATTTGCAAGTCCAGAACGATGTGAACGCAAATCCGTAAGCTTGATTACAACTGACACGAAATCACGTTTAAGTTTTCTGGGGAGAACATGAGGGTGTGGGCACAAATCGAAAGCCTGGGCTGCATCGCCATAATGATGGTGGCGATCGGCGCACTTCCTTCTATTGCCCAGAACCCGAATCGTTCGCGCCCTTCCCCATCGCATAATTCGCAGAGACAATCGGAGCAACGTCCGCATTCGCGGTCAGAGCAACGACCGCCACATTTCCAGTCGCGGCCCCCGCAGCGCTCTGAAGGGCGACCGCCATCGCGGGAACCGCGCCCGCAATTTCAGCGTGAGCAGCCTCAGTTTCAACCGGCGCCGCAGCGGGAATACCGCCGCTACGACCCCCCCAACCAGGGGCATCATTCTGGACAATGGCTCAATCGCTATCGCAGCCTCTCTCCTGACCAGCAGAGGCGCGCACTCCAGAGTGATCCTCAATTTCGCCGTCTCCCGCCGGAACGCCAGCAGCGACTTGAACAGCGCCTGCAACGGTTCGACACCATGCCTCCCGACCGCCAGCAACAAGTGTTGCGGCGGATGGAAACCTGGGAGCACCTGACCCCGCAACAGAAGCAGGAATTCCGGGGAGTGGGGGCAGAATTCAATCGTCTCCCCCCGGATCGGCGACAAGCGGTCCGGAACGCGATCGAATCATTGCGCGCGATGCCGCCCGGGGCCCGGGAACGGGAAATTCAGTCGGGACGCTTCAGCCAGTTTTCTCCACAAGAAAGACAAATACTTGATGGTGCATCACGCCTGCCACTGGCACCCGCTGAAAGCGCTCCGCAACCTGAGCAGCCGGGGCAGCAGCGCTACATACCGCGCCCGCCACACTAATCCAGAAAGGGTCGACAGAAACCTTGCGCCTCTGAATGGCTCATGGCATCCTTAACAGCTACTCACCTGTCTGTTGTGCCGCGGGTCATTTCAAGACGTAAGGACAGCAACGCCGCTTCCGGAACGACATGTCTGGTTTGATGAAAGCCCGCATCGCCTTTGTGATCGCAATCGGCCTGCTCGTCGCCTGCGCACTGGTTGTTTATGGCACTCTGCATGGCTTAAACGAAAGCGAGGCCCTGGTTCAGCACACCCAGCACGTCCAGGTCTTACTAGGCGAGACGGAATCCTCCATCGCTTCTGCCGCGCGAGCACGCCTCAGCTATGTATTCAGCGGGAATGCTGAGGCTTTGCAGCAATATCAGACCGCGGTCTCGCGCATCCCTGCAAAATTGGCTGAGCTTCGCCAGAGTGTCAGGGACAATCCCGCCCAGCTCACGCAGTGCGACCGGCTCGAACAGCTGATCACCACCCGTATAGATCTCTGGCAAAAATCAATTGCATTGAAGCAAAGCGGAGCGCCCGATGCCGCAGGCCAGCCTGATCTGACCCGTCAGAGTGTGCTTTTTGCCGAGGAAATCATTTCCGTTACCCAATCCATGCGGGACGAAGAGTCGCGTCTCCTGGCGGGCAGGCAAACCGCGGCAGGACTTAGCTTTTTTCTTACCAACGCAATCCTGGTAACCAGCTTCATCGCTGCGGTCTGGTTACTGTTCTGGCATTATCGGCTGCAACGTGCGGAACTGGTCGCTCGCCAAGAAGCCGAAACTAAAACTCTTCAAGCTGCGGAAGTTGCACGCGAGGCCGAGAATAAGGCGAGAGATGCGGAAAAGCGGGCAATGGCTAGCAACGACGCGGCTCGTCACTTGAGCGCCCGGCTGCTGCATCTCCAAGACGAAGAGCGGCGCAGGCTATCGCGTGAACTGCACGACAGCACCGGTCAGCACCTGGCGGCAGCAAAAATGGTGCTGTCTGCCCTCACCGCAGGACACGCCGATGACCGCCGTTATAGCGAATGCATGGAACTGCTCGATCGTTCATTACAGGAGATCAGGACGATTTCGCATTTGCTGCATCCCTCCGGCCTAGAGGAATCGGGATTTTCCGCCGCCGCCCGATGGTACGTTGCAGAATTCGGTAAGAGAAGCGGTATCAGCATTCAAGTCGATATCGCAGATCTCTCTGAACGATTGCCTCGCGAAGTGGAATTAGCCCTGTTCCGTGTACTTCAGGAGGGATTGGCGAATATTCATCGTCACTCCAAGAGTACCTCTGCGGAGGTCAACTTTCGAAACGAAGGTCTGCGACTGACGCTTGCCATACGAGATCATGGTGTGGGGATAACGCGAGAGATGCTGGAGCAATTCCGGTCGGCTGGGGTTTTCGGAGTAGGCCTGGCTGGCATAAGAGAACGAGTGCGCGACCTCGGCGGGACTTTCAACCTTGAATCAAACACCGATGGCACATCGCTGCTGGTGACCATCCCGGTTCCTCAGACTGCGATCAGCAGGGAATCACAGCCTCTCAGCAGAGGATCGAGCCCCGGCCTTTAGCTTCGGAACAGGTTTTTTGCAACGAATACTGCATTGGCGGGCCGCTCCGCCAGTCTTCTCATTAGATACGGATACCATTCAGTCCCGAATGGAACGTAAACCCGCATTCGCCAACCTTCCCGAATTAGCGATCTCTGCAAATCACGCCGAATTCCATAGAGCATTTGAAATTCGAACGACTCAGGCGAGATCCGCTCGGTGATTGCAAATGCCTTTGCTTCATTGATCATCTTTTCGTCATGCGTCGCCAGCCCGTGATAAATGCCGCTCTTCAGCAAAATCTTCATGAGCCGGACATAGTTCGCGTCAACCTCGTCTTTGGCTTGAAAAGCGATATCCGCCGGTTCCTGATAAGCGCCCTTGCAAAGCCGAATGCGGACCCCCTCGCTGAGCAATTTCGACACGTCAGATTCTGACCGCCGCAAATAACTCTGAACAACTGCGCCCACACAGCCGCGGTTCGCCGGAAGGCTGTGCAGTTCACTGACGAAATCAAGCGTGCGCTGTGTATAGGCCGAACCCTCCATATCTATGCGCACGAAATTCTTCGGCTGCATGGCGGCAGCCTGCGAAACCAAAGCGCTGACATGCTCGCGTGCAAGTTGCGGATCAATGTCCAATCCCATGTGGGTAAGCTTCAGGCTGACGTTCGCATTCAGTTTTCGCGCGGAAATCTGGTCGAGCAACTGGCGATACAGATCTGCACTGTGCCGCGCCTCTTCGGCGGTGTTCACGTTTTCGCCGAGGTTATCGATAGAAACATCAAGTCCGGCAGAGTTCAGGCTCTGGGTAACGCGAAGAGCATCTTCAAGCTGGGTACCGGCAACGAAGCGGCCAGAGATGCGCTGTCCGAGTGAAGAGCGCTCTGCCAGTGCCCGCAATGAGCGGCTTTCGGAAAGAGAAATGAAAAATGCCCTCAGCACGACTGTCCAGCCCGGGCATAGGTTTGCCGTTGGCGCGCAAGCCCTGTGAGGAAGATCACAGAAGGTTGTATCACAAAGGAAGAACTGAGTTCACGATCGGCCGGTACTTCGTGCGGATCAGGGAGTGAATCGGATCTCCAGCAACTCTGTGGTTTCGTGTTCCGCTTTTTCCCACTTCCACTCGCGGACAGTGAACTGAGCAGCCTGCGCCAAAAGTGGGTTGCCGCCCTTTATGTCAACTGCCTTAACTGAACCGTTCGGCGCGACGATCGCTTCCAATCTCACCGTTCCGGAAAGATTCATGGTGCGGGCCAACGCGGGATAGGCCGGCTTTGGGTTTTTGAGCACTTTGCGGCCGGCGGGACCGTCTTGAGCCACCGCACTCCCGAGCGGAAGTGCCAGTATGATTGCCAGTAGACAAAGCCCTAACTTGCAGGAGCCTTTCATGCAGACAGAGTACCCAGACTCGCGGTTACGGGAAAGATTACGGGCGTGAAACCTGCGTGGAACTAAGGTAACTGCGACGGGGGCAGCGCGTCCGAAGTTCGCCAGCCTCTAAATTCAGTGCCCCTGATTTTCCAGAAATTTCTCGACTTCCAGCGCTGCCATGCAGCCCGATCCGGCAGCCGTGATGGCCTGGCGATAGCGGCGGTCTTGAACGTCACCACACGCGTAAACCCCGGGGACTTTGGTGAAAACGTAATTTGTAGTCTTCAGATACCCATCCTGGTCCATATCCAGCTGGCCCGTGAACGCCTTCGTATTTGGAATGTGCCCGATTCCAAGAAACATCGCGCTCGTCGGATGGTCCCAGACCCGTCCGTCACGAACATCGCGCAGCTTGAGCGCAGTCACTTCCTTCTTAGAGGGATCATATACATCTTCGACAACCGCGTTGGTAATGAACTGAATCTTGTCATGCTTCTGTGCCCGATCGAGCATAATCTTGGACGCGCGAAAATCATCGCGGCGGTGAATCAAGCTCACTTTAGACGCGAAGCGGGTAAGAAACAGCGCTTCTTCCATTGCTGAATCCCCGCCTCCGATGACCGAGATATCTTTGCCGGAGAAGAAAAATCCGTCGCAAGTCGCACAGGAAGAAACCCCGTGTCCGATTAATGCCTGTTCATTAGGCAGTCCTAGCCAACGTGCGCTGGCGCCGCTAGCGATAATCAGCGTCCGCGTGCGTATGGTTTCGTGGCCCACTTTCATCGTAATCGGAGAACTGCCGAGATCAACAGAACTGACTTGAGCCAGCTTGTACTCCGCACCAAAGCGCTCCGCCTGATATCTCATATTGGCAATCAGCTCAGGCCCCTGAATCCCATCCGGAAAACCTGGAAAGTTCTCGACCAGGGTTGTCAGTGAAAGCTGCCCGCCCGGCTCATGGCCTTCGAGCACCAGGGGCTTCAAATTGGCCCGCCCCGTATAAAGGGCGGCAGTATGCCCGGCGCATCCCGAGCCCATGATTACAACATTTCGAATGTCTTCCATAGATTGTTTAGATTACGGAACTTAAATTCGGTTTCACCAGCAACTTACGGGCGCTTGGCGATGCCTTGTCTCTTCCGCCCAGGGGCCGTGGTTGACGCCCCGAACCGGCGGATTCGGCTCAATTCCTCCGGAACCAACGCACCAGCGCTTACCAGGGTGCGATAGCCTGCCAGGACCGATGACGCCGAAGCAAACAAAGGCTCATATGCGCTCTGATTTGCCGGCGAATCAGCAGTGCCAGGACAACGCGCCAGCACCACGGATGACTTGCCGAAGCGCTCGAGCTTGATTCGGCTGGGCGGGGTCGCCGACGCCAGCATCGCGGCAGGAGTGGTCACCGATGAAGCGCTGTCCTCGATGGAGAGCTGCAACAAATCCTTCGGGTCTCGCACCCGAAAAACCAGTGTCTCCACCATCTGCTGGCTGTCGCGGCTGAACGAATACTGCACGGTCGAATAGATTGCGGAGCCCCCAATGTCACGGCGCACCCTTACAAAATCTGCAATGTTTTTTTCTGCCGGCGATGCCGCCGCCGGGTTGACCGCGCTCAACGGATTCGCGCTTTGGTCGAGGACCGAGCGGCCGCGATCCACTTCAAAATCTTCGCTGAACGTCGGCCGGTTCGGTACATGCGCCAGCGCCGCCGCAATCTCCTGCTGCTCCTCCGCAGACGGCGAGCACACATTCAGCATATGAACTTTAACTTCCGGTTTTTGCTGACCTGGCTTGGCCTCCTGCGCCAAGCCGATTGCCGAGAACACGAATAAAGCTGCGGTGAGGACTTTATCTCTGAACACAGCGGCATTGTAGCAGCAGCAAAAGCTCTCCTCGATTGATGATTTCCTTATCCTGCCTGCGTCTAATCTTTACGTTCTGGTTCCATCTATAATTCAGGCGTTCTCCCATGCGTTCCC
Organism: Terriglobales bacterium; assembly: GCA_035493765.1. Lineage (GTDB taxonomy): Bacteria > Acidobacteriota > Terriglobia > Terriglobales > Acidobacteriaceae > Gp1-AA145. The sequence goes on from DATJHT010000092.1 coordinate 7,050, forward strand.
GCCTCCTACGTCTACGATTGTGGCTCGAGAAGAACGGCCTGTTTCCGCGAGGGAGGCTGGCCGTCATCACCTGTTATCTGCTCGCATTCGATGTGCTTCTGTTTTGCGTGCAGAAGATTGCGGCCCTGTTCCATCGGCATTTCGGGGAATACCTGGGCGCCTGGGTGACCCTTCTGAGTCTGATCGCGATCGTGCTCCTGTTCGTTCTCGCGGTCCGGCGCATCTCCGCGCAACTGCTCTGGCGCATGCGCAACCGGCTGATCGTCACTTATGTGTTTATCGGAGTTGTGCCACTACTCCTGCTAGTCAGCCTGGCCGGACTGGCGCTCTATCTCTTCGCTGGCCAGTTCTCCACCTATATCGTGACGTCCAGGCTCGATTCTGAATTGCAGCAATTACGCGCCGGCAACGCCGTGGTAGCCGCGGAAATTTCGGGTGGACTCAATGCAAGCCAAAGCCCGCAGACGCTCGAAAGCATGGTGAAAGCCGCAAATGACGCCAGAATTACGGTCTGGCTGGATGGCAAGATCCTCTTCTTCCAACCGGCAAACTCGCCCTCATTGTCTCTCCCCCGCCAACTGCAGCCCGACCTTACGGCAGTCGTGCGCGATGGCGGATTATTCCTTCGGTCCGTGAGCCAATCGCAAACTGCAAAGGGCAGGCTTATCGTGATCTCCAGTTTGCCGCTGGGCGAGCGGGCTTTGCTCCATATTGCCTCCGGCCTTGGAGAGATCACGCTTGAAGAGCCAGCGGACAATGGCGCCAGCGGTCCATCGCAAACCGAAACTAGCGTGGGGTCGTTCAGACCGACGGTTACTGTGGGCAACGTGCCAGCTTACCGACACCTGCTGGATCTGGTGCCCGTCGTTCTTTCAACATCCATTTCTGTCATGAACTGGAACGACGGCGGGAATTCCAAAGCAGCGGTCGACGTACAAACCCGAGCCTCGGCTCTGTACGACCACCTGTTCGCGGCGCCCGGAGAGTTCGCGCGCTATATCGAGGCCCTGCTCCTCGCCGCGGCCCTCATCTTCGGCATGATCGAGTTGATCGCACTGTGGATCGGCACGCGCCTCACTCGCACCGTCACTGGGACCGTTTCTAATCTCTATCGCGCCACCACGCACGTCAATCGCGGAGATTTCAGCCACCGCATACCTATCACGTCCAACGATCAGCTGGCCGCTCTGGCCGGGTCATTTAACTTGATGACCGAATCTATCGAAAAACTGGTGCTCGAGCAGAAGGAAAAACAGCGTCTCGAAAATGAAATCACTATCGCCCAGGAAGTCCAGGCACAGCTATTTCCGCATCGCATCTCGCAGCTTGCCAGTCTTGAGGTGCACGGCTTTTGCCGTCCCGCACGCAGCGTAAGCGGAGATTATTACGACTTTCTTTCCGTCGGCTCGGACCGGATGGTGCTCGCGGTCGGCGACGTCAGTGGCAAAGGCATCTCCGCGGCCCTGCTGATGGCGACCATTCACTCAGCCGTGCGCGCCTATTCGATCGAGGGCATCCCCGTCTTTCGTCAAGCCGAAGCCGTTGGCGCCGGCCCGGTGCTCGCTTCAAAATATGACCCCATTATTCCCGGAGCCGAGGCTTCGCCTTCGATCCTGCTGTCATTGCTAAATCATCAGCTTTATCACAGCACGCCCATGGAGAAGTACGCGACCCTGTTCCTCGCGACTTACGACGGCGATACCCGCCGCCTGACGTTCAGCAATGCCGGCCATCTGCCGCCGCTGCTTCTTAGCGCGTCCGGCTCAATCCGTCGTCTGGAACATGGAGGAACCGTGGTGGGCTTGTTCGATGAACTTACCTACGATGAGGGAATGGTGCAGATGCGCGAGGGAGACATTTTTCTCGCCTACAGCGACGGTGTCACCGAGCCGGAAAACGAATTCGGTGAATTCGGCGAGTCCCGCCTGATTGAATTAGTGCAGGAGAACCGTGACCGTCCACTCGAACAAATCACTGAAATTGTGACTGCCGCCGTCGATGACTGGATTGGCGGGGCCGAGCAGCCTGATGACGTCACACTGGTGCTCGCGCGCGCCCGATGAGAAAACCTACTTGCCTTTGGGGAGTAGTGAAACTCCAGCCGAGACCTTCTGGTCCTTCGCCATTCCTCCTACTACGATGAGACCGTTGGAGGTGACCACTAATCCGCGGTGGTCCATTCTGGCGGGCGCATCTTTCATCGGTATTGTTTCCCACGAATTGCTTTTGAGATTGAAGTCAAACACAACCGGTGATGGCTCGGCCGGCGCTCCATCCAGGCCGATGCCGCTATAGTCGTACACGCTCGCGCTTCCGCCCGCAAAGTAAGCGCGTCGATCTTTATCGGAACCGCCTGCGGCAATTCGGTAGTGCGCTTCGCCTGGATGTGGCGGCAACTTGCTCCAGGCTATCTTTTCCGGGTGATGATGATCGATCTTGCCAATCCAGCATTCGTCGCTGGGGACGAAGCCAGGCTTACTGCCGGCCGTGTTGCTCTTAGCCCCGTCCACGTAAATGATCGAGTCATCCACCACTGTCCCAGCATGCCCAAACACCGGCGCCCCGGGCGAGGGGGTGGCCTGCTGCCAGCGCTGTTCTTCAACGTCGTACATCTGTACTTCGTTAGTCGGGCCCTTCTTTGAAAAGCCGCCCACAACGTAAATGAATCTATCTCGATAGACTCCGACCGCTGCATCGCGAACGGCCGTAGGTAAATCGGGCCCGCGGTACCAGCGCAACCCGATGGGATCGTAAACCGAAACATCTCCAACGATGACCTGTAAACCACTCTTATCGGGGACGAACCCTCCCAGCACGAAAACTTGCAGCCGTGCTGACGCCGCAGATGCACCTAATCGTCCCGAACCCGGAACGGAACGGATCGTTGTCCATTTGTTGTACTTGACGTTGAACGCGTTGGCAGCATTCGTAACCGAACTCCAAGCTTTGTCTGGGCCCAGACCCATGAGCGAATAAATCAGGTCCTGGCCCTCCACGTGTACCGACGTGACTGCATTGTTGGTCACCGGGGTCGGCAGCGGCTGCAGCTCTTCGGAGCTGGACGAAACAGAAGCAGCGATTACGACGACCGCACAGAATGGAATGAGGAACAACCTTTTTTTCATGAACTCCCAAAATATCACGATGCTTGGCAATGGCGAGCGCTTGGGGTGTGTAGATGGAATCAGCCATTGATGGGCTGACACGAACCGTGTGGTCGAATTCCCTGTCCGACAACGCTGCCTGGGAACTTCCCTACAACTTCAGTCGCATTTCATTTGTCGCCGCGAACCCCATTCCATCGTAAAGGCTTCGCCCTGCGGGGCTCGCATGTAGGACGATCGTATCAATGCCGTTCTCACGGCACCACAGGAGGACCGTGTCCATAAGCTGGCGCGCGAGCCCCTTTCGTCTAAAATTCTTTGCCGTATAAACATTCAATATATTGCCGCGCCGCGAGTCTTGGCCGATCATGTGTGGAGGCCAATCCATCAGCCATAATCCGGTGCCCGCCGCAGTCGAACCCTCCGGCGCAATTGCCAGCCAGGCAAGATAGTCTCCCGCATTCATGTGTTCGAGCACCCAACCACGAAACTTCACAGACATCGACTCAATTGCCGCTTCGTCGCTGTATCCCATGTCACGGAACATGGACGAGCGATGCTCGACCAATACCTCCAGATCGGCAGTTGAGGCGCGGCGAATTTCGAACCCAACGGGCGGGGACATAGGGAATCGATATCTTAAACTGCGCGCTTCATCTTCGGCGGAGCTAGAGAGCGAATCAGCCGCCATTCGGTGAAAGCGCAGCGGCCAAGCGATGAAACCACAAATTGTTATAATTTCCTATCACAGGCGGCGCTATCGTCTAGGGGTTAGGACGGAAGATTCTCAATCTTCAAACCCGGGTTCGATTCCCGGTAGCGCTACCAAATCAATCTTTCAATTACCGGGTACTGGTGGCCCGTCGCAGGTCCTCCCACTTCCCCTATAATTTGTAGATCATGGCTACATCCGTAGAGGACCCGGTATCCGCGCGCTCGAAATACGAGCCGGTAATCGGCCTGGAAGTTCACGTCCAGTTGCTGACGGCGACAAAGATCTTTTGCTCCTGCTCGACCCGGTTTGGAGTCACTCCGAATTCCAACGTGTGCCCGGTCTGTCTCGGCTTGCCCGGAGCTTTGCCGGTCCTGAACCGCAAAGCCGTCGAGTTCGCTACGCTCGCAGCGATGGCCCTGAATTGTCAGATTCGTGAAACTTCAATTTTCGCCCGCAAAAATTATTTTTACCCGGATCTGCCCAAGGGATACCAGATTTCGCAGTACGACAAACCGCTGGCGGAGCACGGCTTTATCGAGATTGATCTCAGCCGAGGCCGGGCGGGGACGCACGGCACTCCACAAACCAAGAGAATCGGCATTACGCGGGTTCACCTTGAGGAAGACGCTGGGAAGAGCCTGCACGAGGGCTTTGCCGGCGCCAGTGACACGACCGCCGTCGATCTTAACCGCAGCGGCATACCGCTGATTGAAATTGTCAGCGAGCCTGATATCACTACTGCCGACGAAGCCTATGAATATCTGACCCGACTGAAAGAGATCATCCTCTACACCGGCGTCAGCGATTGCAACATGGAGGAAGGATCGCTGCGCTGCGATGCGAATGTGAGCGTGCGTCCGCGCGGCGAAAAGAAGTTTGGCACCAAGACGGAAGTAAAAAACGTAAATTCATTCCGTTTTATCCGTGAAGCCATTGAGTATGAAATTGAGCGCCAGATTGATGTCATCGAGTCGGGCGGCAAGATCACTCAGGAGACGCGCCTCTACAACTCAGTTGAAGGCAAGACCTACGGCATGCGCTCGAAAGAACAGGCGCATGATTACCGATACTTCCCCGAGCCCGATCTGCTTCCGCTCGTTGTGGACGAGAAGTGGCGTGGAGAAATTCGCCGCACGCTCCCGGAACTTCCCGAAGCCCGTCGCAAACGCATGATGGGGGACTACGGCATTACAGCCGGAGACGCGCACACGCTCACTCTGACCAAGTCCCTTGCTGATCAGTTTGAATCGGCAGCCAAAGCCGCACAAAATCCCAAGCGAGTCGCCAACCTTGTGCAGGGCGAGCTGCTCGGCCGATTGAAGGCCAAGGGTCTCGAAATTGAGCAGTCGCCGATTTCGATGAAAGGCTTGGCGGCGGCCGCCGACCTTGTCGAGAGCGGCGCCATCTCGGGAAAAATGCTCAAGGACCTTTTTGATCTCTGCTTCGAACGCGGCAAAGATTTCCCTGAGGTTTACGAAGAAGAAGGCCGGCCTGAGCAATCGCGCGACACCTCCGCGCTGGAAAAAATCATTGACGAAGTCATCGCCGCAAACCCGAAACAGGCCGAGCAGTATCGCGCGGGCAAGAAAACTGTTGCCGCATTTTTCGTCGGCCAGGTGATGAAACTTTCAAAAGGACAAGCCAATCCGCAACTGGCGAACGAGTTGGTCGCGAAGAAGCTGGGTTAAGGCGAGTACGCCTACTGCCTCAACCCTAACGCTTTCAGCGTAACCTCGTCCGCCGTATTCGGCCCTTCCTTCGGACCGTTCACGACGCCGAAGCCGCTGCCGTTATCGCGAGCGCCAAAATCCCACATATTCCAGCCAATCCCATCGTGCTCGAGTGTGGTGCGCACATCGTGCAGCCAGCGCGCGCGATCCTGGGAATCGGAATCTTTGCGATACACACCGAATTCATTGCAGGTCAGCGGGACGTTCCAGTGCTTGGCCCATTCTGCAGCCTGGCCGATCTCGACTGAGATTCGATTGGCGTCCCAATGATCAAGTCCATAGCGCAGCACCGTTAGGCGATTCACCGGGTCAGGCTCAGCCGCAGCCACCTTCTGTGCTGTTTCCATGTTCGCCGGATACCCCAGCTTACTTTCAAAGTGCCAGTAGTTCGAACCCCAGGTCGCCCCCTGATGGGTGAAAGTATGCGGATCATAAAAATGGAAATTGTAAATTACATTCGGATCGGGCAATGGCGCCATGGCGAGCAGGTCCTGGACGTCTGACCAGTTCGCGCCCGCGGCGATGATCGTGTGCTGCGGCGCTCCCTCGCGAATCGAATTCGCCAGTTTCGCCTGCACTCCGGCCCACCGGTAGGGATCGCGGAACTCAGGCTCGTTCAGCACTTCGAAATAAACCATCTCTGGATCGTACGTGGAGTAGTGCCGTGCAATGGCGCGCCAATAATCCGAAAATTGCTCGACGAAGCTGTCTTCCTTGACGAGATGCGCCTTGAACTCGCTCTCGGGATGCATGTCGATGATCACTGCCAGCCCGTGATCGAGAATCATCTTGACCGCATCATCCAGATAACCGACATAATCCGGCGGCAGGTGGTCAGCCATGTTGTGGCGCATCATTGGTTCAGGGTTCACGCTCAGCCGAACGTGATCGAACCCCATTGACTTGATCAACGCAATGTCGTCGGCAGTCACCCAGCCAACAAGATGTTCTTTGGTATAACCCTTGGGATCGTAAACTTGTGCGAACCACTCGCTCAGATTGATGCCATTGCGAAGATGCGTAGCCCGGCGCTGAGCTATCGAGAAATTGGATTGCGCGCAAGACAGTGCCGTGAAGAAAAGCAGGAAAACTATTAATCGCCGCATAGTGATCAGTGGTCGGTGGTCAGGCGTTGCTCAACTGGCAACTGACCACTGACTGCCTCTAGCTCAAAATTGGAAGCGCTCGAATTCTCTTCTTTGTCGCCGCGTAAATCGCGCTACATAGTGCCGGCGCAAGCGGCGGGATAGGAGGCTCTCCCGCACCCGTGGGCGGCTCCGTACTCGGAACGTAATATCCTTCGACGATCGGCGCCTCATTCATGCGAATGGGTTCGTAGGTATCAAAATTTCCCTGCACCACGCGGCCTTTATCAATCGTGATCTGCGCCCGCAGAACGTTCGCCAGTCCGAACACCACGGCGCCCTGAATCTGCTGTTCAAGAATATTGGGATTAACAACCTGGCCGCAATCAAGCGCAACTACGACTCGACGAACTTTCGGTGTATTGCCTTCCATTGAAATCTCAACGACCTGCGCGGCGTAGGTGCTGAAGCATCCAAAGCACGCGATTCCTCGATAACGTCCTCTCGGCAGAGGTCTGGCCCAGCCTGCCTTCTCTGCCGCCAGCTTCAATACATTACGCATGCGCTGAGTGCGCCATACCGCGTCGAAGAACTTAATGTCCTGGTCAGTCGAAAGCAGATGCAACCGATACTCCAGGGGATCCTTCCCTGCGGCCTCGGCCAGTTCATCGATAAAACTTTCGCTGGCAAATCCCATTTGCAAGGCATAGACCGAGCGCATCCAGCCAAGCGGCACCGGCGTTTCGGTGTCGACATAGTCAAGCAGCACGTTGGGAATGGGATAACCGAACGAAGTCTCATCTGGAAAATCAGCGTCCACCCCATTCACTGGCTGCGCACCTTTCTGACCGTTAATGGATGGACCAATAATGCGATGGCTGAAGGTGACGGGCCAGCCGCGCTCGTCCAGTGTCGCCGACATTTTATGCAGGCTTACCGGCCGGTACGTCGAACAGCGCATGTCATCTTCGCGCGTCCACACAACCTTCACTGGGCCGTTGATCGCCTTTGAAACCAGCGCCGCTTCGACTGCATAGTCGTGCTCCAGCCGGCGTCCGAAGCCTCCGCCCAGCAGCGTGATATTCACCTTCACCTGTTCAGGCTTTAATCCGATCAGCGGCGCGATCGTATCGCGGCAATCCTGCGGCACCTGCGTCGGTCCCCAGATTTCGCATTCGGTTCCGCGGAAATGCGCAACACAATTCCCCGGCTCCATGGGAGCATGCGCCATGAAGGGCAGATGATATTCGGCCTCGACCTTGCGACCGGCCGCCTTCGCTACATCGCCGCTGGAAAAAAACTTGACCGCCTTACTCTCGTCTGCATGCCGTAAAGAATCCAGAATCGCAGACGATGTCAGGTCTTTATTCGGACCTTCATCCCACGTAACTTTCAACGCCCGGCGTGCCTTGAATGCGTTCCATGTGCTGTCAGCCACTATCGCCACCGCCGAGTCGCTGATCTTATCGACAAAACTTACTCCCGGCATTTGCCTGGCCGCACTTGCATCGAAGCTCGCCACTTTGCCGCCGACTGTTTCCGAACGCGCCAATGCCGCATACTTCATTCCGGGCACGCGGAAATCGATGCCGTATATCGCGGAGCCGTCCACCTTCGAGGGAGTATCCAGCCTCGGCAAAGGCTTGCCCACAATTTTGTAGCCACCTTTTTTTAGGGGGGGATCGTCCGGGACCGGCAACTTTCCAGCCGCCGTTGCGAGCGCACCATAAGTCAGCTTGCGGCCTGATTGCGAGTGAATAACTGCACTATTCTCCGCCTTGCAGCTTTCGTGCGGCACGTTCCACTGCTGTGCAGCTGCGCTGATCAGCATCTCGCGGGCTTGCGCTCCCGCTTTGCGCATCGGGTCCCAACAAGTGCGCACACTGGCGCTTCCGCCGGTGGTCTGATCGCCAAACAGCGTGCTCGCTCCTGCCTGTTCGATTGCAATCTGCTTCCAGTCAGCTTCAAGTTCCTCGGCGAGGATCATCGGCAGCGACGTCCGAACGCCCTGCCCCATCTCTGATCGTGCTACAACGATGGTTGTTTTTCCTTCGGGAGTAATACTCACGTACGCATTCGGAGCAAGTGCGTTCTGCTCCTCGGCTCGTCCGCTGGTCGGCAGATACAGGCTAATCACTAGTCCGGTTCCGGCGGCAGTAGAAGTTTTGATGAATGCCCGGCGTGAGAGCGCGCTCATTTCGCACCCCCGTTTGCTGCCCGGCGAATGGCGCGCTGAATTCGCGCATAAGTCCCGCAGCGGCAGATGTTCGCCGCCATGAACTGAGCAATCTCGGAATCAGAAGGATGCGGCGTCTGGGCCAGCAGTGCCGCGGCTGCCATGATCTGTCCGCTCTGACAGTAGCCGCATTGCGGCACGTCTTCCGTGATCCATGCTTTTTGGAGCGAGTGCTGCCCATTCGCGCCCAGACCTTCAATTGTTGTGACGCTTTTGCCTGCAGCCTGCGTCACAGTCATGGTGCAGGAGTGGGTCAGCCTGCCATCGACATGGACGCTGCATGCGCCACAAAAACCGGCACCGCAGCCATACTTTGTGCCCGTCAGTTCAAGCGAGTCGCGCAGAACCCAGAGCAGCGGAGTGTCCGGCTGGACATCCACCGTCGTCTCGACACCGTTAACGCGGAGAGTGAAGTTCGGCATGGGGAGGAACGAGACATCCTAAGCCGAAACGCGAAAAAAAGAAAATAGTCTTAAAAAGCTCGGGGGCGGCGGCCGGCTGCGCGTCCCCCGATCCTGCGATTCTTACTATTTCATTTCTTGCAGCTTGGAAGCCGCAAACTGTCCTGCATCGCTTTGCGCATTTTCCTTCTGAATCTGCTCGTATAGCTTTTTCGCCTCAGCCGTGTTCCCCGCGTCCTGATAAGCCTCTGCGAGTTGGACTTCTACCGCCGTTTTTCCTACCGTACTGGTGGGCGATTGCATGAGCTGCTTATACAGGTTAATGGCTTCCTGCGAACGATTGGTGTTGCGATAAAGTGAAGCCAGTGCCATCTTGGCAAGCGACGACAGATCTGCGTTGTGGTAAGCGGCAACTTCTTTTAATTCGCGTTCCGCCGCAACGTTGTCGCCCAGACTGGCGGAGGTCACTCCGAGAAAGTAGTGGCCAAAATCTGCCGACCGCGTGTGCGGATATTGGTTTACCAGTGCCTGGAACTGCTTGTGCGCTTCGGCCGCGCGTTCAGTCACAGACGCAAAGCTGGGATCGTTAGGCTGCGGCGGCATTCCCGGGGGCCGGACCGGGGTGTTCAAAGTTTGTACAGCCCGCGAGAAATCCACGCTGGCTTTCTCGTCCTGCTGTTCAAGGTAATACCAGGCGCCCAGCAGTGCCGAAATCAGAACCACGACCACGATGGCGCCGGCAATTACTTTCCCTTTATGTTCTACACTCCAGTGGACAGTTTGTTCTGCAACCTGGATGGTAGTCCGGCTAAATTTGTCTTGTTTAAGCTGACGACGGGTCTCTGCGCGCACAAACTTCCCTTCTGCCTGTAAGAATCGGAAGCTTCAGTCTATCAAATTGGAGGCTTCGACACTGGTTTCAAGACTTGCAAGATTTTAGGGATTCAAATGTGTCACGAAAAGGTGATTTCGAGAAACATAACTGCAGACACGGTTAGACACTGGACTCCATCGAGATCCCCGGAAGCTTCGACGCTTTTCGGATCTATTTTGACGCTTCTTCCAGAATGCCCTTTTCGAGCTTTTCCTGACATTCGATGCAATGGCGAGTCCACGGCACCGCTTCCAGCCGCTTGGGATTGATCTCGTTTCCGCAGGAAATGCACTCCCCGAAGTTGCCCTCACGAATGCGGGCCAGAGCGCCTTCCACCATCATTAGTAGCTGCCGGTCGGCGTTGCTCTGGTGAAACAGGAATTCCTTGTTATACGAACTCGCGGCTTTGTCAGCGATGTCCTGGGCCGTGTCTTCGTCGGCACTGCGCCCGTCCTGTTGCGTACGGGAAACCATGCGCCGCAAATCCTGCTGCCGCGTCTCGAGTTTCTTTTTGAAACCTTCCAACTTCTTTTTATCCATCTGACTTCCAAACTGCATCCCGGAGTTTTCACCCCGGGACGCAAAAACTAAACCGGAATCATATGCGCGTCAATTAAGATGCGTCAACTCGGCGAATGGGTTCGGACTGATTGCTGGGCTTCGGCTGCTGGGCTTTGGGCTTTGGCCAAACCCTTGAAAAATTAGTTCGTGGAAAGATTTGGAACGGTTACAAATAAGTAGAACAAAGCCTAATGCCCAAAGCCTCAGGTCCAAAGCCTGAGGTCGTCACTTCGCCAGCGGCCCTTCCATATTCGCCAAGGCATAGCCCAGTACCGCGATGCAGGCGGCGTTCTCCCGCAACTCCTCCGGAACGACTTTATCGAGCGTGTCTGCCGGAGTGTGATGATAGGTGAAGTACTTTAATGCGTCCTGCCAGACTGCAAAAGCTGGAACGCCTTTGTCGGCCAGCGGCTCAATGTCCGTCGCCGGAGAATCCGGCACCAACTGGATCAGGTTCGCTCCAATCGAACGCAGCGCATCCTGCACCGGTGAAAGCTCGTGCTGGCCCGCGGCGCTGATCTTCGCCTTGAAGCCAAGCGGATGCTCTGCCCCCTCATCGCTTTCGACGGCCGCGTAGTGGTTCGTCACCTCTCCCGCCTGCTCCTTCGCGTATGTCGCAGCCCCGGTGGCTCCTGCCTCTTCGTTCATCCACGCAATCACACGGATGGTTCGCTTTGGATGCAGGTTCAATTTGTGGATCAATTCGGCAGTCTCCATGGCGACAACCACGCCAGCCCCGTCATCAATCGCCCCCGTGCCCAGGTCCCAGGAATCGAGGTGCCCGGAAACGATGACCACCTGCTCGGGATGTTCCGATCCCTTCAGATCCGCAATCACGTTGTAGCTCTGGATTTCGGGTCCAACCCTCGTCGGTAAAGAAAGATGGATTTTCACCGCTCCCTTTTCCGCCAGCCGTGCAATCAGATCGGCATCCTCGGCAGCCAATGCCGCAGCCGGGATATTCGCATCCGTGCTCCATCCTGTGTGGGGCAGACGATAGGCTCCATCTCCCGCAGAGCGCACCAGACACGCGATGGCTCCCGCGTCTGCGGAGGCTTGGGCGCCCATGTCACGATATTCCACCGCGTCCTCGTAAGCATCTCCCGAATGACCTGCCATGGCCTGGCGCGAGTCGAAGCGGACCTCGAAAAGAACGATCTTGCCCGCGACCTTTTTCCTCCCCAGGGCCTTAAGTTGGTCGAAGCTGTGTACGACGACCACGTCACCGGTCAGGCCACCTTCCGGGGTCGGGGCATTTCCATAAAGTGCAGTGAGCACGATTTTCTGCTTCGCTCCAGCCACTTGCCCCGGATACTCGATCAGTTCGGCAGCATCCTTGCCGCGCAGAAACTGCCGCACCGGAACCGGTTGCAGATGGACATCCAACCCCAGTTTCCTCAATTCGTCCGCAACGTAATATACGGCGGCGTCCGCCTGCGCTGAACCTTGTGTACGCGGCCCGATGCTGTCGGTGATGTGCTCCAATTCTTCGTACGCGTAGTCGTCCTGCATGGCGGCCTCGCGTATCTGCGCGAGTTCGCTCCTCAACTGCGGAGAAAATGCACGCCTCGCCGACTCCGCCTCTTGTGGCATCTTCGCCCACGCCGGTGGAGGCAACTTTTGCTGAGCAGAACAAACGGATGCGATCAAAAACAATGGAAACAGCAGTGCGAGTGTCTGGCGCATTCCACCTCTGGTTAATTTGCAATCAGTTTTTAGGGTTTCCGATTTGCAGCAAATATGTGTTCGGATTCGCGCAATCTTCAACTTTTCAATTGGCAAAAGAACACTGATTCATGTATCACTCGCTCGGATTCAATTCGCCGAAAAAAGCGGCCCCATTTTCTGGGGCCACAATTTTGCAAGAGGCGAATGGTGGGAAATCAGGGTTGGGAAAAAAAGGTGCCGCTCTTGCTGAAGGAGCGGCTCAGGTCGGGTCGAGAAATACGAAAGAAGAGGGTCGAAATCACTGGTTACGGCCTCTTTGCTTGCCTCTGAAATTGCACTTGCCCGGCCAAAGTCAGGGTGACCAGAGGAAGCCAATGCCATTGCGGTAAGCAATTGACACTAAATAACTTAACACTACACCTCAATATTGCGCCGATCACACGGTAACCATTCCTGGGAGTGCATAATTCTGCACATTCGATGCAGCCCTGGGTTTCCGTCGGGAACCTTCCGGTTCACCATCGTGTCTTAAGCTCCAGTAACAACTCTGATAGGCTTCCAACGGTTGATCCGGAGGTGCATATGCGCCCGCTCTTTGTCGCGATCGTCCTGATTACTTCTTCACGTTTTGCGGCGCCTCAAACGGCTCCGCCACCCCAGAGCGCGCGCCAGGCGCTGATCGAAATGTTCTTTGGCACTGCTCCGAATCACTTCGAAAAGCACCTCCCTGACCTGACTCGCAGCACGCTGAAGAAAATGGGCACCGCCAACGGCATGAACGCGCTCGATGAGTTCAGCATGTTCGCCGCTCAAGCTAAGGCCGGCGGCGGAAAGTTCGAGACTTTCGAGACCGGTCCAATCCTCCTGAGTACCGAAGATCCGCGTGATGAAACCAAAGCTGAAATTAGCGTCGAGCGCGATGACCTGACTGGAGATGGCGACCAGATCGAGCTAGCGGTACACGTCACAAAAAACGCGAAAGAAGAGCTGCTGCCTTTTGTCCCGCGCTTCACATTTCTAATGGTTCAGCAGTCTGACGTTTGGCGATTGAACGAAGTTGACGTGACGGTGAAAGTGCCGCTTGCCGACCCGTCGTTCCTAAAGAGCATTGAAGAGCATCAACGCAGCCAGAACGAGCAAATGACGATCTATGCCGTGCAGTCTATCGTTGGCGCCGAAAAACAGCACTCCGCCGCCCAAGGAGGTTACGCATGCACTCTGCCTGCCTTGGCAGATGCCAACAAGACTCCCGACCACAAAACTTATCTTTTTGACCGCCAGCTCATGACCGGAAAAAAGAACGGCTACATCTTTGCGATCTCCGGTTGCGATTCATCGCATTACAAGGTTGTCGCCGAACCGGAGGTTCCGAATTCAGGCCAGCGAGCATTTTGCTCCGACGAAGGCGGAGCCATTCGCGCCTCGGCGGATGGAAAAGCGGCAACCTGCTTGAGTAGCGGGGAAATAGTACAGAAACCGCTGGCGGGAGTCGTAGGAGGCATTTCGCCGGCCTATGCTCAACCAAGAACAACTCAGTTGATCGCACCGCGCGCGCAGGATGATCAGGCCAGTTCGGGAACCTCTATACGCCGGCAAAGGGTGCGCGTTTCAGCCAACGTTACGCAGGGCATGCTGCTGAGCAAAGTACAACCTGAATATCCGCAGATGGCTAAAGTAGCAAGAGTGCAGGGTTCGGTGGTCATGCACGCGGTGATTGGGACAGATGGCAAAATTCAAACTTTGGATGTGATTGACACCCCCTCGCCATTGCTGAACCAGGCGGCGCTCGATGCCGTTAAACAATGGAAATACAGACCATATTTGTTAAATGGCAGCCCGGTCGAAGTGGACACGCAAATGACCGTCAATTTCTCGCTCGTAGCACAGTAACGCCGCAATTGCCCTGATCGGAATTCAACACACATCGTTTCACACCTCTCGCCGCATCCTATTTCCTGAATTCCCGGATTTCTGATAAACAAAAGCTTGCAGCGGAGGCCGATTTTGGGAAGACGTGTCGAAATTGCGGCGATTGTTTGGGCAACGCTTTTCGCAGTCAGCTGCGGTGGCGGCAGCAGCAGCGATACTGGTCAGCTTCGCTTCGTTCAAGCTTCGCCATCGGCTCCGCACGTTGACATGCTGATCGACGGCATTACCGAAACTTCCAATATGGCCTATGGCAATTCGAGCGGATACATCAGCGTGAAAGCCGGCGCCAGACACCTTCAAGCTGTGCCGGTGAATTCCAGTTCGCCGCTTCTCGACCTCTCGGTCCCGATCACGAACAGCGGTCATACCACGGTTTTGCTGACCGGACCAGGCTCTGGTGTAAAGTCTCTGGTTCTGACCGATGGAGGCACTACTTCATCTACCGGTAACGGATACGTCCGAGTGGTGAACGCCTCGGTAAGCATGGGCCCGGCAGACGTTTACATTGTTGCTGCCGGGGATGGCATCAACGGGGTCACCCCGGCTGCATCGAACCTCGCCCTCAACCAGGACGGCGGATACACTCTGACCCCCGCCGGGAACTACGAAGTATTCATGACCTCTCCCGGGACCAAGAGCATTCTGCTCGACACAGGCCCCATCAACCTCACTGCTCTTCAGAACTGGACTCTGCTCGCGCTCGATGGCGCTTCTGGCGGCTTTACTTTTGAGCTGCTCGACGACCAGTAACTTATTGGTTTTTCCAAACTCCCGATATCTCCTGCCAACCGACTAGCTAGTAACACCTTAGTAATACGGAGGATTCCGTATAGCTGCACGAATGCTCAAGTGAGATCATGAGCGGCTTGTCACCTGGAACTAACATCGAGACCAAATGTGTTGTCTGTGTTGACGACGATGCGGACATCCTTAAACTCCGCAGGTTGTTGCTCGAAGCCAGTG
>DATJHT010000093.1:0-13458 GCA_035493765.1 Terriglobales bacterium
AAGATAAGCTGGGCCAGTCCGGTCACAATCAGGGGATAGAAGATTCCGAACAGGAGGGTCGTCGCCACGGTCATCAAAACTGAGATCGACAAGTTCTTTTTCACGGAGGATTCCTTATGCCATGCCCATGCGGGTGATTACCACGTCAATCAGCTTGATGCCGATAAAGGGAATGATCACGCCGCCGACGCCGTAGATCAGCAAGTTGTTTCGCAGCAGTGCAGCGGCTCCCAGCGGCCGGTATCTGACGCCGCGCAGGGCCAGCGGGATCAGGGCGATGATGATCAGGGCATTAAAGATTACGGCCGAGAGAATCGCTGATTGCGGAGTTTGCAGATGCATGATGTTGAGCGCGTTCAGGACGGGGAATGTTCCAGCGAACATCGCTGGAATAATGGCGAAGTATTTGGCCACGTCGTTGGCGATGGAGAAGGTGGTTAGAGATCCGCGCGTCATCAGCAACTGCTTGCCGATTTCGACGACTTCGATCAGTTTCGTTGGGTTGGAATCCAGGTCCACCATGTTGCCGGCCTCTTTTGCGGCTTGCGTGCCGGTATTCATAGCGACGCCGACGTCTGCCTGCGCGAGTGCGGGGGCGTCATTGGTACCGTCACCGGTCATGGCGACAAGTTTGCCTTCTGCTTGCTCCCGGCGAATGAGGTCCATTTTGTCTCTGGGTGTCGCTTGCGCGAGGAAATCGTCCACGCCGGCTTCGCGAGCGATGGCCGCTGCGGTAAGCGGATTATCACCGGTGATCATGACGGTGCGAATGCCCATTGCGCGCAGCTGACTGAAACGATCGCGAATGCCGCCCTTCACAATGTCTTTGAGTTCGATCACTCCGAGCGCGCCGCGCGTCCTTTCAGCGACTACCAAAGGCGTGCCTCCGGAGCGGGCGATGTCGTCGACGACAGTTCTTACCGAATTTGGAAATGTGCCGCCATTCTGGGCGACGAAGGTGGCGATGGAGTCGGCGGCGCCTTTGCGAATCTGAAATCCATTGAGGTCAACTCCGGACATGCGAGTAGTAGCGGAGAAGGGAACGAAGGTCGCGTCGTGCGATCCCAACTCGCGTCCCCGAAGCCCATAGCGTTCTTTAGCGAGCACGACGATGGAGCGACCTTCGGGAGTTTCGTCGGCGAGCGAAGACATCTGCGCCGCGTCCGCCAGTTCGTTTTCGTTTACACCTGGAGCTGGAACAAAGCGCGATGCCTGTCGATTGCCTAAGGTGATGGTTCCGGTTTTGTCGAGCAAAAGGGTATTCACATCTCCGGCGGCTTCGACCGCGCGACCAGACATGGCAAGCACATTGTGTTGAATAAGGCGATCCATGCCGGCGATACCAATCGCCGAAAGCAGGCCGCCGATGGTGGTTGGGATCAGGCAGACCAGCAGCGAAACCAGCACGAACACAGTTTGCGGTGAACCGGAATAGATCGCGAATGGTTGCAGTGTAACTACTGCGAGCAGAAAGATGATGGTCAGCCCGGCAAGCAGGATATTCAGCGCGATCTCGTTCGGCGTCTTTTGCCGCTCTGCGCCTTCCACAAGGGCGATCATGCGGTCGAGGAAGGTCTCGCCGGGATTGGAGGTTATCTTGACGGTAATCTGATCGGAGAGGACGCGCGTGCCGCCGGTAACGGCCGAGCGGTCGCCGCCAGCCTCGCGTATCACGGGGGCAGATTCGCCGGTAATGGCCGATTCATCAACCGACGCAACGCCGGCGGTGATTTCGCCGTCGGATGGAATGAATTCGCCGGCTGAGACAAGAACGATGTCTCCGGCGCGCAGTTTGGAACTGGGGACCTGCTCGGTCGAGCCGTCACTGCAAAGGCGATGGGCAACGGTTTCAGAGCGGGCCTTGCGAAGAGTGTCAGCCTGAGCCTTGCCGCGGCCTTCGGCCATGGCTTCGGCAAAGTTAGCAAACAGCACTGTGAACCAGAGCCAAAGTGTGATCTGCAGGTTGAACTTGAAAGCAGCGCCGCCTCTAAAAAGAAGCACGGTGGTGATGACACTGCCAATCTCCACCACGAACATGACAGGGTTGCCCATCATCTTGCGCGGATCGAGTTTCAGCAAGCTTTCCCAGATGGCGCGCCGGACGATCTTCCATTCCCAAACTGCTTTTGATTTGTTGGACATAATTACCAGCGATCAGCCGACAGCCGTCAGCTTTCAGCCAGCCTTTCTGAATATTCATCGTCGGTCCGCAACTTCAATTCCGCTTCAACCACCAGCGCCGTACGGCTACTGCTGACCAGACCGCCTCCACCAGGCCGAACGGCCAGGCACCCTGACGAAATCCGTAAATTGATCCCAGCGCGCAGGCGACTGCGAACGCCAGGATGAACCAGTGGCTGCGTGCTTCGAGCGCGTAGGTCACCAGCATGGCGGTGACGGCAAATAATCCAAAAGCCGACAGTAGAGTCATTCAGTTCGGTTCCTCTCATCAGAATGCCTTTCCCGCCATCATCTGCAGGTGCTCGAGGACAGGACCCAGACTCAGCGCCGGGAAAAAGGTCAGAGCACCGACGATAAGGATGACTCCGAGCAAAAGCAAAGTGAACAACGGCGTGGTTACGGGAAACGTACCCACTGAGGGAGGAACGTACTTCTTTTGGGCGAGGTTGCCGGCAATGGCCAGCATGGGGATGATCATGAAGAAGCGGCCGACCAGCATGGTGATGGCGCCGGCAGTGTTGTACCAGGGCGTGTTCGCAGTCAAACCCGCGAAGGCGGATCCGTTATTACCAGCCTGGGAGGAAAATGCATACAGAATTTCGCTGAGACCGTGCGGACCCGGATTCAGAATGCTGGATGTCCCAAAACTGTAGACCGCTGAAATTGCTGCGAAGGTAAGTATGACAAGAGGGAACACGAGTATGCTGAGCATCGCCATTTTGACGTCATAAGCTTCAATCTTCTTACCCAGATACTCAGGTGTGCGCCCGACCATGAGCCCCGCGATGAAGACGGCGAGTACTACGTTAATCAGCATCCCGTACATGCCGGAACCGACGCCGCCGAATGCAACTTCACTGAGCATGATATTGGAGAGAGGAACCAAGCCTCCAATGGCGGTAAAGGAGTCGTGCCAGCTATTGATTGCGCCACAACTGGTGTCTGTAGTGACGGTCGCCCATAGTGCGCTGTTGGCAATTCCGAAGCGGACTTCTTTGCCTTCCATGTTTCCGCCTGGCTGCAGCGGGGTAGATTTCTGGTTTACTCCCGCGAGCAGCGGATTCCCGCGAGCTTCCGCCCAGTAAGCAATACTTACGCCGGCAAGGAAAAGAATGGCCATCGCAGCCCAAACCGCCCATCCATGGCGCTGGGAGCCAGTCATTCTTCCCAATGTGTAGGTGAGACCGCTGCTGATGGCAAATATAGAAACCAATTCGAGAAAGTTTGACAGCGGAGTAGGGTTCTCGAATGGATGCGAACTGTTGGCATTAAAGAATCCGCCGCCGTTCGTCCCGAGTTCCTTGATGATTTCTTGCGACGCGACCGGGCCCTGAGCGATGGTCTGATCGGTGACGGCATCCATTATCGGCTTGCCCTGGGCATCTACCATCGGCTTCCCGTCTGAGCCGGTCTTCTGAACCTGCATGGGTTCGACCAGCTTTGCGGTGTCATAGGGCTTCAGGTTTTGCACGACTCCCTGCGAAACCAGGATGAGAGCTCCGACGATGCAGGCGGGTAGCAGGATCCAGAGATTGCAGCGCACCAGGTCAACCCAAAAGTTGCCAATTGTCTGCATCTGGCGCCGTGCGATACCGCGGATGAACGCGATTGCGAGCACGATTCCGACCGTTGCCGACATGAAATTGTGATAGGCAAGGCCGGCCATTTGGGTGAAATAACTCATGGTGGTCTCGCCGACATAATTCTGCCAATTGGTGTTTGTAGTGAATGACGCCGCGGTGTTGAAGGCCAGCGCGGTGGGATTGACTGCACCCAGCTTTTGCGGATTGAGGGGCAAATGGCCCTGCAGGCGCTCCATCGCGTAGAGAACGATCATTGAAACCAGGCTGAACAGGAGCATGGCGACTGCATACTCCGTCCAGCGCATCTCGTGATTCTCATCGACGCCAGTCACCCGATATAAGAGGCGTTCAATCGGGCGCAGCACCGGGTCCATAAGAGTGTGTTCGCGGTTGAAAACGCGAGTCATGAAGATCCCGATTGGCTTGGTCAGCAGAAATACGACACCAAGAAACAGCAAAATCTGGAACCAACCGTTCGCCGTCATTTAGAATTTCTCCGGCCGCAACAGGGCATAGATCAAATAAATCGAAGTCAGTGCGCTGATTGCGAGCATAATTGCCGATTCCACCCTCATACGGTCCTCACTTCACGCGATCGCAGAATTCGACATAGCCGATGGACAGAGCGAAGAATGCGATTCCAACTGCTACCCACATTAAGTCCTGCATAACCTTCCTCCAGATACTTTAGAAGCGCTTAGATCCGTCTCTTTTCATGTTGGCGAAACTCGTCGAGGCTGTGCAGGTAAAGAACTCTGCCTTGCCGTCTCCTCGGAGCAAGTCTTCTGATGTTGAGGCTGCTTCCATTCTGCGAACGGTGCGAATCCCGCCAGAGTGCGATCATGAAATAAATCAGAAAGGCGCACCCTGCTATTGCTATCCCGGTAAAAGTCAGAACCGCTGTCATAGGCCGCCTTCCGGAGAGCGCGGATGGAAGCTGCGATCTCACGTACTATTCCAGCAAATCAGGCGTAAGGATGGACTAAAAGGTTCGTAAGGAAAAAATAAGGGCGGCAGGCTGCGCGGTCAGTTGAAATTCCAGCCCAGTTCCATCAAGAGCAAGCGATTGCCCTGGGTAGCGGCGGAATTCCCGATTTCATATGCCATGTAGGCAGTAGCTTTGGAAGTGAGTTTGATCGCTGCGCCGGGAGTGAAGTATCCAGCGCTGTCGCGTCCGGTAAACCAGTCGGCGGCCAGAGTGACACGCTTGTTAACCGGTTGCTCGATGCCGAACTGTCCTCCGGCTTTATTTCCCGTAGCAACGACATTTGCGGAAAAATCATATGCTCCAAATGTGAGTCGAGTCTGCGTCTTCAAAGTCCTTGTGAATTCAGCGTAGAAGTAATTGCCGGCGTGGTAAGCCCGATTTTGTGTGGGAATAAAGACGTCGTCTCCCAGCACGAAGGCCCAGCCATTCTCTCCTCCGTCATAAGCCTTCCATTTGATGGTCGGAGTTGGAGTCGTCTGCGATGGGCCTGGGGAACTTATTCCGTTCAAGTTGATTCCGACTTCGATACGATGTCCGATACCAGCGACGACGCGAGGAGTGTAGGTCCCGGCGCTCGCATCCCAAAGATATGAGAAGTCGAATTCGCCGTAAACTTTTCCCTTGTCGAGAATGTCTCCACTGGGAACGTCGAAAATTGTTTCCTGCGAAAGAGCCGAAGCCGAAAGCATCGACATCAGAAGCCCGAGCACGATCAGCGGACATTTAGTCACTTCGAAACCTCACTGCCACAGAGATTTCATCACGCCGGGAATAAGGAAGGAGCAAAAGGTTCGTAAGAAAGGCGTAAGGATTTGCAACGAGAAATGGCGGATTTACTGGTGAGCTATGCCTTCAGGCTCGAAGCGATATCCGACCCAGGGTTCGGTGAGGATGTAGGAAGGCGATCCCGTGTCGGCCTCGATCTTCTTACGCAACTGGCCGATGAAGACCCGGAGGTATTCGGGTTGTTCGGCACTGTTAGCGCCCCAGACATGGGAGAGGAGTTTACGGTGCGTCACTACTTTATGCGAATTGCGCGCAAGGTACGCGAGGAGATCGAATTCCTTCGGAGTTAGCTTGAGTTCGTGCCCACGAACAATGGCGACGTGAGCATCGAGGTCAATTCGAAAATCACCTTCTTCGATGACCCCAGGAGCCGCATCTTCCTGCGGCGCGCGCCGTAAATTTGCGCGCACTCGAGCCAGCAGTTCGCTAATTCCAAATGGCTTGGTCACGTAGTCGTCGGCTCCGGCATCGAGCGCTTGTACCTTGACGCGCTCCTCACCTTTCACTGAAAGCACGATGATGGGCGCGTTAGACTTCAGGCGAAAACGACGGCACAGCTCAAGGCCATCCATAACCGGCATGGAAAGGTCTGTGATCATGAGATCCGGCGCCCAATCGCGGGCGATCTGCAGAGCTGTGTCGCCATCGTTCGCCACACGTGCATCGTAACCGTGCGCGTCGAGGGAAGTCCGCAATACGCGGGTGATCTGGGGCTCGTCGTCCACAATCAGAATTCGGCGATGATCAGCCTGACGATCGTCTGCAGGGGGACTCACTTGGCCTCCTGGGTGACGATGTGAACGTCGATGGGCGGAGCGTTCCGCAGGAATTTTTGAATTACAGTGAGATAGAGATATTTGCGCCAGCCTTCCTGCGCGGAGCGCCCGAATATCACATGTGTAATGTGTTTTTCGCGGACGAATTCAGCGACACGCTCGGCAACATTCCCTCGCGGCAGGCGGACGACAGTTGCGCCCAGATTCTCAGCAAACTGGATATTTTCCTGAAGACTACGGCGATTGTCGCCATCTTGATCAGCGGGCGAGTCCACATAAACGACATAAAACTCGGCGTCGATTCCATGAGCCATGCGGCCACCACGCGCGATCAGATATTGCGCGATGGGATTTGAACTGATGGCCACGGCGATTTTCTCGTGAACCGCGACCGCGGGTTGCAGGCCTTCACGCGTCCAGTGTGCTTCCAGACTTTTGTCGACGACTTGCGCAACCTGACGGAGAGCGAGTTCGCGCAGTGCGATCAAGTTTCCCCGACGAAAAAAGTTTCCCAGCGCACGTTCGGCCCGGTCGACGGGATAGATATCTCCGCGGCGCATGCGCGTCTGGAGGGCCTCGGGAGTGAGATCGGACATGACGATTTCTTCGGCACGCTGGACTACCCAGTCGGGGACGGTTTCGCGAACGTGAACGCCGGTGATGCGCTCTACCAGCGGGTTCAGGCTTTCAATGTGCTGCACATTGACTGTGGACACGACATCAATCTTGGCGTCGAGGAGATCGAGCACGTCCTGATATCGTTTGGGATGTTTGCTGCCCTCAATATTGGTATGGGCCAGTTCGTCGACAAGAACCACCGCAGGTTTTCGCGCCAGGATGGCGTCGACATCCATCTCGGTAAAGACGGTCCCCTTGTATTCAACCTGCTTTCGCGGAACGATGTCGAGCTTTGAAACCAGATCGGCCACGCCTCTGCGTCCGTGAGTCTCGACCACTCCGACGACGACGTCCTCGCCGCGGCTATAGCGGCGGACACCCTCGCTCAGCATGCTATAGGTTTTGCCCACGCCCGGAGCGTAGCCAAGAAACAGCTTGAAGATGCCCTGCTTCTTCTCGGGCGCGACTTCTTCCAGCCACTGTTCTGGGCGCTTGTGCACGAACTCATTGTGATCTGACTTCTGAAGTTTGTCGAGAAATGGCGATGAGTTGCCAATGCCGAGGTTGCGTGCCGGAGCGGAAAGTTTACAATCACGCACGTGAGATCCATTAAGACGGCTGCGTTTCGAGGGGCGGCCTGCGCCTCCAGCCTGGCCGCTCTAGTGCTTTTCTATAAGCGCGGCTTGCATGCGAATGCGACCACGGTCGCGTTGACGTTCTTGCTCGTAGTCCTGGTGGTTTCGGCTAACTGGGGATTCTGGTATGCGGCTTTCCTGGCGGTGATTTCGACGCTGGCGTTCAATTATTTTTTCCTGCCTCCCTTCGGCACGCTGACCATCGCCGATCCCCAGAATTGGACTGCGCTGTTCGCCTTTCTTGCTACTGCGGTCATTGCAGGGCAGCTTTCGGAGCGAGCGCGTCGAGAAACGTTGGGAGCGAACCAGCGCCGGCGGGAACTTGAGCACCTCTACGCCTTCAGCCAGCGATTGCTGACGCTGGAAAGCGTACCCGAGTTGTTGAACCTGGCGCCGCGCCATATTGTGGAGACTTTCGGCGCGCGTGGAGCGGCGCTTTTTGTTTGCGACCGAACCGACGTTTATCGTTCAGATCCGGCGGCCCGTGAGATTGACGCCGCCCGCCTGCAATCGGTTGCTGGACGCGGCGAACCGGTCATGGATTCTGATAATAACGTGGCCTACGTTGCGCTTCGCCTGGGCGTGAGAAGCGTGGGGGCGATAGGAATTTCCGGAATAACACTGTCCCATGAAAGCCTTGAAGCGCTTTCTACGCTGGTGGCCATTGCCATCGAGCGCACTCGCGCCATCGAAAGCGTCGGCAAGGCCGAGGCCGCCCGCGAAAACGAAAAGCTGCGTTCCGCCATTCTCGACTCAGTGGCGCACGAATTTCGTACACCGCTGACTGCGATCAAGGCTTCAGCAACGAGCCTGATCGCGGGGGGCCTCGACCCATTGCAGCAGAACGAGCTATTTGCAGTCATCAATGAGGAATCTGACCGAATGGACCATCTGGTGGAGGAAGCGACTCAGATGGCGCGACTCGAATCCAAGCAGGTGGAGTTACAACGAGCCCCGCACGATATCCGCGATGCGATTGATCGCGCTTTGCAAACAGCCGGAAAGTCGATCGCGGGCCATTCGGTGAAGTTGGAAATCACGTCTGCCCTCCCGTTGGTGGAGTTCGATATGGAACTCATCGTCAACGTGGTTCGGCAACTGTTGGAGAATGCCGCGAAATACTCGGCGCCTGAGTCGCCAATCCAGATATCGGTGGAGACGACGGTCTCGCAAATTATCGTCAGCGTTGCCGATCGCGGGCCAGGAATCGACGAACTCGAACAGTCATTTATTTTCGACAAGTTTTACCGCGGGAAGGCCAATCGCTATTCAATACAAGGCACCGGTATGGGGCTGGCAATTGGCAGGGCAGTGATAGAGGCACATGGAGGTACCATCGGAGTGACAAGCCAGCTCGGGCAAGGCTCGGTATTCACCTTCACGCTTCCGCTCAAAGCGGCAAGCATTCCAAGTTGAAAATATTTGTGATCATGAGCCGCTAACTCCTACTATCTATTCCTTATAACCGTTCGCCTTTACGAATTCCTTATGCCCTTCATGTTGCAATAGGGATGATGAAATTGGCAGAGTCCTCAAGACCTCCGGTCGCCAATGTTGCCGCCCGCGTACTGGTGGCTTCGAGCGCCATGCTGGCGTTCATCTCCTTCTGGCGGGTGGCGGCCATCGTCCTGAACGATATGGGGTCCTCGGCGTTTTACGCCGGGGCGATTGCCGAGCATTTTGTCGGAAAGCCCGCGCCGTGGTTTGTGCTTGCCATCATGCTACTGGCGGGAGCGGTGGCAGCGCTCTACATCGAGAGCTGCGGCATGTTTGTCCGCGGCGGCGTGTATCGCGTGGTTAAAGAAGCCATGGGCAGCACGCTGGCCAAATTTTCAGTTTCAGCGTTGATGTTCGATTACATTCTGACCGGCCCAATCAGCGGCGTATCCGCGGGACTGTACCTGGTCGGGCTGCTGAATGAACTGCTGCAGCATGCTCACATGCGGACCTTGCCGATGAATCTGGGGGCGGCGTTCTTCGCCATTCTCGTCACCATTTATTTCTGGTGGGAGAACATCAAGGGGATCCCCGAGTCGAGCGAAAAAGCGCTGCGCATCATGTATGTGACCACGATCATGGTGGTCATTATGGTTGCGTGGTGCTGCTACACGCTGTGGGTCAAGGGTGGACATCTTCCACCCTGGCCACACTTGCGGAATATCACTTATCTCACCGGGGAGCACGGTGGCGCTCTCGGCTGGTTGCGCGGCACGTCCTTGCCTTACAAAGTCGGATTGATCGGAATTATGATTGGACTGGGTCACTCCGTCCTGGCTATGAGCGGCGAAGAAACAATGGCCCAGGTCTACCGCGAGATCGAGCATCCCAAGCTTCCGAACCTCAAGCGGGCCGCGCTCATAATTTTCATCTACAGCCTGGTTTTCACGGCGGGCGTTGCATTCTTCTCGGTGATGATCATTCCGGACTCGGTCCGGGCCAGCTTTCAGGACAATCCGATCGGCGGACTGGCGATGTACCTGGCTGGCCCGTTGTCGCTGAAGCTCGCCTTCCGAGCGTTTGTAGTAGTGGTGGGTGTGCTGATGCTGGCAGGGGCCGTGAACACCGCGATTGTCGGATCAAACGGCGTACTGAACCGAGTATCGGAAGATGGAATCCTGCCGGAATGGTTTCGCAAACCGCATCGCCGGTTTGGGACTTCCTACCGCATTTTGAACCTCGTGGTCGCGTTGCAGCTGATCACGATCATACTAAGCCGCGGAGACATCTTCCTCTTGGGCGAAGCATACGCGTTTGGCGTTATGTGGAGCTTCTCGATGAAGGGGTTAGCGGTGCTAGTGCTCCGCTACAAGGAACCCGGGAAGCGAGAGTATCGCGTACCGCTGAATTTTCACATCGGCAAAACCGAAATTCCGCTCGGCCTCGCGATCATTACTGTCACGCTGATCTCGCTCTGCGTGATCAATTTGTTTACCAAGGAAGTTGCTACTATCTCCGGAATCGCTTTCACGATTGTTTTTTTCACCGTATTCGAAATTTCGGAGGTGGTCACGCGCAAACGCGCCAGCGCTCATGCGGAACTTGATCAGTTCAACGTCGAAGCCGGCGACGATCTCACTCCGAAGGCATTGGGAGTGCGTCCCGGCAACGTGCTGGTGATGGTGAGAAATTACAACAGTCTTTACAGCCTCTCCTCGACTCTGGACCGCGTGGATGCCCGCAAGCAGGATGTAGTGGCGCTGCACCTGCGGTTTCTGGGACGCGCCAGCGGCGGCGAATATGAACTTGAGCCGCAGCAGTTGTTCAGCACCGAAGAACAGATTCTGTTTACGCGAGCTCTAGGACTGGCTGAAAAGAAGGGTAAAACCATACATCTCGCGGTTGCCGGGGCTACTGATAAATGGGAAGCCGTGTTGAAGGCCGCACAGAGTTTGGAGTCCTCTACCGTTGTGCTGGGCGCTTCACCCAATCGACCGGTGACTGAAGAAGCGCGCATCGCGGGACTCGCTTGGGAGCGGCTGGCTGATCCCAAGCCACAACTGGCGCTGGTTGTCTATTTTCCGGGCGGGCAGGAGCACATTTTTTACCTGGGCCCTCACGCCCCCCATCTCACTCCGAAAGAAATTGACCTGTTGCACACCATATGGCTCGAGCTTAGTAACGATGTTGCGCCCGAGGAGATTCACCATCACGACGTTGTACACTTTGCGCTGGAAGAGCTTCGGGGCGAGCTTAACGATTCACAGCGAGATGAAGTCTTGCACAGGCTGCGAGAACACCTGCAACAAATCAGGGCGCGCCGCGCACCTCAGTCCTGAGCGCTTCCGCCACTGGCGGCGATAATCACACGGTTGTAAACTGAGTTCCCATTCCAAATGATCGCTATTACTGCCAAGGCTCTTCTCACGCCGCTGGAACGAATCGAACAGCCGATCGTGCTGGTCGAAGGAAAGTCCGTTATTAAAGTCGCTACGCGGACTGAAACCGAAATACCGCCAGGCGCCAAACACTTTGACTACAGCGAGTGTGTCCTCGCGCCGGGCTTAGTTGACATCCACATACACGGCTCTGCCGGGCACGATGTAATGCAATCCGACGAGCAGGGACTTCGCCGAATGGAAGAGTTTCTGGCAAAGCGCGGGATTACGAGTTACTACCCGACCACTGTGGCTGCGCCGCTGGACGCGACGTTGCGGTCGCTGGAGTGGATGGCGAATTCGATTGAGTCGTCACAATCTAATACTGGTCGTGCTCAGGCTCTGGGCATTCATCTGGAGGGGCCGTTCCTCAGCCACATACGACGGGGTGTGCACCTGCCAGAGAACCTGTTGCAACCCTCGGTGGACACTTTTGACAAGTTCTGGCAGTCAGCGAGCGGACACGTACGCGTGATGACCATCGCACCAGAACTGACGGGAGCCGTGGAACTGATTGGTGAGGCCAACAAACGCGGAGTGTGCGTCAGTATTGGACACTCCGATGCCGATCTTGCTACAGCCCGGGCAGGCATCGCTTCCGGAGCCCGGCATGCGACGCACACGTTTAATGCGATGCGGCCCCTTGATCATCGCGCGCCGGGAATTCTGGGCGAGGTGCTCTCGAATCCCAGCGTCACCGCGGACGTAATCGCAGACGGCATCCACGTTCATCCGACTGTCGTTCGTTTTCTGCTGGAGGCCAAAGGCGAGGAAGGTGCAGTGCTGATTACGGATGCGATCTCTGCCGCGGGCATGCCCGACGGGCCTTACCAGCTTGGCGGAATGGATGTCGAAGTAAAAGATGGCCGAGTTACGCGCGGGGGCTCGCTTGCCGGAAGTGTGCTTACACTCGACCGCGCGGTACGCAATGTAATGGAGTTTGCAGGCTGGGGCTTGCAGAAAGCGGTTCGCATCGCGAGTTTGAACCCGGCGAGCGTTTCGGACGCACAGCAAAAGGGCAAGATTCAGGCGGGAGCCGATGCCGACATTCTCGCATTGAGCGAGAACGGAGAAGTTCGCGCAACCGTGATTCGCGGCCAAATAATTGAAAATTAGGTTCAGTTACGACGAATTCGACGAGCTTAATCGAGTGCGGCCCACCAGGTTCCATTGTGTAGTTTAGTTTGGCTTGCGGTGCTTGCCTTCGGCAAAGTAGCGCAACAGGGCCGCATCGGTCAGGTGATTAAATTTCTCGATGAAGGACGCTTCTGCGGCCGACTTCTTCGGTGTTTTCTGGCTCGGCAACTCTTCTGCTTCCGAGTCGCTGGTCATGACCTGCACGTAGAACCAGAGAAAGTGGCGCATCTGATCGAGCGCGGATTTGAGCACGTCGAGTGATTCGAGCTCCGGCAGTTGAGTTAGCGCTTCCATCAATTCGGGATCGCTCGGGGCCTGCATGGCGGCGCAGTTGAGCTCTTTTTGGATAGCGCGGAGATCTTCCGTCACCCTCAGAATGCGCACGTGAACATCATCGAGATATTCCGAATTTGCCATTCGCTCTTTCTAAGACGATTCAACATCTCACCTCCAGCCACGAGCAAGAAGATGTCCCATGTGCATGCGCTTTCGTAATTCCAGCGTCCGGCGCGGCATTCCGAGCAGTTCATCCGGTTGTGAGCCCACTGCGAATTTCCGGGACTTCGATAATTCGCGCACCAGTACAGGGTTTTTCGATTGCCGACAGCAACGTGCGGGTCATTTGCGGCAGAGTCACCAGGCCCAGGCGGCGAGCGCCGTCGCGAGTTGACGGAATGCGCTCGCAGAGCCAGTACATCGGTAACAACGCATAAGGCCAGCGATGTCCTGGCCCTAGAACATACCAGGGACGGACAATAGTAACGTTCATTCCGGTGGCGGAGAGCGCGGCTTCGCATTCGGCGCGAACCGCAATAAAGCTCTTCATCATGGGCGCCGGTTGCGCGACACTGAGATACACGAAATGCTGAATACCAGCGT
>DATJHT010000094.1:0-6507 GCA_035493765.1 Terriglobales bacterium
GCAGCCTGCGCGCCACGGCGCCCGGCTTTGTGGATCTCGGCTGCAGCTACTGATTCCGGAAACGGCAGTTCGGGGTCCTCGACCATACCCTTCCGCACCAGGGAAATGAAGAGCACGCCAAGTACACTGCCGACCATAATCAATGCGGTAGATTTCCAATAGGCGTCGGCGGGTCTAAAAGAAGGCCACACGCCAGAAATCAGGAAGGCGGGAATGGTGAAGATGGCTCCGGCAGCGATGCCCTCGCCGATCGTGCCTGATGTGCGTGCGATGTTCTCTTCGAGAATGCTGCCTTTCATTCCTCGAAGAACGGCCATACCGATGACGGCGGCAGGATAGGTCGCTGCAATTGTGATCCCGGCGCGCAGCCCGAGGTATGCGTTGGCGGCGCCAAGAATCACCGTCATGAACAGCCCCAAGATGACCGCCCGTGGGGTAAACTCCTTCATCTCCATGCCTTCGGGAACAAAAGGCTGGTGCTTTTTCCTGGTGACTTCAGCCGGATTCGCTGGGTTTGAAGCGCTCATGAAATCCTCTAAGTATCCAGAATGCCTGAATTTAGCCGCGCTGCACCTTAGCATGGCCGAACAATGCTTTACAAGTCCGGTTCGCTGCTAAACCGATTTGCTGAAAAGGAGCATCAAAAAGATTAGAATCAGCTCAGCCACCTCGGTTGAAAGCTCTAGACGATCAGGGGTTTTAGCCATGACTTTAAACGAGTATCATTGTCCCGATTGCGGAGGCAAGGAAGCCTATCAATCGCGACGTCGTACTTTCCTCGAGAGATATTTGTTCCCGTTCCTCCTTCTGAAGCCGGTTCGCTGCGCGAATTGTTATCGCCGCGATAACACCTCGGTATTCACGCCCGCACTCGAGCGGGAGGAGCGTTCGGCGATTCCCCCGCATGCCGCATGAGGATTGCCTAAGCTCTAAGTACCCCGTTATACTGAATACAATTCGTCCGGCTGGAGCCTAACCAGGCGCCGAACGAGGGAGGCTGGTCTTCAGCAGTACCGGAGACATAACTCGCTCGACCGTTCCCACACTCCAGAGTGCCAAGCCCCGGCGCCGCTGGAAAACAAGTTTGTCAAATGCAGTTTCCGCGCGGGCGGTATTGGCGGCTCGGGGCCTGTTTGCCGCGTTCTTTCCTTCCGACTGTCGTATCTGCGATGCCCCACTTCTGAACATTTCACGCCTGCCGGTCTGTGAGGCATGCATCACCGCCATTCGCCCGATTTCCGGGGAAACATGCGATGTCTGCGGCGAGACTGTTCCCGTTTTGGCGCGAGCCGATGAAATGCAGGCTTGCAGCGCATGCCAGGAAGCGCGGCCGCATTTTGCGAGAGCGACAGCATTCGGCGCCTACGATGGCGAACTTCGCGAACTCATCCATCTGCTGAAATATGAGCAGGTCCTACCCGCGGCAGGTGTGCTGGGTGAAATTCTGGTCCAGGCAATCAGAAAATTGAAACTAGCGGTGCCGGTATTGGTCGTTCCAGTTCCGCTGCACCCGTCCAAGCGTCGGCAGCGGCGTTTCAATCAGGTTGACCTCATTGCCCGGGCCGCGCTGAAGAAACTGGCTCAGGATCAATTTGAGCTGGCAGCCAAAGTGCTTGTTCGGGTGAAGCCTACGGTTTCGCAAATCGGCCTCACCCGCCCGCAGCGCCGCGAGAACATGCGAGGGGCGTTCCAAGTTGTGCATCCAACTAGGGTGACGGGACGCAGTATTCTGCTCGTTGACGATGTTTTGACTACCGGTACCACAGCTTCCGAGTGCGCGCGTGTTTTGCACAAGGCCGGAGCAGAGCAGGTGTGGGTTGCAACAACAGCCCGCACACTGAGGATCAGCGACTCGACTTCGCGATCGGAGCACGAAATAGAAATGCAGGCCATTTAACGCTGTCAAAAATGTCAGTACGCAGACACAATTCGATGTTTGAGGACCGCCATTCGGTGACGGCAGTCTTCGGCCTCCATCAGGACAGCGATCCGCGGACGCTGCACGCGCCGGTGCTGGTGCTGAATGCATCGTATGAGCCGATTAACATCTGCGCGGCGCGGCGCGCCATCGTGCTGGTACTTAAAGGCGTGGCGATGACGGAGGAAGAGAATGGCCACTTTCTGCATGCAGCGCGCCTGGCATTGCGCGTGCCGTCCGTCATCCGCCTCTTGGAATACCGCCGTATTCCGCACCAGACGCGCGCTTTATCACGAAAAAATATTCTTTTGCGCGACCGGAATACGTGCCAGTACTGCGGGGAGGTGTTGTCCTCTGGCGATTTGACCCTCGATCACGTGGTACCGCGCTCACGCGGTGGCGCATCGACGTGGGAAAATCTCGTCGCCGCCTGCCACACCTGCAATCGCCGCAAAGGCAATCAAATGCCGCTCGAAGCCGGGATGAAGCTGATGCGCGAACCCCACGCTTTCAATCTGCATACCAGCCGTCACATTATGCGGTTGATGGGAAGGTCGGATGATAAGTGGCGGAAGTATTTGTTCTACTAAGGGACCTTCACCAAAACACAACAGATGTCATTTCGAGGACCTTCAGGTCCGCGGAATCTGCCTTTAATTGCAGATTCCGCGCGCTAAAACAGGTCTCGGAATGACTTCTTGCTACTGCGGCTTCTGGCCTTCATCCGGCTTCTGCTGAGGCGCCTTTTCAACCTCCTGACCCTGATACGTAATCTTCACGTTCGAACCGAAACGCTTGTAATCGGTGTACTTGATGATTTCCTTTATGTGGACGTCATTAAGCTTGAAGTGAAGAGTATCGTCGGCCATGGTGTAGGCGGGGAACCAATAACGACCGTCAACCTGCTCGCGCCAGGTGGTGAATTTGGGGAAAAGGTTCTCGTTGTTCTTCTTGCGGATGTCGGGAACGGTCTTGCCTGAAGTTTTTACTACTTGAAGATCCTTGTCGTCCACCCATATGCGGCCTTGAAAGTACCGCTTCTTGCCTTCGATCTTCTTGGGCGCAATGTCGAATACATAGCAGTGCAGTTCATCTTCCTGCTGCTGACCGACGTAGAGGATGTCATATTCGGGAATTTCTTCCGTGGTGAGGACGAACGGCAGCAGGTGCCGAATGTCTTGCAGGTCTTCAGGAGACATCATGATCTCCGTGAGTGTTGTCTGTGGCGCAAAGACGACGTTCTCCAGGTGCTTTCCCTGGTTGTCATAAGTCACGTCAAAGACTTCCCGGTATTCACCCGTGACGGTCTTGCCATCCAGCGTCTGCACGCGAACATCCTGACGGAACGTATACGCGTCGCGGGCCTGCTTGAACTCGGCTTCTTTGGCTGCGAACTTTTGGATGATCTGGTCTGATGTAATGCCCTTGGGCGGGTCGGTAGAAAGCTGACCCTCTTGAGCGAATGCCGCGGAAGAGAAACACAATGCAGCGGCGATCAGGGGCGCTGCGATACGAGTGATTTTCATAAAGGATTCTAAAGGCTGGAATTCAGCCTATCAGATTAGATGCGTTGAAAATGGCCAAGTTGCCGTCTTTCGGCGGCCAAAATCGCGGTGCCTGAGTGGTGATCCACAGCTCTTTCAATTGGTTGTAAGATGGCGATTACTCCATGAGTCCCGTGTCGCGCTCCGCCACCGAACCTGTACATAACTTGCGCCAGGAGATCGCTGAATTGGCGGCGCTTCCGCAGGTCCAAGCTGCGCTTGATTGGTTTGCGGAACAGGAGGCCGAGTTTACCCGGTGGCAACTCGAATTGGCAGGAATTCCCGCCCCGCCTTTCGGAGAGGCGAAACGCGCCGAATGGTTACGCGCGAAGTTCAATGAAATCGGGCTGGAACAGGTCCATACCGACGAAGTTGGCAACGTACTGGGGGTGCTGAGTGGTTCGGCTATGCCCGCCATTTCTATCAGTGCGCACGTGGACACCGTTTTCCCGGCAGGGATTGTTGTAAACCCACGGCAGCAGGGGCGAAAGCTCTACGGGCCCGGGATTTCCGATAATGCAGCGGGTGTGACCGCGCTACTGGCGCTGGCTTTGGGCTGCCGGCGATTTAGGCCGCCGCATGCGGCATCGCTGCTCTTCGTCGCAAACGTTGGGGAGGAGGGCGAAGGTGACCTGCGTGGAATTCGCCACATCTTTTCTGAGTGTGAATGGAAGGACCGGATCGGTGCGAGCGTCGTGATCGATGGTGCAGGAATCGACACCATTATTGCTGACGCTCTGGGCAGCCGCCGCTTCGAGATCACAGTGCAAGGCCCCGGTGGACATTCCTGGACGGACTTCGGTGCCCCTAATCCCATCGTCGCGATTTCGCGAGCCATCACTTTGTTTTCCGAGATTCGCGTTCCCGCGTCCCCAAAAACTACTTTCAATGTGGGAGTGATTTCGGGAGGCACGTCTGTGAATTCAATTCCCGAGTCAGCCAGCATGCGCGTGGATATCCGATCGAGTTCGGCATTCGAAATCGAACGTCTCGAGCTTGAGCTGAGGAGCGCAGTCAAGCAGGCAGTGCAGCGAGAAGACAATGGCACGGACCGGGGAGAAAGTGCTGAGCGGGAGCTTGAGACGGTGATCAAAGTCATCGGCAACCGGCCCGCAGGCGAACTTGACCGCAAGTCCAGAATCTTGCAGCTTGCGCGTGCCGTGGACAGTTACCTGGGCAACTCGGCCCAACTACAACGCGCTTCGACCGATGCAAATATCCCTATTTCGCTGGGACGCGAAGCCATCGCGATCGGCGCGGGGGGCCGCGGCGGCGGCGCTCACACTTTGCAGGAATGGTTTGATCCCGCGGGAAGAGAGCTGGGCCTGCAACGTGCTCTGCTGCTGGTGCTCGCGCTCGCGGCGGGCGATTCCAACGGAGTGACCGGATGAAGTGTACCCTCGCATGCTTGCTCTTTACGGCTGTTGGCGCGCTGTCCCAGAACCAACCGGCTCTTCCCAAAGCTGACACGGTCTACATCCACGGCGATATCTACACTGGCGTTGTTGGCAGTTCCTCGTTTCACGTGGTCACGCGGGCAAAGGCGATGGCGCTGAAAGGTGACCGGATTCTTGCCACTGGCGATGACGCCGACATTTTGAAACGCAAAGGACCACAAACGGCAGTAGTCGATCTTCAAGGCCATTTCGTCATGCCCGGCTTCAATGACGCGCACATGCACCTGACCGAAGCAGGCTTTAAGCAGCTTACCGTTGATCTTACCGGCACTCGCTCACTGGAAGAATTTCGCGAGCGCATTCGCAAGCGTGTCGAAACCGCCGTGCCGACGGAATGGATTACAGGTTCCGGATGGGATGAGACGCTGTGGCCGGTGAAAGAACTGCCTACGCGGTGGGACATTGACGAAGTCACGACCGAACACCCGGTGTTTCTGGTACGCATTGACGGACATGTCGCTGTCGCCAATACGCTGGCGCTTAAGATGGCGCGGGTGACATTGGCGAGCAAATTACCCGAAGGGGGAGAAATCGGACGCGATGCGACTGATCAGCCGAATGGAATTTTGCGCGAAAGCGCGCAGAGCATGGTGCAGTCCATTATTCCGCCGCCAACGCCGGATAAACGCCGCCAGGCCATTGAGGCCGCATTGCAGGACATCGCGAGTTCGGGCGTAACCTCGGTGCAGGATTATTCCTTCGACTCAGACAGCGCCGGACACTGGCAGAATTTTCAAATCTTCGAGCAACTGGAACGCGAGGGAAAACTTACTGTCCGGATTTCCGAGTGGCTGCCGTTTGAAGATTCCCTAGACGTTTTAAAGCAACATCGTGTGGCGCACACGCAGTCCGACCCGATGCTGCACACGGGAATGCTCAAAGCATTTATGGATGGATCGCTGGGCTCGCATACGGCGGCGATGTTGCAGCCGTACGCGGACGATCCTAAAAACTCAGGCCTGCCGCAATACGATCAGGCGAAGTTGAATGAAATGGCCAAAGAGCGCGCTCTCGCAGGCTTTCAGCTTGGCTTTCATGCCATCGGTGATAAAGGTGTTCAGATGGCGCTGGACGCATTTGCTGAAGCGGAAAAAGCGGCGCACGCGGCCGGAGTCAAAGCGCCGGATGGCAGCGGGAATTATCGCTTCAGAGTCGAACATGCGCAGGTCACCAATTCTGCGGAAGTCGCCCGCTTCCGCGAACTGAAAGTGATTGCCTCGATGCAGCCCAGCCACGTGTTGACCGACATGCGCTGGGCGGAATCGCGGCTGGGATCGGCTCGGGCCGTGCACTCTTATGCCTGGGCAGAATTTCTGAATCATCAGGTCACGTTGGCCTTTGGCACCGACTATCCGGTTGAGCCGGTCAATCCTTTTCGCGGGATTTACGCGGCAGTCACGCGGAAGAGTGAAGATGGTAAGCAGGAGTATTATCCCGCGCAGAAGTTGACGATCGAACAAGCCATCGCGGCATACACAACGGGATCGGCATTCGCCGAATTTGATGAGAAGCAGAAAGGCACGCTGGCTCCGGGCATGCTGGCGGACTTCATCGTGCTCGACCGTGACCTGACTGCAGTCCCGCCGGA
>DATJHT010000095.1:0-20225 GCA_035493765.1 Terriglobales bacterium
GTTTTAACGAAGGCTCTGCGTGAAATCTCGGACATGATTGCCTCCTGATTGATCGTTCCGTTACAACTCCCATCCTTTGCGCCGTTCCGGTTGCACAAACTTCTGTCCGGCAGCGGAGCTGACCTTCAGATTCGGGCGGTCCCAGTGCAGCCGTTCTCCCGTGCAACTGGCTACGTTTCCCAGCAGCAAGGTCTCAGTGACCAGGCCTTCGAATTCGAAATTTCCGCCTGGCTTGGTCTTGCCGCCTTTACAGGCGTCGAGCCATTCGCGTTCATTGCCCGGAGAACGAGGCAAGGTCTTCGGCGGCGGAACGAAGCTGCGCATCTTCTCTTCCGGAATCAGCCGCGGATTCTCGCCGTTGAATCCGCAGAGAATCTTACCGTGATCGCCGATGAAGAGCAGTCCTTCGTCATTCTCGTTTCCGCCTTGGAACGAAACATTTTCTGCCAGCTCCTCGGGGCGCGCCGGCATCAGGCCGCCATCGTACCAGGTAAACCTTACGGGCGGCATGTCGGCCCGGGCCGGGAACTCGTAGCGCACAATCGAAGCCAGCGGATAGGTTTCTCCATAGCGATTGCTAGAACTTGCTTCCACCGCGGACGGGGCCTCGAGCTTCAACACGCGGAAGATGGTGTCAAAGCTATAGGAGCCCATGTCGCCGAGTGCGCCGCAGCCAAAATCGGTCCATCCCCGCCAGGAAAATGGCAAATAAATATGATTGAATGGGCGCTCCGGCGCCGGGCCGAGCCACAGGTCCCAATCCAGCCCGGCGGGCACGGGATCCTGCTCCTTCGGCCGCTCAATGCCTTGTAGCCAAAACGGGCGGCTCGACCAGTTTTGTACCTGCCGGACGGGACCGATCACGCCCGCCCATATCCACTCGCACAGCAGGCGCGTATCTTCAGAAGCCTGGTTAGCGACCGCAATCTGCGTCGCAACTCCGGTTTCCTTCGCCACTTCCGCCATTCGCCGCGCTTCGTAGATCGTATGAGTCAGCGGCTTCTGACAGAAAACGTGCTTGCCCTTCTTCATCGCAGCAATAGAAGCCGCCGCATGTAGATTGTCGGTCGTGCAGACCACCACTGCGTCGAGGTCTTTCTGTTTTTCCAGCAGTTCCCGAAAATCAACAAAAGCGGCGCATCCTTTATACTGTCCCGAACGTTGCTGGGCGGCGTAATAGCCGTTAACGACCTTCTGGGCGGGCTCGCGTCCAGCCACACCGCTGGTCACGCGCAGCGTGTGGCTCAACTGAAGCGGCTCATCGGGGCTCAGCCACTCCCAACCAGAATCGACACCGAGCAGCTTGCGAACTGATTTGCAGAATTCTTGCGTGTCCCATTGCGGATAATTCGCGGCACTCTGCGTCACATCGCAAACGGCGACGCCCTGCACATCGGGCTCGCCCAAGAAATGCAGCATCACGCGGAAGCCCTGCGCGCCTACGCCGATAAATGCCACATTGATCTTGTCACTGGGAGAAACATGTCCTGTTCCGCCCAGCACGCGGCGCGGAACAATAGAGAGACCGACGGCAGTGGCCGCACCTTTTGCAATGAACTTCCGCCGAGAAATCGACTTACCGGAAGATTCGACTTGATTGTTCATTTGGCCTCCGCGTGAACTGGATACTGTAAACGAAACCTGGCTTCCCTGAGGGGCAAAAGTTCGCGATAAAAAGTTGAAGATTAAACATTGATGACAATTTCTATTGCACTCGTTTCACCATGCGCCTGCTCGTTACCGGATCTCGTATTCAAACCGTCTCAGGGCGCGGCGCAGCGAGTCCAGACGAAACGCCTCTGGCGGAACAACACCCTGAGGGAGGCCCGGATAATCCTTCCGGAATTCTCCGCTGTATAAATAGGAAATATCCTTTTCTACGCCCGCATTCTCCATAGCGATATAGAACATCCGCGGCCGAAGCCCTTGTTTCGATAACACAACACGTGAGTCAGCCGGAACCGAGAGGGAAATGATTCCAGCATCGTTCGGCCCAACATAGATCGGCTCACGCTGGATACGTTGTCCATCCGCCGTCTGAAACTCAAGCGATCCGCCAATCCATTTGCTATCGGAGGCAATGCGCAGGGTGCATGAGGTGCGGGCTGGCACTGGATGGAAACCCTTCGGCCACAGATAGACTGGATTGGAAACGGCCAAATATCGCACCTGGTCGGGATGGTGATCGGGATCGTCGCCGCCGCCGAACGCGCGCACGACGAGATAGCCCGGTTCGCTGCGTCCGAAAATTTCATAGTCGAGCACGCCGCCAGAAAATTTATCGTTTGTCGCAAGTACAGCCCCGTGTTTTCCGATAATCTCGATTCGGCCAAGCCTGCTGTTTGGTGCGGGATACACTTCAATGCGCAGCCGGTGTCGCTTAGCTTGGCTGGTTAGGACGACGGAGCCCATTGGCACGCCATCCACCGAGACGTTGAGGAACCCTCCATTGCTGAAGAAGACCTCCCCTGATCGGGCAACATCGCGGATGGCTCGCGCTGTTAAGGGACGCTTTCCGATGTGCGGGTAATTCCTGAAAGTGTCGAGTTCGTTGTGCTGGCTGGCCTGGTTCAGGAAGAAATCCGTTTCGGCGAAGCCGGGCACTTTTCCGCCCGTGTCCAAAAACGAGAACCACAAGTCCTGGTAGGCCTTGTTATATACACGATCGCCCATCACAGCCATGCCGTCGAGGTACCCGTCTGCAATCAGGAACAGCCCTGACATCGCAGCGATATTCGAAGTGAATTTCCCGTTGTTTACCCACCAGCGAGTGGGGTGGGCGAAGATCCCGATTGCACCGGCCTGTCGCTGTATGGCCATGATCTCAAACAGATTGCGACGCGTATGCGGTTCGCCCGTCAGCGTGTTGATCTCAACCGAAGGATCGTTTTCGTAATACTTGATCGGACGATCCTGCGAGTAATCGTGCCACGCGGGGTAGTCATACAGATATCCAAACCACCACATATGTCCCATGCGGTTCTTCGGCGTTTCATTGTCCAGATAGAAAGGGTCGAGCCATGGGACTGCGCGTTCAGATCCGCAAGAGTGGCGTTCACTCCAGCAACATCCATGACCGATTTCTGATCGAATCGGCCGGAGTAGTACAGGTCGCGGTCAGGTCCCTCAAATCGTTGGAAGTTGGCTTCGTTTGCCGGGTTCCAGGCGCTGCCTACGCCCACGGCTCTGATGCCAAGCCTCCGGCACCAGCGCACGAGTTGCTCCTCGGCCGCAGGAAAACTGCCCGCCGTTTCTCCTTCGCGTATTCTCCAGTTGTGCGTGTGCGTCACGACCGCCGGCCATTCGCGATCGAGCCTCGTCGGCCGTCCTGCCGGGTGTTCGGACAGGGGCCTCACCTGCGCCAATGCGCCGATGCTCGATGATGCCCACAGCGCAAAACACAATAGAACGAGCGGGCACTTGACTCCGTACCAGGGAACCATCGTCACACCATCCAACCATAACGCAAGGGTTTCGTCACTTCTTTACTGTATTCGTCGAGCCTCCCGAACAAGTACAGCTTGGTGAACTGGAACCAGCTTTCGGTAGTCGCGATAAAATCGCGATTACCCTAATACCCTGGAAGGGCAGCGATGATTGAACGAACTTGATCTCGAAGGCTCACCACGAGTCAAATCAGGAAACATAGATATCGGCTGCTACCAAAACAAATAGGAGAAGTCCATGTTGAAACCGGATGTGAATCGGCGCGAATTTCTTAAGCTCACCGCCGGAGCAGGCGCCGCCTTGGCCATTCCAAATTCGGCACACAGTACCGCTCTTTCCAAAATGATTGGCATTCAAGTCGGAGCAGTCTCGTTTGTGGATGAAGGCACAGAGAAAGTGTTGGATATCCTTCAGGAGCGCGCCGGTGTGAATACTCTCTTTCTTGCAGTATTCACCTATGGTCGAGGCATTGCCGGACGGCAGATTCCGGGCCAGCCGCTGCCCGATCATGGCAAGCAAGAGTATGATCTTAATTTTCACGGTGGTAACTTCGCCACTCCCCACCCTCAGTACTACAAGAACACGGTTCTCAAAGACACCCGCGCGCCCGACCACGGCAATTTGGACATCCTGGCCGAAGTGCTCCCCACCGCCAAAAATCGTGGGATGAAGGTCATCTGCTGGCTTGAGGACGTGTTTCGAACTGATCTGCCGAACATTGGAAAACTTCAGGAGCGAGACCTGTACGGGCGGAACGCTGAGACGCTGTGCGTGAACAATCCTGATTACCGGAATTTCCTGACAGGCCTGGTCGAGGATTATGCCCGTTCCTATGACATTGACGGGATTATGTGGGGGTCCGAGCGCCAGGGTGCGCTTTGCGACAGCCTGGGAGCCACGCACGATGTCCCGCCGGTCGATCCCGGCAGAGTGACCTGCTTTTGCGAATTTTGCCAGAGCAGAGCAAAACAGAGCGGCATCAACCTAGATCGCGCACGTAAAGGATTTATGGAGTTGGAGAAATTCGTCCGCTCGACGCGAAGCGGAACGCGCCCGGTGGACGGTTACTATGTTCAATTCTGGCGGCTTCTATTGCGATACCCCGAACTTGCTGCTTGGGAAATGCTTTGGACCGACAGCCTACGTGACACTTACGCCGCAATATACAAAACAGTAAAAACAGCAAAACCTTCGATTCCAGTCGGTTGGCACATCTGGCACAACAATTCCTTTAATCCAATCTACCGCGCCGAACAGGACCTGCATGAGCTCTCGGATTATTCGGATTTTATAAAGGTTGTCATGTACAACAATTGCGGCGGTGAGCGGATGGCCCTGTATGCAGACAATATCGGCTCGACGCTTCATGGAGATCTTTCGAAACAGAGTCTGATCGAGTTTAACTATGCAGTAATGGGATTCAAAGAACGCAGCTACGATGAAATTCCTCACACCGGTCTTTCCCCTGACTACGTCTACCGTGAGACGAAACGCGCGCTGGATGGTGTGGCCGGCACTCGAACTTTAATTTGGCCGGGAATTGATATTGATATCCCGACAGAACCCAATAACAGCAAGTGCACCCCGCAAAGCGTTAAGGACGCAGTTCAGGCGGCCTTCCGCGCTGGAGCTCCAGGAGTGCTTCTATCCCGCAAGTATTCCGAGATGCGGCTCGCGAACCTCAGTGGGGCTGGAGAGGCGATTCGCGAGTTGAAATTACCTGGTTGAGAAACTGCATACCAGAGCGACCGCGAACTGAAAATTCTTGTCGTAAGCGCTAATTAAACCGCGACTGGTTTTAATGCTAATGCCCCATTCGGCAGTCGTGAGGATACCCTCAGTGGGGGCATAAGCCATCGCGTCCGATGGCCGACTAGCTTCCCGCAGAGTGCTTAAATGGACGGTCGTCGCTTAGACGACGATTACAAATGCCTGATTCCAGCCGAAAGAAGATACCAGCGTCCGGTATTTGTCCCTGTTGTGCCGGCAGTAACACTGACTGGCCCGGCAGAGATCGTTTGCTGGTCTTCAATGAGCACATACGCAGCGTTCTGCTCGGGAGTGAAATTAGGTCCGGCGCTCAGGCTTCCTGTGGTGATGAAGGTGCCTCCCGCAGTTTGAGCGATGGCAATGGCGTAGATCAGATCACTGGCGTCCAACGCATCAACCGTAATCGGCGTTATTGTGGGGCTATTCACACTGCTCAAGCTATTGGGAGCGTACATCGGACTAGATGTATTCACATTGTCATAAACGGTGACGCACATATTCCAGGGGCTGGGCGTGGTTGGCGAGGAAAGCGTTGCCGCGACGGCAATGTTGGAGGAGGGCGGGACATTCTCCGCGTAGAAAGTGTGAACGTTGTATCCACTCCACAGATCTGTTTTCAATGGTGACTGAAAGCTGCCGCCGGTTATTGTCAGCGAACTCAATGTTCCGCCGGCAGTGGGCCAGAAAATAGTGACAACGACTAGTTTCGGCGAGTCGAGAAAAGCCACACTGGCTTGAGCGGATGCCCCGCCAGGATTGTTGACCCCAGGTACAATGAGCGTTTGTCCGATGTTGGTCACGGCGGCATAGCTGAAGCTGGCGGGGTCGCTGGCTGGCAGCGTGGCGGAATTTCCATCAGAATTGGTGACGGTGACGTCGACTGGCCCAGAGGAGTGGGGGCCCGGCGTGGTGGCGTTAATGGCGGTATTACTGGCATCGACATTCGTGGCGGCGACACCGTCAAATGTGACTGTCGCTCCCGAGTCGAAGGTACCTCCCGTGATTCTGACGCGAGTGCCGCCCTGTGTGGAACCTGATTGGGGAGTAACAGAGTCAACCGATATTGCAAGCTCGGTCGCCTCTATCCCGAAGACCTGGTTGCAGCCGACGAAGCCGAGAAGCGCAATAACTCCGAGTACTAGAATTGGGGTCAGGATCAGATAGAGATCGGTCATTTCGTTTTCCTTACAAAGAATGGACGACCTTCTGCCTCGTTCGATTCAAGAGGCTTTCACTCCCACTGCAAAAATCCACCATCGCGGATTCGTGTTCGCCGTCGTGTTCGTGGCTGTCGCGCTGATGCCTGCCGCCGTGACGACCTGCTGATCCTGCACCAGGGGATTGCCAATACCAGACTCAGCGGTAAACCCGGTACCCGGTGTCAGGGCGTTGGTTGTACCTGGAAAAGCACCTCCCGCATCGGCGGCAAATGCGACGGAATAGATCAGGTCTCCAGCGTTGGCAGCAATCGGTGCTGGTGTCTGCAATGCTTTTCCGGTGTTACCATCCGGACTCGCAACTGGGCTATACGTAGGATTCACTGAATCCGCGCCGTCATACGCTGAGACGCACAAACGCCACGCCACTGGCGAAGCTGACGAAAGCGTCGCCTTAACAACAACCTGCCCACTTACGGTGTTCATCCCGGAGAAAACCTGCACCTTCATTCCGCTCCATGGATATGCTCCTCCCGGAAGGGACTGAACAGTGGCGCCGCTCAGCGCTGGAGTACCTGTCCCTCCCCACTGGAGAGTGACAAGAAGAAGTTCGCCACCCTGTAGCGCGATTGGTGGCGATTGAACGGATGTACCTCCTCCAGCAGAACCAAGTGCGGTCTGGACATGGCTCACCGGGGAGAAGTAGGTGAAGAACGAATTCTGTGGCAGCGTACCCGAGAAATCGGTGCCACTTGAACCTGTATACCTCGCCGTCACATTCACTGGTTTCGCGATCGGATAAGCTGGCGTTACCGCCATCATCGTGTTGGTATCGATCACTGTGACCTGTGTCGCGTTGACTGTCGGGTCTGGAGAACTGCCAAAGGTCACGGTCGGACTGCCGGCAAACGCCGCTCCCGGACTGGTGATCACAACCTGGGTTCCTCCGGTAGTGGGGCCCGAGTTCGGAGCAATCGCAAGTTGCGCCACCGGAGGGTCCGGCTTGGACAGACAGCCAACGAAACCCAGAAGCGCAATTATGCCCAACAACAAAATGGGTGCAAGAAGCACAAAAGAATCGATCATCGCCGGGTCTCCACAAAATGCCTCTCTCATCGGGATGCAGTCTTCTTCTTCGAATTTGTTGGCGGATGTTCGCCCCCATGGTCTCCGTATGCAATGGCGGTGATCATGCCTGAGGCATCCAGGGAAACGATTGTGGGCCAGATTTCCACGCCATATCCGGAGCTGATCTCGCGCTTGCCATCCATAACCAGCGCATCAACGAAACCATTCTCCGCGGCCACCCTCCGAGCGAGATCTGCGGAGTCGCCATCGTTGATTGCAAGCACAACCGGGGAGCTATCTTTCGTTGCGTGTAACCTGCGGACAACGTCGATGCTGACCCGCGATGCGCCCTTCCAAAACACCAGGGTGACCGGCTGCCCGCGAAGTTTGCTGAGCGGCATCTCACGACCGGGAGCGATCTCGTAAAGAAAATTGAGCGCGGGCTGTCCAACTCTTGCGTTTAATCGCGGCACCGTAATATGAACAGAATTACCGGA
Source organism: Terriglobales bacterium (assembly GCA_035493765.1). Taxonomy (GTDB): domain Bacteria; phylum Acidobacteriota; class Terriglobia; order Terriglobales; family Acidobacteriaceae; genus Gp1-AA145. Next base: position 7,940 of record DATJHT010000095.1, read on the forward strand.
AACTAAGTTCTTGTTCAGTGCGGCTTCGAGTTCTGTCAGGTCAGGCGAGCCTTCTTTTTGCCAAACGACAATTCCTCTCGGGTTGACGATCACGGTCAACGGGCGCTTTGCTGATTTCAATCCCAGAATCGTTTGCCATGCATCCACGTCCTCCGCATAAATCAGCCCCGGTGTATAGCGAATTTTTTGCAACTCATCCCCCGGAACGACTGCGATTACCGCCGCAGGCGCATCTGTTTTCTTGATGCGGCCCAGGGCCTGAATTAGCACGTCCAGTTGACCGGACGTTTTAGCGTCGGCGAAATGAACAAGGAGATTTGGAACACCACTGCCGCGCTGGGAGGTCTGTGCCGACAAGTGGCCGCTGACACTGACATGTCCGTCGGCGCCGGCCTGAGTCAGAGTAATCATCGGTGCGCCTCTCTTTTGAAGTGCGACTGCACCCGCGAGAACAACCGGGAAACGCGTAAAACCACACGAAGTCGCACTGACTGGCTCCGGAACTACAGGTCCGAAGTTAGACAACCGCGTTCCCCGCACCGTCAAACAGAGCGGCGAGTAGCCCGTTACGGCAGTACTCGCCATAGCCATCACTTCGGTCGTGCTGGGTCCGGACGCAAGCAAGACAAACCTGTTCGCATCAACATGAAATGGGTTGGTCTGACCGAAATAACGCCACTCGTATTGATCGATGGTTCCACCGGGAATCCACGACTTGAGCGCAGAATAGTCAGGCCCCTGCCCGAACACATTTGCGGGATTCGTGACCTTGACGCTGGCAGGAATCTGCTCAAACTCAACATTAGGCGCGGGCCAATCAAACAGCAGTACCGAGCCGTGAAGGATTACACCTGCGGGTTGGATCTCGACCGAGGTGTAGATCAGGAAGACCCTTTGGATCGAAGGCGGCGGAGTTCCATCTGAGGGAGTCATCTGCGCGGAGAGGTAGTTCCCCAGATTCGCGTCGGCGTCGGTCATCTGGCGAATGTTCGATTGCAAGTCGCCTGGCTGAGGATTTGGCGAATTCAGGATAGCGTTCACCTGCGCGCTGATCTGGTCCGTAATCCGTCCTGAAAATGCTCCGACAATCTGATCTTTGATCCAGCCTCCGAGACCGGAGTCGGTGAAGTCCACAGAAACGCCCAGGAATGCGAGCTCGGCAGCATTTAATCCGCCCTCCCCAGTAGCGATCAGGTTCAAGGTGAAGGAAACTCTGGTGGTGAAATTGAAACTCGGGAAACGGTCCTTACTCGAATGAGCATGTGCCTGAATGGTTAAAACAATGGCGCCGGGCTGCAGATCCAAACTCGGCGGGCTGGTGAGCGAGATCGTGTAGGTGGTCGTGCCCCAGATTGTCACATGGACATTGAACGGCTGAAACTGGGTGAAACTGCTGACTGTATTTCTGAATAGCGAAATAATGAAATCACGTCCAATACAGAATCCGAAATCATCCTCAGCTGAAAGAAAAACATTGTTCACGCTCGCGATTGTGGACGCTGGCGTGTGGCTGAACATGTCGAGCAACACCGCAATTGCATTCGGCAAAGTCTTCAATTGCACGTCGGCGATGCTGGAGGGAAGCATCACGCTCGAGGGCAGAAAGCTGGTCCGCAACCCATTTTGAATGCAAAGGCTGATGCCCGCGAGGTCCTCGGGGCTGAGCGTCTCGCTGGCATAGGTCGGAGTAAACGAGATGGTTGCATCTTCGGCTTTGAAGTTTACGTCCAGAACATGGACTCTCCCGGTTGCGACCTTGGTCACAGGCGCAGTAATGACAAGATCGCCTCGCATAAACTGGGCGAGTGGTGCAGTGTCTTTATCAGGAAAAAATCGGGCAATCACATTCATTCGCACACTGAGGTTCGCGCCAGATGTTTCGACCGTCGGCGGGAATAGCTGCAATTGGGCGATCCCCTGGATGTGGCTCGGGGGCGGCGGCGCAATCACTGCTCCCAGAAGATCGGGATTGAGCAGCGCACCTACTCTCGAGAAATTCGCATCAGCCGCCGCGCCAGGGCCGGGGAACGGATTAGGGCTGCCGATACGTTGCTGATCGGCGATTGCTTCGCCGAAAGCGTCAACTACGCCGACCGCAGTTGGCCAACCCGGCCGGCTGGGGTGAGGATTATCGTCCACGCGCACCGAAATCGAGTGAAGGAAGCGCTCGCATTGGTGCATGGCCGCCAATATGCGGTTCACGGCCGGAAGAGAGAATTCCGCTACGACGTCGAAATCACCGGTGAGATTATTTGCCATTCACAGCACCTCTTAGAAATTCAATCGATATTGAACCGCAATTGTTGATTGGTGATGCTCGGGCTAAACGCTTTAGCGTGGCCAGCAGAGAGTTAGGGTGACAAAGGATGTCGCGAATGCAAAGGCGGAGACCACGTGTCCTATCCGGAATACCCCCGATTCCGGCTCCCGATCACGCGCGAACTCCATGACGAATCGTGCGCTGGAATAGCCCAGCGTTACAAATAGAAATAGAGCACCAGGAAAAGGCGCCTGGTGCCAGACAATTACGGCAGAAATCAACAGCACGGCAGCAGACATCGCTTCGAGCACCTGAGTTGGAATTCGCCTTTCCCAGACGCCACGGGAGTTTGGCAAATAAGCGCTTAAACACCAACTCGACGGGCACCCTCCGCAACACCCGTTTAGCAGACACCCGGCCCGGGCGAAAATCATTCCAACACAGATGGTGAAGGAAGAGACGTCCCAGAATTTGCCAAAGTCTAGTTGCAACGCGTGCAGAAGCGGAACCGAACACAGCAGCATCAGCGGTAGGCCGCCGTACATCACCAGCCCACCCTCGCCGCGGTTCCAAATGCGGTTAGGATTATTTCGATAAACCTTCCAATTCAGCGCGACATATAGCAGGCGTGAGCCGGCAAGAGCGGGAATCATGAGAATCAAAGTGGCGAAATACGTACGTAGTGGATCGATACCTCCCATGCGAGCGGCTACGTTACCGGCCAGCACACCGAAAAGCAAACCCAGGTAGAGCATGGCGGGATAGCTCCAGATTGTGAGCTTTCCCCGGCGAAAGAGTACGGGTCGCATATTATCAATACCAGAATGCTGCTAAAAGTCCCCCGACAATCCCAATGTCGGCAACGTTGAATACGGGCCACCAGCCGAGGTCAACGAAGTCCAGCACGTACCCCTGACGCAAGATGTCGGTGAGATTGCCGGCTGCTCCGCCTAATGCGCAGCCGAGCCCGGCCACTTCAATGGGATGTTGGAACCAGGTTCCGTACCAGCGAAGCCAGAGTACTGAGGCCAGGGCTCCGATCCAAATCAGAATCAACGCTGTCCGCCCTGCTGTGTGGCTGTAAAATTCCTTGCGATGAGCGACCTGCCTGATCTGGAGAAACCTGCCGCACGCGAGGGAGCAATCAAGCAGGCTGGTTTGCACGAATTTCTTTGTCGACTGGTCGAGAAGGAAAAGCAGGCTACCGGAAATAATCAGTTCAAACACCGAATCACTCCATTGGGCAAGCGTGCCCTGTTTACATCAATCAGTAATTACTGTCAAGATTGGATAGCCGTGGAGCTCTGAAAAGAAAGCAGCGTGACTTCCGAGTGGTTTGGCTGCTTTACGGGTTAGCAATGAAGATGAATGGGGAAAACACCACCGTAGGAACTCACAACGCTGTCACCGTCTCGCCAGGCGCTTCTTTTCGAATCGCCATGGTGCTGGCTGTGCTCGCGGACATGTTCCAGATTGCAATCTTTCCCTTTTTGATTGAGGGCGCTGCATCGCCGGCCGAGGACGTGCTCGATCTATGTATCTCAGGCGTGATGGTTTACCTTCTGGGCTGGCACTGGGAATTTTTGCCATCCTTTGCTGCCAAACTCATACCTGGTATTGATATGGTGCCTTTCTGGACTCTTGCGGTTGCCAATGTCTATCGAAAATCCAAACGCGATGTCATCAACACAGAACACCATCGTCATGAACATCTAACCCTGGAACGCTCTTAACAATGACGAGTTTGATATGAATCGCTCACGCATGGTGATCGAGAGTATTCCCGGACAACTTCGCAGCTGTCTTGAGCAATCGATTATTTTTTTGCGGGCGTGACAACAATGTTTCGGAAACTCACGTGTCCGTCTTCACTGCCTTGCAGGTAGATGGGGCCAGGACGTTCTTCATGGCTATCAAGTGCACCCCCGGTAATGCCCGGAATTTCCTGATTGTCGATTATGGTTTGCCCATTCTGTACCACTGTAACGCTTCGTCCAATTAAGGTGATGTCGAAAGTCTGCCATTCGTCTGTCTTGCGCGGCATTTCGGGTGAGGGCGCCAGGAAGCCGTAAACCCCACCGGTGTGGTGGCTGGGTGGTTCCTGAATCGAGTTGTTTTCCACCTGTACTTCGTAACGTCCACGCAGATATATCCCGCTGTTCGAGTTTGGTCCGCAATTAAATTCGATGTGGAGTTTGAAATCTTCAAACTTCGATAAGTTAATCAGTTCGGGCCCGTGCCCCGGACTGACCAGAACCCCATCCTCGACCTTCCAAGCGGCCTTAGGGTTTTCTTTGTCGGGTTTCCAGCCGCTCAAGTCCTTGCCATTGAATAGGTGGACAGGTCTATCCCATGTCGGAGTGCCAGTTTTCTTGAGGGACGGGGCTCGTTGCCCGGTCCATGCCCAGTTGTTGCCATCTGGTCCATTTACGGTCCCGACCAGTTGTTTGCCAGCCAGTTTTCCTTCGAACACCAGGTCGCTCTTGCTGGATTCTTCTTCTTTCGGAGAGACAAATGTTAGCCTGCCGCCCGTGACCTCAACCTTCGGAAGGGCGCGGGCATTTCCCCAACGTCCGACCATCTGTGCCTTCAGTTTGCCTCCTTCTTCCGATACCTCCAGCCAGGACGGGTATTCCCGATCAGGGGCTTTCAGCGTCAAGTCCCAACGTCCAAGAAAACGCTTGGCCGAAGCAGCGGTGTCGCCGTCCTTGGAGTAAGCTTGGCCTGCGAGTACGCCCAATGCGGTTATGGCGATCAGAAGCCGGCGAAATCTCATCATTGTTCAAACTCCTTATGACTTGATGGTCTGCGACGCCTGATCCCAATAAACAGGACTCTTGCGGTAGTACGATTCATTAGCCATATGACAGCCGAGCGCCGCGTGATGCCCGAACACCGCGTCCTGCAGGACGGGCTTACGCGAGCGCACGGCTTCGAAAAACTTCCACATATGTGGACGGAGATCGTCATAATCATCCCCCTTGAAGCTGACTGTCTCAGGAGCCGGTTCTTGTCCCGGCTTTGGATCATGTTCCGCATGCCACTGCTTAAAATATGGCTCCTTAAGTCGCGCGGGCAATCCATAGCAGTAGTAGCTGGGCGCAAGATCAGTTCCGGTTTGTGGGATGTGGGTAAGTCCGAATTCAGTTAACTCAATAAGGCCTTTGGAACCCATGAAGCGCGTGACTTCGGCCGTTTCAGTGCCCAGTGTCAGCCGCATGTACATCGGAATATTGTTGTACTCGAACAAAACCGGCTGCACATCGGGAGTATTGCGGCCGTCCTTCCAGCGATAGATACCGCCAAAAGCCGACGCCCTCTTTGGCGCTTCGTTGATGCCCAGCACGAATTGCATGCCGCTAAGCAGGTGGACCATAAGATCTCCTGCAACACCTGTGCCGTATTCCTTCCAGCAACGCCAGCGCGCAAACAAGTACGGATCGAACGGCTTCTTCGGAGCGGTACCGAGCCACGTGTCCCAGTCGAGGTTCTGTGGAGAAAGATCTGCGGGCGGCGGATACTCCCACGCTCCCGTGGGATCATTTCTACCCAGGCTCATTTCCACCAGGCTGAGTTCCCCAATTGCTCCACTGTCGTACAGCTCTTTGGCCTTGGCACATAAAACTGAGCTGGTGCGTTGTGCTCCAATTTGCACGATTCGATCCGTCTTTTTCGCTGCTTCAACCATGGCCACGCCATCGGCCGGGCTGTGCGACATCGGCTTCTCGCAGTAAACGTCTTTTCCGGCTGTGACCGCGTCAACGAAAATCTGCTTGTGCCAGTGATCTGGAACGGCCATAACGATGGCATCAATCTCTTTGTTATCCAGCAACTCTTTGTAACGGCGGGTAGTTGGTATGGGTTTCCCGACGATTTCCCTCGCCAGTTCGTGGCGGCCATCGTAAAGGTCACAAGCGGCCACGCACTCCACTCCCGGAAGTTGAATCGCCGTGGATAGCAGATTGGTGCCTTCCATTCCAATGCCCACAATTCCAAATCGAATCCGATCGCTGGGTGCGGTCATTTGAGGGGAAGCAAATAACCGGGGCGGATCTAAGAAAATGGTGTTCGCCGCGAGCGAAGTACCTGCAACCCCCGCAGTCTTTTGCAAGAACTCCCGACGTGACACAGAAATTCGTTTCATGAACCACACCTCCTTCGGCAATGCTCCAAAGAATTTGACTGATCTGGAAAGCCGGGAAACCCGTTAGCTACGCCATTCGAGAGTAGAGATCGAATTCGCGTCCATCTGGAGGCTTGCAGCCTTCCGCCCAAATCTAATCTGAATTGTCCTCGCAGATCCAGGATTGGTCAAACCCAAATACGCGTGTTCCAAGGACTGCGATCGCTCAACCCTTACTTTGCTGGACCACGTAAACACGGTACGCAGAGTCATCCCACTTGCCTGCGTATAATTCAGAGTTGCTGATTCAGATTCGACCCGAGAGAATCTATAAGAATATGGCAATTGAGATGGAAACCGGCATTGACGAATACCTGCGCAAGCGATTGATGCCGGTTGAGGGCTCGATTCCGCATCTGGCCCGGACCGACATGTATGGTGATTCGATTCCCGCAGGAAGTGTAGGCGGCGATCTCTTTGAGTACATCAATTTTCAGCAACGCTATAACATCGACGCTCGAATCGCGAGCGCTGTCCGCTTGTCTGCAGAGTATCTGGAGCCTCTGCCGGGTGGCCACATTCCACGAAACCTGGTTGACGATCATGTGAAGTGGCTCGGTTTGAGAGCAAACCCTGCTGGAGTCAGAGAGGCCGAGTACAGAAGAGCCAAGAGTTCAGAACAACTCAGGGTTGCGGACAATCTGCGCGAACTCTATACGACGGCCGGAGTCCTGCTGGTCGACGCTCAGGGGCATGGGATTATTTCGGCGAAAATAGCCTCGACCGTTCATGACACCTTTCATGCTCTCATGCTCTCCGAACTCGATCAGTACGGAAAAACAACCCCGGAGCTATTTGAAAACATTAATCTGCGATTGGCGCAATCCGTAACTGCACGCAACGCCTTGGGTCGCGACGCGCAAGACCATTCTCGCGAAATTGCAACCATGATTTATGGTGAGATAAGGCCCGAAGGTCATTTCCGTTTCGTAAACTTCGGCAGTCCCCCACCACTGGTATTCTCCGCGGAGTACGGACGCTTCATGCCCATGAATACCGATCAACTCGTGCAATTTCCCGCGCTGGGGTTGGAAATCCCCGAAGATCATCCTGACCGAAACAAATATTTATCAACCGTGGTCAGGCAAAGACAAATAAACTCTTCGAACATCGGAGAGATCACCTTGATGAGTCCAGGAGATATCCTGTTTTTATATTCCGATGGTGTATATGACGGCAGCGACGAACAGGAGCGCCTCAGACTTGAAAGCATAGTTCGTAATCTTAAAGATCGCGGGGCGAGGGAGATTTGCGCCGCTATTCTCGAGTACGCACTGGAGCAGGACCGACATATTCAGCAACTCGGTGAACAAGATCGAATTGATGATAAAACAGCCTTCATCATCAAGCACTTCTAGCGGTAAAAAACGATTGCAGATTACTTCTTTTTTTTCTCATTTCCCTTTAGTTCGAACAGCCTTTCACCTTCGCCGATCTAAGCCTGCGAGATGTCGAATGCTGCCGGGTACCGCGGTCCATCTAACATTAAACGTTCGATCTCCATAATTGACCGGACGCCTCCGCGCGCGCCGGACGCCATACAATTCAGCGCGGCCGCGGCACAGGCAAATTCGAGCTGCCGCCTTAAAGGCCAGCCGCGGAGCAATCCATAGATAAAGCCTGCATGAAAGATGTCTCCCGCACCGGTCGTGTCCACCACCGGAACCCGGTACGCGCAAACTGAGTGAAATTGTTTGCCATCCCACGCCAGCACACCTCCGCTGCCTAACGTCGCTGCCGTCACGGTTGAACCAAACCGCCGTTGAAGCAGAGGGAGACTCTTCCGCAGGTCTTTTTGTGATAACAGCCGAGAAGGGAACTCCCTGCTCACAATCAGGTAATCGATAAGGTCCAGTAGTGCGTCTACTCCGGGATACACTTCATCCAAATCCGCAACCGTCGGAATTCCCGCGGCGCGCGCCCAGCTTGCGGCAGTAATCGCGGCTGCCGTGTCGGAACCGTCGACGTGAAGCACGCGCGCGTTAACAATCCATTCGCGATTTAGGTCTCCCGCGTGAAGGTCCAGGCGTTCATCTCTTCGCCACAGAACCGTTCGCTCACCTTGGGGATCAACCAAAATGAAAGACTGAGCGCTCGCGCACCCGGGAACCATGGTTACCTGAGGCTCCACGCCATTGGCGGCAAATTGCTCGAGGTGAATTTTCCCCGCGTGGTCGTCGCCTATTTTTCCGACGTAGCGGGTTCGCATTCCCCACGACTGACATGCGAAGAGTGCGGTAGCAACCTGCCCGCCGGGGAGCACACTCGCGGCACGAAAACCAATCTTCGAGCCTGGAGCAGGGAACTCGGGAAGATAGATCAAGGTATCGGTGGCGTTGAGTCCGACGCCCACCACATCGACCTGCGGCGATTTAGTCACTTGCGCAAATCAATGTAACCGAAGCGCGTGGATCTGAGAAGGTTGGTGATTTCCGCAAACTAGGTTTTTATGGGCCAATTAATTTGCCCACCGCGGCTGAAGGCCAAATTACCGATGTGGCCCGCGGCTGCGGCAGCGACTCCGGTTTCTACCGGCGCATTCGGTTCTTTCCGGCTCTTGACGCAATCGAAGAAATTCTCTACGTGGTCGATAGTTCCGTCACGGTAACTGCTTCCCGCAAGTACGGGATTCTTATCCCGCGGAGCGTCTTCGCGATAAACGCTGAATGCGCCGCGATTAATCTTTAGGGTTGCGTCCGTGCCGCGAAACTCCAAACCGCCATCATCGATCGACGACGCCATCATGCCTTCATACACTACATCGAAGCCGGGATAGCGAAAAGCGGCCTGGATGGTGTCGGGGCAGTCCCACTGATCGAAGACATATTTGTCTGCGAGCATCTGCGCCCGGCGTGGCTGATCCGATTTCATAGCCCAATGCACGATATCGATCCAATGCGTGAATAAGTCAGTCATGGCGCCGCCGCCAAAATTCCAGAACCAGCGCCAATGGAAGAATTTTTCTTCGCTATACGGCTGATCGGGCGCGGAACCCAACCAGAGTTTCCAGTCCAGCAACTGCTGCTCAACCGGCGCCTTTGGCCAACTTTTCTGATAGTTTTGCCACCAGTACATCCGAACCTGTGCAACCCGCCCCAGGCTGCCGGACTGAATCAGATCGACGGCATCGCGAAAATGTGTCCAACTGCGTTGTTGCATGCCACACTGCAAAACTTTTTTGCTTGACCGGACTGCACGAGTCAGGGTGACCCCTTCCTCAATTGTGTGGGTGACGGGTTTTTCCAAATAGACATCCTTGCCGGCTTTCAGAGCGTCCACGGCCATCTGGACGTGCCAGTGATCCGGAGATGCGATGATCACCGCGTCGATGTTCTTGTCGAGCACCTCGCGATAATCCAAGTGCATTGTGGCCAGACCGTTTGACCGCTCCCTGATCGCGTCCCGATGGGGGCCGTATACGTCGCTTACGGCGACGATTTCATAAGCGCCGGCCTTGTCCGCGGAATCGAGAAGGCCTTTCATTCGCTGTCCAGCGCCGATAACACCGACGCGTAATTTGTCGTTCGCACCGAACACTCGAGTTGATGCTAGTGCGGTCAGTCCGCTGGCGACCAGGAACGTGCGGCGCGTAGTCATATCTATGTAGAACCTCCCTGTGTCCGACTGATGCTACCAACTTTCTTAAATTCCGCAATCCTTAAAGATGGTCTCCCGCGTTCGGATGGACCCGTTGTATCCTCTTGACCTATGCGCATTCAATTCCCGTTTCTCCATGTCACAATTATTTTCATCATTAGCAGCGTGGTTTATGCGCAACAGCCGAGCGTCCCTCAAAGTACCGGAGATCAAACAACTCTGGCACATGCCACGCCAAAACCTGAAGACACCGAACTCTGGCAACCAGTGCCAAAAGTAGTCACGCCAGGTGCTGACTGTAATGCTCCTCCATCCGATGCGATCATTCTCTTCGATGGGAAAAATCTTGACGACTGGGTTTCTACCAAGGACAAATCCCCGGCGAAATGGATCGTTGCCGACGGGGTTTTTACCGTGAACAAGGCGGCCGGAGATATTGAGACCAAGCGAAGTTTTCTCAACTATCAGCTTCATCTCGAATGGAAAGTTCCCGAGAATATCACCGGAAGCAGTCAGGCGCGCGGCAATAGCGGCGTTTTCCTGGCCTCGCCTCCTCCCGGCAATGGTGGATATGAATTGCAGATTCTCGATTCATACAAAAATGAAACTTACGTTAATGGTCAGGCTGGCAGCATCTACAAGCAAAGTATTCCGCTGGTGAATCCGACGCGCAAGCCGGGTGAGTGGCAGGATTATGACGTGATTTGGACTGCACCCCTCTTCAATGCGAACGGTTCGTTGAAAACCCCCGCTTTCGTCACCGCCTTTTTCAATGGCATTCTGGTACAGGATCATTTTGCCGTGAAGGGCGAGACGCAGTACATAGGTCAACCTTTTTACAAGAAGCACGGCGCAACTCCCATCAGGCTGCAAGCGCACGGTGATCCCAGTCAGCCAATCAGCTTCAGGAACATCTGGATCAGAGAACTGAAGTAAACGGAATCTTTTAGCGTCGGAGAGCGAACTCACGCGGCGGCGCCTTCAGTCCTAATACAGACTCGCTGGCCATCTGACCGAATGCGGGCCCGTGCTTAAAGCCGTGACCAGAGCCGCCGCCAAGAATCCAGACGTTTTCTGCCTCTGGATGTTGCTCCAGAATAAAATTCTGGTCGGTGGAGTCCTCATACTGGCAGACGCGACTCTCAAGCAGAGGAGCGTCGGCGAGCGCAGGAAAACGCAGCTTTAGATAAGCGCGAGCCGCGGCCAGGCGTTCGGCAGAATGCTCGCGTTCCAAAGTAGTCGGGTCGATCGCCGGCCCACGCAAATCGTCGGCAATCTTAAAACCGCGCCAATGGTTTCCTGGAATTCCGTAGAACCAGTGTTTGCCTGGAAAGCCGTCGAGTTCACGTTTGCTATCATCTGCCCAGACCGGTAATTGTGCGTCGGTGAATCGCAAGTCACCTGCCGCGGTTCCGAAGAAGAACACTTCCTGGCGCGTCGGAGTAATGATCGGCGCCAGAAACAGGAAAACTTTTCCCAGCCATGCACCGCAGGCGAAAACGTATGCATCGGCATGCAGCACGTCTCCTGAATCGAGCCGTACCTCGCACATCTTTCCGGAAGTGATTTGGCCGGGCAAAACTTGTGCCTGGCGATACTCACCACCCCGTTCGATGAAGGCATTGAACACAGCCTCGCAAGCTCTCCTTGCGGCCAGATATCCAGAGTCTGGCTCGTATACGCTCCACGAGATGTCGCCGAAGCTGATTTGTGGCCAACGCTGTGCGCATTCAACGGCAGAAAGTTTTTCGAATCGAATTCCGTTCTCGCTCAACAGAGGCAGCGCGGCACGTTCATACGAATCATCGGCTCCAGCCATCCAAAGCACACCAGTGCGGAAGAACAGCTTTAGATTCCATTCTTGCTCATACTCCTGCCATAGCTGCAGAGACCGCGCCGCCATTTGCGTGTAACATCGCCTTGACCCATAGGTTCCACGAATGATGCGGGTCTCGCCTCCGGAGCTGGCCCGAGAATTTCCCGGGCCCCACGCGTCAAACAGCGTGACCTTCGCGCCTTTTTGCAGAAGCTGAAGCGCGGTCCAGCCGCCGAACGCGCCTGCGCCGACGACAATTACTGAACTTCGACGAGAACTCGTCAATGCGCGTGATCCAGTCAGAAAAGCATCAGTCGCAGCAGAACTTAAAAAAGGTGCGACGGGACAGAGAATTGGTTTCGCAACCCGCCGCTGATTAACGCTTAACAACTACACTCTTTTATTCCCTGGAGCCGAACGTTACGATCTC
>DATJHT010000096.1:0-20904 GCA_035493765.1 Terriglobales bacterium
GAACGGATCCCGTCGCGTGTGACGAACAGCTCGTCGATCTTATTCACTATTTCCATTGGCCGATGCCAGCATCAGCCATGCCGATCCTGCTAGTCAAATCCGAGCCGAGTGGATGTGGTTCCTTGACACCCCCGCTTCGCAACTTTTATCCTAACTATAGCTCCCAAGAGTACTTACGCCTCAAAATGTGCTTCCGCGGCCTGCGCGGCGTCAGTGAGGTGCGCGGAGGTTCCAAAATGCTCATTGAAATCAGAGAATTAGAGGTCCATGCGGTCGATTTCGACGAGCAAATTGCGCCCGGTGTGATCGATTTCGGCTCGGAGATCCAGCAAAAGGACAAGATTAGCACCGCGGGGCGTGCGCAACTGGTGCAGGAGCATCATGGTAAGCACCAGCTAATCAACGACATACGGATGGTTGGAGATTTCTCGACCAAGGTCGAGTTGCTCTGCGCCCGGTGTCTCGATCCGATCACTCGCGACGTGGCCAACAACTTCGATCTGCTTTACCGGCCACTCGGCGCTGACGCAGGCAAAGAAGAGCTCTCAGTTACCGCGGCTGAGGCAGAGGTCAGCTATTACCAGGGCGAGGGGCTGGTACTCGAAGACGTTTTGCGCGAGCAGGTACTCTTAGCTTTGCCGTTGAAAGCTATTTGCCGGGACGATTGCAAAGGTTTGTGCCCGCATTGCGGTAAAAACCTGAATCTGGAACAATGCAATTGCGCCGAACCGTTTGATGACCCACGCTGGTCGGCGCTGAAAGATATCAAAGAGAAGTTGCAACACTAAGTTTCTAGCTGCTGGCTCGTAGCCTCCAGATCTCGGGTTGCTAATAGCTTCAGCTTTTTCGAAAGGGAAACACATGCCTAATCCAAAACGGCGCCACTCAAAACGCCGCACCAGCACCCGCCGCGCGCACGATGCGCTCACCACGCAATCGCTTTCGGAATGTCCGAATTGCCATGAGCGCAAATTGCCTCACCGTGCCTGCCCGAAATGCGGGTACTATAAGGGCCGCGAAGTGCTGGAAGTGAAGGAAGCTACATAAAAACTCCATGCCTGGCGTCATAGTCCTGGACGCAATGGGTTCAGACCGCGCTCCTAAGCCTGAGGTCGACGGCGCCATTCAGGCAGCGCGGCGCTTTGGCATTCCCGTCACCCTGGTCGGTCCGCAGGAAATCATTCAAGCCGAACTGGACCGCCATCCTTTCTCTCGGTCGCTGCCGATTTCCGTCTGCCACGCCAGCGAAGTGATTACCATGGACGACAAGGCGGTACAGGCCGTGCGCGCCAAGCGGGATTCATCCATGCGTGTCGGCTTGCGACTGGTTCGCAACGGGCAGGCCGGGGCCTTCATTTCTGCTGGGAATACCGGCGCGGCCATGACGACCGCCAAGATGGTGCTCGGCGGTTTGCCCGCAGTGGACCGGCCCGCGCTGGTCGCGATCATCCCCACCGCTACTGGTACGGTTTCAACGCTACTCGATGTGGGCGCCAACGTGGATTGCAAAGCGCACAATCTCGAACAATTCGCGGTGATGGGCGAGATTTATTTTCGCAGCATGTTCGGGACCGCGCGTCCGCGCGTCGGGCTGCTTTCGATCGGTGAAGAAGAAGGCAAAGGCAACGAGGTCACCCGCGAGGCCTTCGGCTTGCTTAAGCAATTGCCGATCAATTTCATTGGAAACGTTGAAGGACGCGACATTTACAGCGGCAAAGTGGATGTCATTGTTGCGGATGGTTTTGTCGGCAACGTTGCGCTGAAAACTTCGGAAGGCGTGGCTAACCTCGTTCGCGCAATCTTGAAAGAGACGCTGGCCGCGACCATCACCCGCCAGGTCGGCTATCTGCTTTCGCGCAGCGCGTTTTCAGATTTTAAGAAACGGCTCGACCATACTGAATATGGCGGCGCGCCGCTGCTCGGTGTGAAAGGCGCGTGCTTTGTTACGCATGGATCTTCGAATGCGAACGCAATCAAGAATGCTGTGCGAGTGGCGGCCGAGTTCGTCGAGCGGAGGATCAATGCGGATATCGAGAACCAGTTAGCGGCAATACATCCTGCGGCACAGTTGACGACCTGACGCTCCATTAAACTCGGCTCTCATGTTTTGAAAGGGCTCGGCTTCAGCCGAGCCGCAATTCTGTAAAAGGACGCTGCGGCTTTAGCCGCTGAGGTGCCCACACTAATGATTGCTCTTCTTTTCCCCGGTCAGGGATCACAAGCTGTTGGAATGGGAAAGGATCTGGCCGAAAAATACCCGATCGCGCATCAGACGTTTGAAGAGGCCGACGAAGCACTTGGAATGAAGCTTTTCGATCTGTGCTGCCAAGGTCCCGAAGATCAACTGCGTCTGACGGAAATCACGCAGCCCGCGATTCTCGCCGTTTCCGTCGCTGCCTGGCGAGTGCTGGATGAAAAAGGCGTAAAGGCGGACTTCGTCGCGGGGCACAGTCTCGGGGAATATTCGGCGCACGTTTGCGCCGGAACCATCAGCTTTGCCGACGCGGTCCGCACCGTGCGCAATCGCGGCAAATATATGCAGGAGGCCGTGCCCGTAGGCACTGGCTCAATGGCCGCGATACTGGGCATGAGCATGGATGCCGTCGCCGGCGTCTGTGGCGATGCCGCACAAGGCGAAGTCTGCGAACTGGCAAATATCAATTCGCCTGAACAAATCGTCATTTCCGGCCATACCGCTGCCGTCGAGCGCGGCGCGAAACTTGCAGACGAGCGCGGCGCCAAGCGCGCCAAGGTTCTTCCGGTCAGCGCGCCGTTCCATTGTTCGCTGATGCAGCCGGCGCAGGACCGTCTGGCGGTTGATCTTAATAATCTTAAGTTCGCGCCGCCGGGCCTTCCAGTGATCGCAAATGTTTATGCCCGCCCAGTTGAAGATGCGGAATCTGCCCGTGAAGCCTTGGTGCGGCAGGTAACAGGTTCGGTGAAGTGGAGCGAGTCAATGCAGTGGCTGGCGGCGAAGGACGTGAGCACATTTATTGAGGTCGGTCCGGGAAAGGTTCTGTGCGGATTAATGCGGCAGATCGATCGGTCAAAGAAGTGTTTGAACGTGGAAGATGACGCGTCGTTACAGAAGGCGATGCAAGCCCTCACTCAATGACTGCACCTTGACATCGGTGAGCCACTAAGAGCACAAGGGTACGCGAAGAAAAGCATCACTCCGTCAGCCAACCCCACCAGTTTCCGCATTCAATGTCATTCGGGGAAACATGCAGAGTCTTGTCGCCCTTGTCCACCCACACGTAGGCGTGCTCCGCGCGGTCATTCACCGTCGCCTGGACGATCACACCGCTCCCGCTCGAGTAGGAACAGTTGATCGTGTAGGACTTGATTATTCCCCACTGGCCGGTCGGGCCCCAGTCCTGCGAGAAATCTCCGAAGCTGTATTGCGAATACTTTTCTGGGTGCTGCTTCCAGCCGGGATCCTTCATCCACAGGGCATATGCGCCTTCAATGTCCCGATGCTGCAAAGCAGAAAAAAACTTGGCCGCAGCGTGGCGTTCGGGATAGTTGCGCAGGTGATAAGTTAACCAGGCCAGAATCAGGACAACAAATACTCCGATGATGATCAGGTTCCGTCGGCGGCGGTCGCGAGTGTCGTCGTACTGCTGCGCATCCATCAGCGTCATGACTTACTAAGCATAATTGAATCCGGGGAAGAAGAAAAAGTTCCCAAAACCAGTGGCTAATTGCCAATGGCAAATACCAACTGAGAGCTGGCAACTGGTTTACAACGTTCTCTTAAACAATGGCACTGCGATCGCCAGCGCAATCACCGCGAACGCGCCGAGATAGAGCATGTCCGGCCAGACTGCAGCCAGGCCGGTTTCCTTCAGGAGAAGTGATTTGAATCCGTGCACTGCGAAGGTGAACGGATCGATTTTCGAAATGACTTGCAGCCAGCGCGGAAACGCTTCGGTGGGATACACAGCTCCGCTCGGGAAAAATAACAAAGTGTTCAATATCCCGAATGTTGCGCGCGGGACCAGCGGGTCCTCGACCCGCACCATCAGCAGGAACATCATCGCATTGAAGGACAGCGAAACCAGCAGAATCATGATCGCAAGGCCCAGCATTGTCGCCGGATTGAAAATGGTCCCCACGCCCGACAGCAGCGATCCGATAAGAGTAATTACGACGCCGGTCATCACCGCCTTAATCGCGCCCGCCGCATTTAAGCCGAACACCAGTTCCATCTTCGTGATAGGAGTGACCAGATACCCTTCGTGCACGCCACGGGCCTTGTCGTCTATGTAAAGCATGCCGCCGCCGATCATGACGGAAACGAACATAGCGAGCGCGATCGATCCCGGCAGCAGATATTTCATGTACTCGATATAGGGATACAACTCCACAATCTGCAAGACCGTCTGCTGCAAGATGCGGGGCTCAACTGTGGGATTGTTGAGCGCGGCGGTTATCTCGCTCATTTCAGTCTCAAGCGTTGAGGACATAAAATTGTCGCTGTTATCCACGATCAGGCCGATGCGCGGCTGATCTTTTTCATACACGCGACGCGAGTATTGCGGCGGAATAATGACCGCCCCCTGGATTTTGCCGTTGCGGACATCGTCCATAGCTTTCTTTTCGTCGGAGTAGTAGACGGGTACGAAAGTGCGGAGATTGCTGCGCACTGAATCGAATGCTTCGCGGATCTTCAGCGCCTGAGTGCCGCCGTCTTCATCGACCAGCCCCAACTTGGCGTCACGAATTTTTCCGCCGAAGGCGTTACCCAGAACAAGCAGTTGCACCAGAGGGAAGATCATTGACACCAGCATGAGCGCGGGGGAGCGGAAAAACTTGCGCAACTCGCGTTCGACAATGGCCATCATTCGATTCATGGTTGTAACCCCGGTCTGGTCGGCATCGTGAACGCATGCGCTTTCACCAGTTCGTCACGCAGCTGCCGCCCTGTGTAGTGGACAAAAACATCGTCCAGGGTTGTGTTTTGTACTGAGAGCGACTTGACTCCCACTCCCGCCTGCACCGCCATCTCGACAAGTTCAGTGGTGGTGCGCGAACCGTTGCCGGTGAGCACGCGGTACATCTCTGCGCCTTCGTGTTGGACCGAGGTAACAGCGCTGAGCGAGTGCAGCTTTGCTTCCCAGTCCTCGGGCACGTGCTCAAATTGCGCCTCAATCACGTTCGATCCAGGCACGCTGGCTTTGAGCGCCGCCGGCGTGTCCAGTGCAACCAATTTGCCGTGATCAACAATGGCAATCCGGTCGCAGAGACGGTCGGCCTCGTCCATGTAATGCGTCGTGATCAGTACCGTCAGTTGGCGCTCGTTTTTGATCTTGGTGAGCATCTCCCAAACCGCGACGCGCGAGACCGGATCGAGGCCCGTCGTAGGTTCGTCGAGAAAAAAAATCTTGGGGCTGTGGACCAGGCCGCGCGCAATTTCCAGACGGCGCCGCATACCTCCAGAAAGGGTCTTGGTCTGCGCGTCCCGCCACTTCGTCAGGTCAACCAGTTCGAGTAACTCGTCAATGTTCTTTTTACGTTTGGCTGCGGGTACGTCGTAGAGCTTGGCATAGATGCTGAGATTCTCTTCGACCGTGAGGTCGATGTCGCTGGTGAGCGCCTGCGGAATCACCCCGATGGTGCGTCTGGCGTCGTCAGGATCGGTGGCCACATCGTAGCCGGAAATTCTCGCACTGCCCGCCGTGATTGGGATGAGTGTGGTCATCATGCGGATGAGCGTTGATTTTCCCGCTCCATTAGGGCCGAGCAAACCAAAGATCTCTCCCTCCTGAACGTTGAACGAAACATCGTTAACGGCTGTAAAGTCGCCGTATTTTTTGACGATGTGGGTAACCTGGATCGCGTTCGGGACATTGGCCGCGGGGACGGCAGGGCGCATTTCCGGAATACCACTCATGGCCGGCTCCCTTGAGTCGAGGCGTCCACGCTCGAAACAGATCCGTTCAACTGTTTTTGCGAAACCAGCACATCCGCAGTCATGCCGGGAACGTACGCGCGTTTGGGATTGTCGAGACGAACCTTCAGTACCAGAGTCTTGATGTCGCGTTTGCGGCGGCTGACGTCGCGTTGGGTGGCGAAATCTGCCTCCGGTGATTTGAAAAATACCTTGCCGGAAGTTTGCGTTCCACCGGGCAAGCGGATGCGCAATGTGTCTCCGAGGCCAATATGATCAGCCTCGGTTTCCGGGATAGCTACTCGCACCCAGGTATCGCTAAGGTCCACAATGGTGACGATGGCTTGGCCGGGATTCACGTATTCTCCCTCGCGTGCGGCGCGGACCGAAACTGTTCCGCTGACGGGCGCGTAGATCTTGGTGTAGCCTAGCCGCACTTCAGCTTCCTTCAACTGTGCTTCTGCATTCGCAAGTTGCGCGCGCGTAGAAGCTACCGTGCTCTGTGCCGCATGCGCCTGATGCGTATTGGCTATTGCAGTATTCAAGTCAGCTTCCGCAGCTGTCACTTGCTGCTGCAACGACCTCACTACAGCTTGCTGTGCTTTCTCGTTCGTTTCGGCTTGGACTCGCTCCTGGTCAGAGGCCACGCCCTGCTGCGCCAGTTCTATGGTTCGCCGGCTGTCACTTTCTACCCGCTGCAATGTCGCCTCGGCCTGTATCAACTGCGCCCGTGCTGATTGAAGCCGCGCCTGGGCGTTGGCGACATTGCTGGTAGTGGAGCCTTGCGTAGCCATGCTGGTTGCTTTGGTCGCCGAAACCTGAGACCGCAAACTGTCGATCGTGGCAGCAGCCGCGCGGGCCTGGGCTTCCAGTTCCGCGGGATCAAGCACAGCGATCAAGTCACGTTGTTTTACGGCCGTACCTTCGTCAACCAGTAACTTTGAAATTCTTCCCTGGACCTGTGGACTGACGATCACCTGGTTGGCATCCACGATGCCTATCAAATCGAGATCGGAGCCGCGCGGAGTAGATATTAGGTAATAGCCGAGGGCAATGGCGAGAATCACTCCCAGAATGATGAAAAATTTATTGCGTGCATTCATTGGCGCTCTCCTCTTTCACGAGTTCCGTTGTCTTCATCTGCTGACAGGGGTTCGTGCCTGAACAATGCGGCAGAAATAAAGTCCTCTACCGCGGTGCGGCGGTCGGCCATGTGCTCTTTAGACATGGGATCAAGTCCAGTTATTACTTTCATCACCGGCGCTGTGTTGAAAAAGAAAGCGATAACGGAAACCATAGACGGAATGAAATGCGCTGGATTGACCGGCCGGAAGTCGCCGCTTTCAATTCCTTCTGTCAGCAGACTCGAAATCTGACTGAATACCGGACGAAAATAATCTTCAGCGATATGTTTAATCCGCGAGGGATCGCGGCCAGCGCGCAGAAACTCCGCCTGAACGATTCGGGGATACAACGGGTTTGAAGCAATGTAATCGAAATGTGCGCGCACGTAAGCTGTCAGCCGGTTTCGTGGTGGCAGCTTCTGCGCGAGGGCGGCATGTATGGTGGAGCGCAAACCGGAAAATACTTCGTCGAGCACCGCCTGATAAAGCGATTCTTTGTCTTTGAAGTAGTAATATAGCAACGCCTTATTGACTCCGGCAGAACGAGCGATCGCCTCCGTGCGCGCGCCGGCGACGCCTTCTCGCGCGAATTCGCGTACTGCGGCTTGCAGAATCGCGGCCCGACTCTGTTCCGGGCGCCGGCGAGATCCAAGCCGAGTTTCGGAGATGTGAGTCATTTATTAACTAACCAGTTAGTTACATAATAACTCTTTCGGGCCAACCGCTGCAAACAATGCCCCTAAGTGTAAATAGTTCACAAGCGGAAGGCCCTACTGAGCAAAAAATGACCTAAGGTGTTTTACTTAAATACGCTAAGGATTCACAGGCCAAAATGTCAGGTGATCTCGGGTTCTGGAAAATTGGTGTTTCTACTTAGCCCGGAAGCGTTCGGAACCGTCCAACGGGTATTTAGATACTTGGCTCATTCTATGGCACTTTAGTGCTATAGACGGCGGCTCCAAGATCGCAGTTGCAACGGCGAACACGCGATTAAAGCTTGGAGAAGTGGGTACCTGAAATTCCTGCTTTTTGTGGAAATTTACCTTACTTTTTCGTTTTTCTGAGAGCTCACTTGGCAGGGCATGTGCAAACATTTTAAGTCTTATGCCGCTGAGTTTTGTTGCTCCGGCTCAGCTAAGTTCCGGCATTGGCGAAGCTTAAATCCAGTCGAGGGGATGTTATGGAGGAAAAATCGTTACGTCCGAGGGAGCGGCAGGTCGTCGAACTGCTCCTGCAAGGTTGTGACAATGACGAGATTTCCCAGCAATTACACATGGCGCGGCGGACGGTCAAAGCCCACTTTAACCGGCTGTTCGTGCGATTTGGCATTACTGGCGGAGTCAAGCGAGTAAAACTCGCAACACTTTTATACCGGAGGCAGCTATGTTCACAGGAATCGGAAGCGGAAAACCCAATGACAGGGAACAGCGAGTTATCGAACTCGTTGCCCAAGGACTTAAAAACAGAGAAGTTGCAAACGAAATCGGAACCACTGAACACGTCATCAAGAACTATCTCCGCACCATCTACGACAAACTGGGGCTCTGGAACCGCGTAGAGCTGGCGCTCTGGTATGAGGCGCGCCGTCACGAGAACCTTGTCGCTATTCACGCGCATTAATAGCATAAACAGATAACAACAGAAGATACTTTGGCGGGCCAGAACGCAGTCGCACTTTTTGTGAGCTGCGTTTTGGCCTTCACTTTGTCAGGGACAAGCGATGCGCGACGCGGGCTCGAACTCATCCACTTGTGCATCGTGCTGGCTCGCGAAGTGGCCTCCGGGAGTCATACCGTAGAGATCTGAGCCCGGGCAGTAGTAGAGCGCAGTGTGCACATCTACCCAAACCCGCACATCAGGATTGCCCGAAAGCGCCGGTGCACGTGCAGGGACATCTGCTAGACCCACCTTCACCAGCAAAGATTGAAACCACGTCAGCTGCGAATTGGTTGACGATGGCCATACCGCCAGCATCAGAAAAACCAGCAACAAGCCTACTGCACTCAGCGCCCATGTCGCGTGCCGACGGTGCATTCGGGCCCACACCGATTGCCAGGTGCTCTGTAAAAGATCCGAACTCGCGTCAGCTTCGGAGGCCTGGGTTGCAGAAGCCACTGACCTTAGGGGATTCTTCGTAGGCCCGAAGCGCTCTGTGGAGAAACCGACGTCAGGTTCGATAAAGAACGAACGCTCCTCGGAGCGTAGCGGCTCGAATTGCTGCGGCTGCGCGGGAGTGATCGCATTGTCGCGCCGCGTGTCAGATTCAGGCACATGCCATATGCGTACCCCTGGGTCAGATGTAATAGGCGGAGCCGCCTTCTGTGAAACTGCGCCCTCTTGCGCTTTCTGAGGGATAGGAGGATGCACATCCAGTGGCGGCTTTGCGGAGAGCGCCGGCAGCTCTTTTTGCTGAGTTTCTTGCGCCTGCTGCATGTACCAGAGCGATGCCCATTTACTCTGCAGCTCTTCCGAAGGGGCCCCGGCCACTCGAGGCATACTGCACTGTCCGCAAAACGCTTCGTCTGCGCCGAAGCGCCGTCCGCAGACACGACACTCTGACGGCAAAGCGATGGCATTGACTTCCGCCGGTTCGGCTGTAGGCGGAATCGACTCCACGGTTTCGACGGGCAGAATCCGCAACTCGGATTCCGACTGAGATGCCGCGGCCGACCGAAAATCAGTTAGCTGGTCGCCGGAAGAGTCGTCGTCCTTCGACGAAACCGGCTGGATGTCTGACGCACTCAACTGCAATCTTTTTCGCTCTTCTGACCGTGCATTCCGTTCCCGCAGGCCGCTGATCAGGCCCGCCATAAGGCGAGTCGCGCGAGTGTCGCTTTCCTGGAAGGCGTTCGCGCGTCTCCAGCGCAGTTCGATCAGCCCGTCAAACTCGTCGAACCGGTGAATCGGCGCAGCGATGAGGGAACCGATACCCGCCTCACGGCAAAGAAGTTGATCGAGGCGGATGTCTTTTTGGGCGTCACTGCTCTCAAAAAAATCACCTTGTTTCAGACCCTCAGTTGGGACCATCATTTGGAAATTGCAGCAATTATCAGCCGAACCGACCGCCTTTCCTGTTTCGGCGACGCACTCCAGTGAGTCGCCCATCATCAGGACCACGGCGACACTATCCGAGCGAGTTATTTTGTGCAGCCGGTCAGTCGTTAGTCGCGCAGCGGTGGCCAAATCAAGACCGCCGGCCCGCACCAGCGATTGAATTTCGGCGATTTCGGAAAGCACGCCTGAGGTCGCCTGCGCGGGGTCTTTCGCGCGCGCGCCGTCATTGTGCTGCTGCACCACGTAGGCTGCAGCGAGCAACTGTTGGAAGGAACTCTCATCCAACACCGGCTTCGGTCTCGCACCTGGGGAAGCGACGGTCAAGGCAGGGTACTCCGTTTAAATATTGTAAAGCACACATACAAGGGGCCGCCGGAATGGGCCGTATTTTGGGGATAATCAGCCAAAAATGCCGATCTTCGTTCAATTGAACTATTTAAGCCAGTGATATCCGACACCGAACTGGATCCCGTTGAACTCCGGATTTCGCACTCCTAGATTTGCGTTGGAGATATGCCAACCACCGGCAGCTGATTTCAAATGCTTATCTCCCCGCCGTCGCCACGGAGTTGGGCAAGTGGATCTGGTGATGGTTTTTTCGTACAGGGCCAAGAGCCGTCCTGGTTCCAGGGTGGGCGCGCAGCCGCCCCAGGCAATTGAGAGAGTGCGGCCGAGGAAATCAACACGAGGGGAAAAACTCTGCGTGCGACAAAACCTATACGTGCTCAGCCAGACCTTGCGACCTCGAGCTTAGGATGGAAGTGGAAACCGGGCAGGTTGTCAGAGCACGTGTTGTTTACCGGAGCAGACTAGACACAAATACAAGTGCTGCTCTGGCGAGCAGCTCTCGAATCGCAGAAAGGCGCAGGCTCGACCGAGAAAATACGCGACTAGCCTAGATAGTTACCTTCTTGCCGCCGGCTTTCCTTCACTCCCCGTTGGCATGGTGGTAACGCGGGCGCCGGTGCCGGCACCTTGGGCGGCAGCACTTTGCGCCTGAGCGACCGGAACAGCAGGGCCGGGCAAGCCTAGAGTTTTACGCACTTCAGCTTCAATTCTGGCAGTTATGTCCTTGTTGTCCTTTAAAAACTGCCGTGCGTTCTCGCGGCCCTGCCCGATGCGTTCACCTTTGTAGCTGTACCAGGCACCGGATTTCTCCACAATATTATGGGTTGCAGACAAATCGAGAAGGTCGCCTTCGCGCGAAATTCCCTCGCCGTACAAAATATCGAATTCGGATTCGCGGAATGGCGCAGCCACTTTGTTTTTTACGACTTTAACTTTGGTGCGTGATCCGATAACCAGGTCACCTTCTTTAATTGCGGCGATGCGGCGGATGTCCACTCGCACGGATGCATAAAACTTTAGCGCGCGGCCACCGGTCGTGGTTTCAGGGTTCCCGAACATCACGCCAATCTTTTCGCGAATCTGATTGATGAAGATCAGGCAGGTACGGGATTTCGAAACCGTCCCGGTCAGCTTGCGCAATGCCTGCGACATCAAACGCGCCTGCAGACCCATATGGCTGTCGCCCATTTCGCCGTCGAGTTCAGCCTTGGGCACCAACGCCGCTACCGAGTCCACCACCAGCACGTCAATAGCATTCGATCGCACCAGGGCTTCTGTGATTTCGAGTGCTTGCTCGCCGTAATCCGGCTGCGAAACGAGCAGGTTGTCGACATCAACGCCGAGCTTCTTGGCGTACGCCGGATCGAGCGCGTGCTCGGCGTCCACAAAGGCCGCCATGCCGCCCGTTTTCTGCGCTTCCGCAATCACCTGCAACGTAATGGTCGTTTTGCCTGAAGATTCCGGGCCGAACACTTCAATCACCCGGCCGCGGGGAAAGCCGCCGACGCCGAGCGCTGCGTCAAATGAGATCGCGCCGGTCGGGATGACCGAGATGGGGACAATCGCTTCCTTCGACCCCAACCGCATGATCGAGCCTTTGCCGAACTGTTTTTCGATTTGCGCGAATGCCAGATCAATTGCCCGTGCCCGCTCGTCCGCCATGAATGCCTCTCTCTGTGTGGGACGGGCTTTCTCAGCCCGCCATGGTTTGAAACTGGGTGGAGTATATCGCTAATGTAAAGCGAATAAAAGGCGAATTGATAAATATTTTTGGAAATGTTCCCAAAAACGAACTTGGGAACACGTTTCTACATGATATTCGCGTTTCGGGGCCGTGATGGATTCTGAAAAAACTTTTAACCGCAGAGAACCCAAAGGAAGCACGTCCCTCGAACCGAGTCAAACATTGTTGTTTGAGTTGAACTTGCGACCGCTTCGTTCTTTGCGGTTAAGGCTGCAAGAAAATTTACCACCGTCGATCACAAAATCCTCTCCTCTTTCCTCAACCTATAGCGTGCTAAAATTAGCCGCTCTTGATGGCTTTTCTGTAGGTGCTTCAACCCCCTCGCTGGTTAGCGGCACAGCCACGAAGGTGCACCAGGGGAAAGCTTGAACCGCCCCGCTCGTCGACAATCGGATACCGTGGCCCAAAATTCTTCCAAATCCATTACCTACGCGGACGCAGGCGTAAACATCGATCAGGCCAACCGCACCAAGCAGCGCATCAAGTACCTCGCACATAAAACATTCACCAAGGGCGTGCTCAGCGAGATTGGAGGCTTCGGCGGCCTATTCGCGGTGGATAAGACCAAGTACCTCGATCCCATTCTCGTCTCCAGCGTGGACGGCGTCGGCACCAAACTCAAACTCGCTTTTGAGATGAACATGCACCACACCGTGGGCGCCGACCTGGTGAATCACTGCGTCAACGACATCGCCGTGCAGGGCGCCGCGCCGCTCTTCTTTATGGATTACCTTGCCGTCGGCAAACTTGAGCAGCACATCGCTGAAAAGGTGATCGAGGGCCTGGCCGACGCCTGCAAGCACAACGGCTGCGCGCTTATTGGCGGTGAAACCGCTGAGATGCCCGGCTTCTATCCAGACGGCGAGTACGATCTTGCAGGATTTATCGTTGGCGTGGTGGAGCGCGAAAAGATTGTTACCGGCAAAACCGTCGAGCCGGGAGACATTATCCTGGGCCTGCCTTCTACCGGCCTGCACACTAACGGATATTCGCTCGCGCGCAAGCTGCTTTTTGATGTTGCCAAGTACGAGCCCGAAACCTACGTTAACGAGATTAAGGGCAAAGTTGGTAACGAACTGATGCACACCCACCGCAGCTACTGGGCGATCATCAAAAAGCTGCTGGCGGCGGACTGCGTCTCCGCCATGGCCCACATTACAGGGGGTGGCATCACCGAAAATCTGCCGCGCGTTCTGCCGCGCGGAGTGGCTGCCGTCATCGAATATGGCAAATGGCCGGTGTTGGACATCTTCACCCACATTCAAAAGCTCGGCAACGTTCCCCACGACGAGATGATGCGCACATTCAACATGGGCATCGGTATGGTGCTGGTTGTCCCTTCGAAAAAGTTCAAGAAAGCTGAAAGCGTCCTTGATCGCGCCGGTGAAAAGTACTACCACATTGGCCGGATCGTGAAGGGTGAGCGGAAGGTCAGCTACAGCTAGAGCCCGTGGCAGGTGTCAGGTGGACAGTACGAGCTTGACAGCCTCAGTGACGTTGCACGGGCGAGCCATCACTGCCGCACCCAAGTTGGTTCTGTAGTTTCTCCCGGTTCGAACCGTCACTCTGTTGCAGATGAGTTCTCTGCCTTGCTCCGCCGGACGGGCGAGGTGCGGCTGTCCCCACAAGCGCCATGACGGGGCGCGCCGGCAATCCCCGGAACCTGCGATACCAGAGAAGCTGGAGTGGTTTAAAATACCCACGGCGCACAAGAATCTCTCAGTTCTATGCCGACCAGAAATCACGGAAAATCCGGAGCGGTTGCCGAGGCCAACAAGGCAGGCAAGACGTACGAAGGCCTATCGCGGCAGCAGCTCATTGACGCATACCGCGTGATGTACACCTCCCGCAAGCTCGACGACCGGGAGATCATGCTGAAGCGGCAGCAGAAAATCTTCTTCCAGATATCCGGCGCGGGGCACGAGGCGATATTGGTGGCCGCGGCCATGGCGATGAAGTCCGGATACGACTGGTTCTTTCCTTATTATCGTGACCGAGCGTTGTGCCTGGCGCTGGGCGCGACTCCGTACGAAATGCTGCTGCAAGGCGTGGGCGCGGCCGAAGACCCCAGCTCAGGCGGTCGGCAGATGCCGTCGCACTGGGGATTCAAGCGCCTGAACGTGGTTACACAGTCTTCATGCACCGGGACCCAGGTGCTGCATGCGGTGGGTTGCGCGGAAGTCGCGCGATATTTGATAGCTCATCCGGGAGCGGCAAAGAAGGTCGATGGAGACTATCGCCAGTTCAAAGATATAACGTTCTATGGCGATGAAGTCACGTATGTCTCGGTCGGCGATGGCACCACTAGTGAAGGCGAATTCTGGGAGAGCCTGAATGCGGCGGCCACCTTGCGCCTGCCGATTGTTTTTCTTGTCGAAGACAATGGCTACGCGATTTCGGTGCCCGTCGAAGTAAATACTGCAGGTGGAAATATTTCGCGGCTGGTGTCGGGCTTCCCCAATTTTCATTTTGAAGAAGTTGACGGCACCGATCCAGTCGCCAGCTATGGCGCGATGTCGCGGGCGGTCGCGCATTGCCGGGCGGGCGTGGGACCGTCATTTGTGCATGCGCATGTGATTCGTCCGTATTCACATTCGCTGTCGGACGACGAAAAGCTTTATCGCCCGGATGTGGAGCGCCAGCGCGATGCCGAGCGTGATCCCATTACACGCATGCAGCTCTTCTTGCTGCGCGAGGGCATTCTTGACGAAAAGGGCATCAACAAGCTCGAAAAAGAAGTTGAGACCGAGTTGCAGGATGCTGCCGATCGCGCGCTGGCTGCGCCGCTTCCGCAGCCAGAGTCGGTGCAGCAGTATTTGTATTCGCCGGATCTGGATCCGACATCGAGTGCATACGATACGCAGGCGGCAAATGGCGAGGGCACCCGCGCCACACCGGACACCGAGAAGAAGCCTGCAGCGAAGACGATGGCCGATCTGATCAACGCGACCTTGCGCGATGAGATGAAGCGCGACGATCGTATCGTGATCTTCGGAGAGGACGTTGCCGATTGCAGCCGCGAAGAATATCTGCGGCAAAAGATGGTGAAGGGTAAAGGCGGCGTGTTCAAGCTGACAGCAGGCTTGCAATGCGATTTCGGCTCGGAGCGCGTTTTCAACTCGATGCTGGCCGAGGCCAGCATTATCGGCCGCGCCACCGGAATGGCGGTGCGCGGACTGAAGCCGGTGGTTGAAATTCAGTTCTTTGATTACATCTGGCCGGCAATGATGCAGTTGCGGAATGAACTGCCGACGATACGGTGGAGATCGAACGGCGCATTTTCCTCACCCTGCGTGGTGCGCGTCGCTATTGGCGGATACCTCACGGGCGGCGCAATTTATCATTCGCAGTGCGGTGAGAGTATTTTCACCCACACGCCAGGGATGCGAGTGGTGTTTCCGTCGAACGCGCTGGATGCCGCGGGCCTGCTGCGCACCGCAATTCGCTGCGACGACCCGGTGATGTTCCTCGAGCATAAGCGGCTTTACCGCGAGAGCTATGGCCGGGCGGCCTATCCCGGACCGGATTACATGATTCCGTTCGGCAAGGCAAAGGTCGTCAATCCCGGCACAGACCTGACAGTGATCACCTACGGCGCGGTGGTTCCGCGGGCTTTGCAAGCAGTACAGCGGTTGGACCGCGAACACGGGCTGAAGATCGAATTGATTGATTTGCGGACGCTGAATCCGTTCGATTGGGAGACGATTGCAGCCTCGGTGACCAAAACCAACCGGGTTGTCGTCGCGTATGAAGATACATTGAGTTGGGGTTACGGCGCTGAAATCGCGGCGCGAATTGCCGATCAGCTATTCGAGCACCTGGATGCGCCGGTGAAGCGCGTGGCTGCCAAAGACACCTTCATCGCCTATCAGCCGGTTCTCGAAAGCGCGATTCTGCCACAGGTACAGGATTTGTATCTGGCAATGAAAGAATTGGCGGAGTATTAGGCAGCGTCCATTGCAATTACCCGTTCATCGTACGACAACCTCGCAGTAGTTACCCTCAGTTCACTTTTCTTGCTCATTCGGCGTACCATTCTGGACACGATTTGTTGACCTTGCGACGGAGGACAAATGAAAACATTTCCTACAGGCGTTTTCACTTTCACAGAGAGTTGTTCGACCAAGCGTGCTTTGCTTTTTACAACTGCTGGCCTGCTTCTGATAGCCATGGCATTACCCGTCCTGGCGCAGCAGCGACGGCTTTCTCCTGATGATCAATCGCGTTTCGACAGTTATTACTCGCGGTGGATGGATTATCGCCAGAGAAATGATCGCGATCAGATGTCCAGCATGGAACAGCGCATGCGCGATGTCTATGCTCATTACAATATCCCGCCCAATACGCCCTTCTGGCGCGTGGCATCGAATGCCCGCGACATGCGCGGGCGGCATCGCTGGAACCTTTCAGCCCGCGATCAGGAGCGCTTCGACAGTTATTTTTCGCGTTTGCAGGATTACCGGCAAAGAAACGACCGCGACCAGGTTCGAAGCATGGAAAGACGCTTGCAGGACATTTACCGGCATTACAACATTCCGTCAAACACGCCCTATTTCATGGTGGCATCAAACGGCCGTGATGAAGATTGGGACCGCTGGGAGCGCGACCGCTAAATTGTTCGAGGGACCCCATCCTCCGCGCATCTATTGCGAGAGGATGGGGATTTTTAATTTTGCTTACGCCACGTTTACGCCAACGACGCCATATCGATCACGAAACGGTACTTCACATCGCTCTTCGCCAGGCGCTCATAGGCTTGGTTAATGTCCTGGATTTTGATCATCTCGACATCTGAGGTGATTCCATGATCGGCGCAGAAATCCAGCATTTCCTGGGTTTCGCGAATACCACCGATCGCCGAACCTGCCAGCCGGCGACGTCCGAAGATGACATTGAACGCAGCCACGGGAGCGGGTTTTTCCGGCGCCCCCACCAGCGTCATAGTGCCGTCTTTCTTAAGCAGTTGGAGGTAGGCATTGAGGTCATGCTCGGCGGAAACCGTGTCGAGGATGAAGTCGAAAGTAGAAAGCCCCTTTTGCATTTCTTCCGGGTTGGTCGAAATCACGACCTCGTCAACCCCAAGACGCTTGGCGGCGGCGACCTTCTTTGGCGATGTGCTGAACAGAACGACGTGCGCTCCGAAGGCTTTGGCAAATTTCACACCCATGTGCCCGAGGCCGCCGAGGCCCACAATTCCGACTTTCTGACCCTTGCCGACGTTCCAGTGCCGCAGCGGAGAATAGGTAGTAATGCCGGCGCAGAGTAACGGCGCCGCGCCCGCGAGGTCGAGCTTGTCAGACACCCGAAGGACGAATGCTTCGCGGACCACAATGCTGTCAGAGTATCCACCGTAAGTGACGCCACCCAGAATCTTGTCCTCGGCGTTATAAGTGAGGGTTGGAAAATTTACGCAGAATTGCTCATCGCCAGCGCGGCAGTTTTCGCACACGCCACAAGAACTGACCATACAGCCCACGCCAACGCTGTCGCCTTCTTTAAATTTTTTCACGGCACTCCCGGTCTTGGTCACCCGGCCGATGATTTCGTGCCCCGGGACGATGGGATAAATCGTCGGGAGACTGCTCTGCCATTCGTTGCGCACCTGATGCAAGTCAGAGTGGCAGACACCGCAAAACTGAATCTGAATCTGCACGTCGTCCGGACGCAGATTGCGGCGCGGGACCGAGAACTGCGCCAGCCCTGACGTGGCGCTTTGGGCAGCATAAGCCTTGGACTTGTAAGCGGGTTTTTCAGTAGTTGGAGTTTCGGCGAGGGGCGTTTCTAATGCACTCATAAGATCTCTCCTGAAATTGCGTTCCGTACATGAGATTGTACGGGTTAAGAATTGGGATTCAGCGCAGGGGAAAGGCGCACATCCGCGCCCTTAACAAAGTTGGGTCACCACCCCATCGGATGTTGGGCCCGTAAGAGAGGACGCAACAAATACTAAAAATTTGAACGCCACCAGAAGCGGACAGGCGACTGACGCGGACGAGTTATCAAAACAGTGATTGAAGGTTTGTTTCAACTGCTTAGCCCAGCTCACGATGTTTTATTAAGATGTTTATTAATGAACAAGTTATAAGAGTTATAAGAAAGATTACAAGCTGATGTCATAATGCAGTATTGACATCACGCAAAACCAGGCCTAATATTTAGACATGCCCCGAGCTGCCTTCACCCTGCGGATTGACCTTGAGGAACGTAAGGCTCTGAAAAGCCTCAGCAAGATCGAAGGGCGTCCTATCAATCAGTTATTAATAGAGGCAATCAGAATTTACCTTAACCAGAAGGGCCGCAGGGAGCAGAGCCTGGAAGCCGATTTGAACAGCCTTAAAGCTTATCGAAAAAAGGACCCAGGCTACCGGCGCGCGATAGCCTCGTTCGTCGAAGCCGAAGCCGCGGAAAGCGATCCGATGGAAGGCGAACCATTTGAGGAAGGCAATGACTCACCCAGCGCCGCCGGCCCAGTACAAAGCAAAGTGCGCGAGGCAATAGGTGGCTGATTGGGACGAAGACAGTCCCCAGCTCAGGCAAAATCTCACCCGCGTTCTCGAGCAAATCGGTCGGGATGCCGAACAGCGCCAGACACCCACCGTCGAAATGGCTCGGCGCTGGCAGAGCCTCTTCATGCAGGGGCTTACGGCCACCGACTCTCGCTACATCGGCGCATTCCGTGGCGAGCCGGGGCTGGAAAAAATCGGCGTAAAGATCGGCGGCCATCGTGGCGTAGCGGCGGCGAAAGTCTCAGCGGAATTGAAGCGCTTTGAACGGAAACTTCAGGCGCTAGTAAAACAGTTAGACAGCGTATTGCCGGCAGGCGCCGAACTTGATGCCGACGAACTGGCAGCAGTGGTTGATCTATGTGCCTGGGCGCATTCTGAGTGGGTGAGAATCCATCCCTTCGCAAACGGTAATGGCCGCACGGCGCGCCTTTGGGCAAACTTCCTCGCGATGCGCTACGGATTGCCCCCGTTTGTCCGCCTGCGGCCCCGGCCCGACGAAGGTTACGGCGACGCCGGAGCTAAGGCAATGCAAGGTGACTGGAAACCAACCGCGGCCGTCTTTCGGCGATTCCTGAACCGCTTCTTGGAAGAATTTTCGTAGGTGAGCCTAACCATATCCTGAGATCAGCAAATGCCGTTCGTAACTTCAGCTGATCGCTTTCTTTTGGAACTGCCGCAATGCCTCAATCAGTCGCAGCACGTCGAAGAACAACACCATCGCCAACACATCACGAAAGAAGAAAGATGCAAAAACTGCCATGCCTGCCATTCCAGATTGAAGCAGTGAGTTGTGGAAGTATAAAACCGAGTCGCCTGTGACGGCCTTATAATCGGCTGCCATGGACCTCGAACAGAAACTGAAAGAATTAAAGCGCCGCGACCAGCTGGCCGACGAAGGCGGCGGGCGGGAGCGCCGGGAACGCCAGCACAAAGAAGGGAAAATGTCGGCGCGGGAGCGCGTCGAGTTTCTTCTGGACGAAGGCAGCTTCGAAGAGACCGACCGCTTCGTCACCCATCGGACTAATGAGTTTGGTTTGTCCGAACGTAAATATTACGGCGACGGCTTCATTACGGGATACGGCCGCATTGAAGGCCGGCTGGTCTTCGTATTCGCGCAGGATTTCACAGTTTTCGGCGGAACCCTTTCGGAAACTAACGCCGCCAAGATCGTGAAGATCATGGAAATGGCGGCCCGCGTGGGTGCGCCTGTGATTGGATTGAACGATTCCGGCGGCGCGCGCATTCAGGAAGGCGTGGTATCGCTGGCCGGATACGCCGATATTTTTTTGCGCAACACGCTTTACAGCGGCGTCGTCCCGCAGCTTTCGGCCATCATGGGGCCATGCGCGGGCGGCGCGGTTTATTCGCCGGCCATCACTGACTTCGTCGTGATGGTCGACAAAACTTCTTACATGTTCATTACTGGGCCGGACGTAATCAAAACCGTGATGCACGAGGACGTCAGCAAAGAACAGCTCGGCGGTGCAACTACGCATAACGAAACTTCCGGCGTGGCACACTTTCTGGCGCATGACGATGCCGAATGCCTGTCGCTATTGCGCGAGCTGCTCAGTTTTCTGCCGTCGAATAATCTCGATGACCCGCCGCGGAAGCCTTGCGCCGATCCCATTGACCGCGCCGATGCCGCGCTCGACAGCCTGGTTCCGGCACAATCTAACCAGCCATATGACATCAAAGATGTGATCCGCGCGATTGTGGACGACGGTTACTTCTTTGAAGTCCACGAGCATTATGCGAAGAACATCGTGGTGGGATTCGCACGGATGAATGGACGCTCGGTCGGGATCGTTGCGAATCAACCCGCGGTACTGGCCGGCACGCTCGACATCAATGCGTCGGTAAAGGGCGCGCGCTTTGTCCGCTTCTGCGATTGCTTCAATATTCCCCTGATTACGTTTGAAGACGTTCCCGGATTTCTTCCCGGCACGCAGCAGGAATACGGCGGCATTATTCGTCATGGCGCGAAGTTGTTGTTTGCCTTCGCCGAGGCAACCGTCCCCAAGCTGACTGTAATCACTCGCAAGGCGTACGGTGGTGCGTATTGCGTGATGGCGTCGAAGCACATTCGCACGGACGTGAACTACGCCTGGCCGACGGCGGAAATCGCCGTCATGGGTCCCGAGGGAGCAGTAGACATTGTTTACAAGCGCGAACTGGAGCGCGCTGCAAACGGATCTGGCAACGAAGCTGAACGGTCTGCCCGCCGCGAGCAGA
>DATJHT010000097.1:0-4405 GCA_035493765.1 Terriglobales bacterium
TAGGCGCTTTCGCCGTGAACAATCCATTCGTCGTACGTCTGATCGGGATAGTTATCGCCCTGTGGCAGACCGTCGCCGGTCCGGTCAAATTGCCGGAGATGCTCCAGAGCCTCCTGAATCGCTGGCCAGGTATATTTCAGAAAGGCGGTGTCTTTCTTCCCGGTAAAAATGTAGTCCTTGTAGATCATCAGAACAAATTTGCTGTTCAGGTCCTTCCAGTCGTTGGTGTTCTGCCAACTGAAGGCGTTGGGCAATTTGAATGGATCTTCCTGGGGTACGCCTAGATCATGCGGGACTGCGCCCTTGGCTTTACGTTCGCGGAATTGCAACGACTTAGTCTGTTGCATTTTCCATGTCCACTCGTATTTCTCAGTGAGGTCTTCAGGAACGGTATCGGCGAACTGCCGCATGATCTGCTTGTCGAGATCGGGCCAGAATTTGGTCAGCGGCATATCACCGTAAAAAAGAACATCGAGGGTGGAATGAAATGGATAGTCGAAACATTCCATGAAGGAGAACGTTTGCCGGGTTTTTGGCGGGGAATCCACCGGCCGACCCCAGAAGGAGCCGCCGTCAGTGAGGATGTACATTTCGTTGAACAACTCCCCCCGATACCAGAGCGGCTTGCTCTCGTCGTTCACATACGGCGCCTGCCAAGCCTCGATTTCGTGGCTCCATTTTTCTGCATTCTGTAATCCGTCTTTGGCGATTTTGAACGCATTAGTTCCGCTGGTGCCGTAAAAATCGGTGTAGTGGCGATACCACTTTCTGCCGCTACCAAACTGAACAACCGGCATGTCCCACGCGATCGTCATGGGCACCACTCGTTTTTCTCCGGGTTTCAAAGTGAACCGGACCGCGATAGCACCCGCCAGATTTTCTCCGCTGCTGACCCACCGCCGATTGTTGTTTGATAAGCGGCCGTCTTTGGAAAACGGCGTCCACACGTCATTGCCACTGGTGGGCTCAAAGGTGGTTTGGTAGGTGATCTCGACGCCGGGCGATTCAACTGAGGCAATCGCCCACTGGCCATCGAAGTCGTCCTGCACGTCCGAGTGCGGACGAGTACGATCGAAGACGATGCCCTTGACTCGATTCCCTCCTGCTTCGGCTTCGTCGGCGAACACATTGAAATTTCCATGATCGAGCGAGCTGCGCATGTTGGGCCCGAAGTCGCGAAACCATCCCAACATGTTTGTCCATGAAAGAAGAACTGAAACGGTCACCGGCTTGTCGGTTGGATTTTCCGCATGCCAGCGGTAAACCGCGACGGGATAGCTGCTCTCGCGATAATTGTTGGGCAAGACCGGGGAGAACTGCTCAAGCACGACATGCGCCGGAAACTTCTCCCAACGATAGTCGTACCAGGATTTGGGATACAGAGCGTAGTAGTCGCCGGCGCCGGTTGGATAGTCCCATTTCCATGAACTCAACTCTCCGCTTTCGGGGTGCGCTGATGTCAGCACCTGGGCAACTGCATCGCCGCCTTCCTGCTGCTGAAACATTGCGAACTGGTTCCCCCATACCGTCTGGTACTTATGCACGCCGCTCTTGATGTGCCAGCGGGCAAAGTCGCCACGGTAAGTTCGCGAGAAGGTCCCAGCGCCGAAGCCGCCGACCGGAGCACCCTGCCAATAACCGTCATCGATCATTCCGGTAGAAGCCAGCGCGGGCTTGCGACCGCCAGCGTTTTCAAGCGGTTGACCTAGTCCGCGGCTCCACGCGGCCTTGGGAATCGAATCTCCAGCCAAGGCAAGCGATGCACTCCCAAGCATGGACGCCAGAACCACAAGCACAAAAATTCTCATGAATCCCCTTCCGGCCCGGAATTACATATGCAGTTAAATTGTGTGGAAAAACGTTATTGTACACGCGCCGGAAGCTACTTCAAGCAACAATATCGCGCCGAGTGATTTCAGTCGATGGTCCGAGTATCAGGTTTACCCAGGTTCGGCCGCACCGGAGAGGCCGGACGTGTGTCGCGTACTGGAGCCGGAGTTCCGGTTACTGGTTTGGGGGCCGGAGTCGCATTAGCTTGCGCGATCTGCAGCCGCATCGCGGGATCCCCAAATAGAATGAACGTCTTTCTGACATCCTGATCGGAGATGCTGGATTTCGCCGCCAGCACTGCATCGCCAAGTCCGAGGGTGGAATTGGAGAATAAGCTCTGTGCCAGCTTGCGATCCATCGCAAACTGCGGGTCGGGTGCAGTGAGGCCGGAAGAGGCCCACACGGCAACGGCGCCTCCGTTTGGAGCTAGCATCAGGGCTTCTGCCATGCTCTGCGTGTAAACGTCGTGGAAGAATCCGTTCAGGCAATTCATAATCACGAATAGGGGCAACTTGTTGCCGTTGGTCAGTGCAGCCGCTTGGGTGTCATTGAACAAGCCTCCGCCTGACCACACTTCGACCGAGCCATGGCCGTTGTAGTTGACCAGCAATTGGCCATTGTTGATTCCATCCAGAAGATTCTTCTGTGCAGTGGCGGTTCCGAGTGCGCCCGCAAAAACATCGGTCGCGCTCATGTTCTGGGGCAAGAGGTTCTGCACGGCTTGCGATTGTTGCGAAAAGCTCATCGCCGGATCATCGACATCTGCCACCATCAACGCCCTGCTGTTCCAGGTGGAGGGCGTTCCCGTTGCGTAGCCAATAATCTTCGCGACCATTGTCTGTGCGTCGTCTTGAGTTCGCGCCGGCAGGCGCCCGGTGGCGATTTTCGCCGAACCGTCATTTTCAAAATCAGAGAACCAGTCGTCAGACGCGGTCATGAGCTCGGCGGTTGGGAGAATTCTGGTGGGCACGAAATCGAATGAACCGAAACCCAGATAGTTTCGGGGATCGACGGAGGCATCTCCGACAAGCAACAGGTATTTGGGTTTGTCCTTCCAGGCCTCAGTTGCAGCCTTCAAAAATGCGCGGATGGCGAACGGGGTCCGCTCGCCGAAATTGAATTCATCATAAACGTCGTCCACGCTGACCAGCGCAACCGTCTTGCCCTCGGTCCGATGAAGCGAAGCGAGCGGCTGCACTTGCGCGGTAAACTGCGGAGCGGTCAGGACAACATAGCCCGCTCCGGCTTGCACGGAGTGCAGTTTGCTGGGATGATGTGCGGCCAGCGCGACCGGAGTCGCCATCTGCGCTTCCGAAGAAGCAAGCAACGTGTGCGGCCCGGGGGTCGTCCAGGGAATGGATGCTTTCAGAATGTAAGAGCCATGCTCGGCAACCGCTTCGTGCATAAGTTCGCGCGGTTGCAAGGGATTGGTGACATCGATCAACCGGCTCGGCCGCCGTGAAAATCCGCCTATGCTCACGCTTTCGCCGGCATCTGCCGTGAACTTCAGCATGTCAGACTCAGCCGTGAAAGTATGCGGGAAGCTGAGATCGATCGTATTCACCAGACTGAAATCGTTGTCGCCGCCCTGAGCCAGCAATGTAATAGTGTTGCTTCCGTTTGTGAGCAGGCCGCTCGGAATCTGGAATTCTTCACGGCCTTCGTTTTGATTGGCAAAATTCAGTTCGCCTAGCGTCGAGCCGTTCAGCATGACGGTGACGGTATGCTGCTGGCCATCGGTCACCCCCTGGAGGACCAATGCTAATTTGCCGTCACCCGAAGCAAGGTTGGCGACATTTACGATCTCGGATTCAGGCACGGAAGAAATCAATGAGCCAAAGAAATCGTCGATATTGTCTCGCAGGAGCGTGCCAAAGTACGTTGTGCGCGGCTTCAGTTCCAGAGTCTGCAGGAAGCTTTGCGCCTGCGGACCGGAGCTTCCGGCACCGGAGACGTGGCCAATCCGGAGACCCGGGCCGCGACCCTGGGTGAGCCAGTAGACGCGTTGGCCTGAATACGGTGTGTCAATCGCGGTCCCATAAAATTCGATAGCCGATTGCGGACCGAAGCGCTCACCTTCAGTAATTTTTATCGGCTGCTCGATGCCTTCCGCGTACAGGTGTAAAAATTTGGCCTCGCTATCGGTACTTAAGCCTGCGGCAACCAATTGCGGCTGCGTGACGCGGTACCAACCTTCGTGATCAACATAAATCTTCACCGCCGGTTCGGCCGCGAGTTTGAATCCGATTTCGGCGGAAGTGGGACGCAACTCGGCATGCGCCAGCAATTCACGTACCCGCGCAACCGGACTTGCGTTTTGGGTGATCGCGACATCGCTGTTCGGCGCCAGTTTCGCCGATGCCACCAGGTCTTGAATCACGGCCGAACGTGGCATTATCGAGGCGCTGCCCAAAGGGGACGCATTGAGTGCAACAGGTCCGTGAAGCGTGCGGGTCCCATTCAGGTCCACATCTTCCAGCCAATAGAGGCCGCCTGCACTCGGCGAATTGTCAATCCAGCGATAGGTTTTGGCCGCGTGCTGCTCCACCGTGTCGCGCATAAGCAGGGCCGAACC
>DATJHT010000098.1:0-5088 GCA_035493765.1 Terriglobales bacterium
GGCGCGCCTTGCGCCCACGCTCCCACGGTGAGCAAACATACAACGGCCAGAGACGCACAACGAAGCTGACGCATTTCTTACCTCCTGGGAATTTTCTGATGGGCGAAGAAAGGACGCACACACGTCCGCAAAACGAACACCCTGAAAGGTACGCCTGGATGGAGCCGGCGGTCAATCACGCTAAAGTTGCAAGCGGTTATACAACTTTAGTTGTAGTCAAGAGGGATAGGACGTAGGACCGCAGGGAAGAGATGTGGGCCTAATCGTTTATTCGTTTCTTGGCTACGTGGCGCAGACTGCGCCCTTGAATCAACCGGAACAGTTCTTCCGCAAGATTGGTAGCGTGATCGCCCGTCCTCTCCAGGGCTTGGGCCATCAGCAAGACGTCGGCGCTGTGTTGAAAATTTGCGCTGTCTTCACTCTGAAGATGACGGCGGAAAAGCGATTTGTACACCTGATCAATCTCGCGGTCTTCGCGCAGCACATCGCTTGCCGGATCCAATTGACGGTCGCTGAATCCCTCCCGAACCTGATGCAGCATTCGCTCCAGAATTTCCACCATTTCAATAAGCTGGCGGGCATCTGCTTTGGGAAGCTCGCCGTGCAGATTGTTGGCGCGCTGCCCCACGCCCCACAGCAGATCTCCGATTCTCTCCAGGTCAGTGCTGAAGCGCAGACAGGCAAGTAACTCACGGGCTTCCATCTCGGTGACTTGCGCAATCGCAGCCGGGATCTGCTGATCAATCTGCTGCTCGATTCTGTCCAATTCCTTTTCGCAGTCTCTCACCGTCAGCAAAGCTACCCGGGACGAACTTGCCAGGAAGTCCTTGATGTTAAAAGCGGCATCGCTCGCGACCAGGCATGCCCGCAAAGCCAATTCGGTCATGGGATGGATCTCGCGGGGCTGGGCACGTTTATTTTTTCGAGCAGTCATTTAGCTGGGCTTGACTTTGGCATTGCTCCGATACTAAAGCGTCAGTTTAGATGAAATGAAGCCAGGAGTATGTTAAAGAAAGATGAACCTGCGAGACCTCTATGCCGCGCGAGCTGAGCCCTCAGTCGGAGGTAAAATGAGGATCGGACGGCGGCAGGCGAGTTCGAGCAGATGGCGTGCGGCAGCGAGATGTTCCGCGAGCGGACCGGCTTCATCGTACCCCTCGGCACGAAGAGTGCAGATCGGTGTCAGTGATTCCAACTCGAAACGCCTGATTCGACCGTCGTGCTGGCGGTCACAGGCGCAGGCCAGACGTAAGATGCCCGCCAGAAATTGCGTCAGTCGCTGCTTTGCCGGAGGCAGAGCTGCAAACCGGGGTTGGGTTTCTCTGGGCAAAGCGCCGCGATGGTAACGGGCGATCAGCGCCATCCATTGCAATTCGTTCGCACTAAGCCCCAGAGGAGGATCCAGTCTTCGAATTAGCCGCGCTGAAATTTTGTGGTGGCCTTTGCTGGCCCGAGACCGGCCGGCATCGTGCATGAGCGCTGAAGCGTGAAGAACTCTCAGATAATCATTCCGCTTGGAGATCTTCAAACCCGGATCGACAGACAAATGTTCATAAAGCTGGAGGGCCAAATCTGCCACATGGCGCGAGTGAGCGAAATCTGTATCCAGAAAAGACGCCCAAATCTCCAATCGCCTTAGCGCCAACTGGCGCAGGTCATCGTTGGCGGGCAGTTCCGTTCGCCACTTGCCCCACAGAGAATCCTTGCCAGCCATCTTTGTGCGATAAGAATTGAGTCTGGAATTCCTCTCTTCAACCAAGCGCGAGCGCCAGTGTGCACGTGCTGCACTGTCGGGAAAAGCCCTGATGCGAAGCGCCGTCCCCCACAAGACGTCAAGGTCGTGCAAGTCGCCCAGTACATCCTGCAGCTCTTTGAGGTCGTCTCCCCATCGGGCGTGCAGACTCGGTAAGAAATTTTCCACCGTGTATCGCAACCGTTTTATCCCGATGCGGAGCGCGTGGAATGCGCAGTTGGTGCGATTGCGCATCGCCCGTTTATGCAGATCGTGAGCATCGCGCCAGCGCTCGAGCGCCAGGTGCTCGAACACGACATTATCTGGAGGAATTCTATTTGCCCTGGTTGGTAACTCCTTAGCCCATCCTTCCCATCGCCTGCGATCGAATTGATCGAGCGCGGCAGCTGCAAATTGTTTTTCCTCGGTCTCTTGCCCAGACAGAAAGTTTAAAAGCGTTTCACGGGTAGGATCATGGGGAGGTGCGATTTTCTCGACCCACTCCGCAATCACATGGTTGTCGCGGAGCGCACCTAGGCCACTGAAGAGTTCCTTACCCGCTCGCCTCATCTTTTTCCATCCAGGATCTGGGTCGAATACGCGAATACCTTCCGCCAGGGAGCGGCAGCGGCGCAAGGCGGTACGCAGGTCGTGCACCCGTCCGGAGCTGAAGTCTTTGGCCGCTTCGTCACGGCGGACGAGCACCTCGTTCATCCAGTACTCAAGCCCTGTTCGCGTCACAATAGCGGAAGGTGTTCCCATCAATCGGAGTTTATCAATTACCGGAATGGAATTGGTCACGGCCAAAGCAGAACTGACACTAGAACTCAAGGAATCCACCTGCTGCCCGTCGCGAGGGCTCAGCGTTTCCATTTTCCGGCAATATCGAAGCGATATCCTGCAGATCGTGCCACGCCGCCTCCGTGATTGCGGGATCGGCTCCCACAACCTCGCGGATCATCTGCCATGCCGCCATGTTCAGCGCACCTTCTGGCGAAGGGCCCATGGCCAGTGAGACGCAGCACTGCGCGCAAAAACAGATTCGCTGTGCCGATGATTTCTGTCGTGGCCGCACTCCTACTGTCTGCGCAAACATATACACCGCAACCGACTTCACGCCCGGTTCCAACTCGCGATTACAACGCAGGCAAGAAAGGTTCTCTGAATTCAAGACAGGCAGCCCCTCTACAAAATGCTGCATTGCGCTGACCGTCGCAAGTATGTACCAGGATTCACTTGTCGCCCTCAGGCCAGCCCCAAGAGAACCAAGCTGTGGTCTAGTCATCTCACCGACGAGTCGTGCAATCTGATTTTATGTCCAGGGTAAAACTGCAGTTAATTGTGCCGGTGTCGCCCAGGCGTGCGGCGAGTAAATCGGTGTGGCAAACCAATCTGCCAAAATCGTCCGTACGAAAACAAGTAGCCGCAGTCTGTTATCGCTTGCAGGAAGATGAGATAGAGTTCCTACTGGTTCGCACACGTAAAGGCCGTTGGATTTTCCCGAAGGGTGGAGTTGAAGCCGGCTTGACGCATGCGGAATCTGCAGCCTTGGAAGCTCTGGAAGAAGCCGGGGCACACGGGCGAATCGAGGAAGCGCCGTTCACCTCTTACACGCTCAAGAAGATGCAAAGGGCCGGATCAGAACTAATGCCAGTGCGCGCCTATCTCTGCGAGGTGACGCGACTTGAAGCAGCGCAGGAATTCTATCGAGAGCCGACGTGGCATTCTCAAGCAAAAGCAAAGCAACGTCTGCGTGAGGGCCGCTCGCAGCAGGACGCAGGAGAGTTTGCGAGGGTAGTTGATGCCGCAGCCTCCCGAGTCAAAAGGCTCCGCAGTCGGGCCGGATTGAAGGACGATCGGTTGCAGCGGGTGTCCTTTGAATCGGCCGACTGGACCGCTCCTATCGATGCGCAAGCGCTGCTTCGTTCCTTCGGAAGACGCCGGGGCAGGAACGACGAACTCAGGATTCCGGTCAAAACGGCGCGTCCGAAGTTGTTACGACTTGACCATGGCTCGGACCGTTAGCCTTACTCGCGAACAATGCCTGCATTCTCGCGAATCCGTATGTATTGATTGGCAGGAAGATCTTTCAGACGCTCGATCTGCTTACTGGGCACCGGCCAATGGATTTCAAGTTCGTCGATTTTGGCTGCTTTGCCGATGCCCAGCACTTCGCGCGGATCGTGTGACGATAAGTAACTGCCGCCGTTATTTTTCAACCGTGTTCGTTTCGTACCGGCCGCTGTCCAAACAAGCTTGGCGCCGACTGCATCACGATTGCATGTTGATCCTTCGAGCTTGAGCCCAAGCCAGTTGTTCCCTTTCGCAGCGTTGTTCTTGAGCAACACCGGAGCGCCGCCATTCACTCCGATCAGAACGTCAATTGCGCCGTCATTGTCGAAGTCGCCGACGGCAAGCCCGCGCGCAGCCCAGTACTCGTGAAAGGCCGGGCCGGCCTGGTCACTCACGTCGTGTAGCTGGTGATCGTCACCCTGATGAAACAGCAACAACGGCTCCTTGTACTTCACCTGCATGGAGTAGCTGTCGATCATGTCATCGGGATGCCCGTTGGCAAGAAACAGGTCCACCGCACCGTCGTTGTCATAGTCGAAATACTTCAGACCCCACCCGCTGAGCAGGCGAGTGGCGTGGGCGACTCCGTCAGACTGGGCTATGTCCCGGAAGGTCTCGTCTTTATTGTTCTGATAGACCGAAAAGAATTCGTGGTCAACGTTGGCGACAAATAAATCCTGCCATCCGCGGTTAGAGAGATCAGCGGCATCCACGCCCATGCCGGACCGAGGCCGGCCACTCTCACTGAATCCGACGCCGGATTGCAATGCAATTTCTTCCCAGTTCCACCCGCCATCCTTGGCCGCTCCGCGATTTACGAAAAGAAAATTCTGGACAGTATCGTTGGCCACGAAAAGATCCATGCGTCCGTCATTATTGATGTCGGTTGTGACCACGCCCAGCCCTTTGCCCAAAGCCGCGGCAATAGCGGTGCCCTTGCTGACTTCTGTGAAGGTGCCATTGCCGTTGTTGTGATAGAGAAAACTTGCACTCGGCTTGAAAACACGCGGCACGCAGTAGTAATTCCGCCCGATCTGGTTGTTACCGCACTCCAGCTTCTTGACGCCGCTGTAGTCCACAAAGCTGCAAACAAAAAGGTCCAGCTTGCCGTCGTTGTCGTAGTCGAACCAGACGGCACTGGTGGTCCAGCCGGAAGTCGCCAAGCCGGCTTTTTCGGTGACGTCGGTGAATGTCCCGTCGTGATTGTTCTTGTAAAGAGTGCAGCGTCCGTAGGCGGTCACGAAGATGTCGGGCCAGCCATCGTTATCGTAGTCGCCCACGGC
>DATJHT010000099.1:0-3535 GCA_035493765.1 Terriglobales bacterium
GCCTGTAACGGTGTATTGGTCGGAATGCGCCGCGGAAGGCTTGTATCTCGATCCGAAGCATCGAACATCAGAAAACTGGGATAGCCGCTGGTGCGCTTGACGTATGTGTAGATCGCCCGCCGATAACGGTTGGGACCCGTCGCGTCTTTCCACTTCGAATTGTTATAAACCGAATTCCAAACGCCGGCCGGTTGCGGCGGCATGACCGGAGGGCCGCCCATGACTGGACTCAATAGGCCACTGGCAACCAGCGCCTGATCACGCACCATTTCTGCGGTGAGCCGCTGCTGCGGCCCACGAGCCAATAAGCGATTACGCGGATCCTTCGCTGTCAGACTTGGCGTTGCCGCAGCGCTCTGCCGATAGGTTGCACTAGTCACCAACTCGCGCAACAATGCTTTCATGTCCCAATGAAGATCGTTTTGGAAATGGAGTGCGAGCCAATCCAGAAGTTCCGGGTGACTGGGTTCCTCGCCAACACTGCCGAAATTCTCAAGCGTCTCGACAATTCCTGTTCCAAACAGCTCCTGCCAGTAGCGGTTAACGGCAACCCGTGCGGTGAGCGGTTGTCCAGGAGTGAAGAACCATTGTGCCAACGTAAGCCGGTTGCGTGGAGCGCCGTCAGGAAGCCTCGGAAAAATTCCGGGGACGTCCGGCAGAAGGTCTGGGCCGATTTTGTCCAGGAAATTGCCGCGCTCGAACTCCAGCGTAGCCCGTCGCTCGTACGGCGCCTGTTCCGACATCACCGGCAGCGGCACGCTGGGAATTTTTGCTATTTGCTTTTCTAGTGCTTTGAGGCGCTCGATGTTCTGAGCACGCGCGGGATCGTGGGCCAAAGACGTCCAGGCCGGATCATCACTCACCGAAAGGCTGACCCGTTGAATGAGAGCGGGTTTGGAATCGATGCCATCGATTTGCTTGAGGTCAACTTCGATGCGGCCATTTCTACGCGGTTTTAGCGGGCTGGTGGGAACGCCCACAATCCAACGTGTGTGAAAGAGCTTGGGCAAGGCAGCGAATGCGCTGGGTACTGGATCAAGCATTTTCAGCTTCTGCTTCGGGTCGCTGCCCACGGATACGGCCGCCGCCAAATTCGATTCTGAATCCTGGACAAAGTAGCGGAAACCGACTTTATTTCGCTTGCCGTCTGGTTCGATCAACCAGGTTTGCACTTTATCGACGATGAAGCCGTATTCGGGTGTGTGCCGGGCTTTTTCTGCGTCCACAGGCGGCACCGCAACGCGTATTGCGGTAACAACAGGAAAGTTGGGATTCGCCATCAATTCGTAAAAAGATTGCGGCGGAGTATTCGCATTGGCGAACGCCTCTCCATCGCGAATGCTGAAAGTCTTTGCCGGACCGGATATCCTGGCATGAGCCAGCCTGGCCTTGGTCTGGTCGATTGCATCGCGCAGATCTTTGAGTTGCTCTGATTTTTCCTTGGCGGAAAGTTTTTTCTTTTTTCCCAATTCAGCCAGCTGCTGTTCCAGTTCAGGCACCAAGGGTTCCAACGCGCGCACCTCGTTGGCCACGGCGCTCTGAACTGGTAACGGCTTCCATTGCGTTTTTTCTGCCAACTCGCGGTCTGAGTTCTCGACCGCGCGCAGCAGCTTTGCGATCTCATCCTGAACTTGCGCAGCTTCTTGATACCGGGCTCGATCCTTCGGAACCATCAGATTCGGCGAATCATCGTCAAGGTCGGCATCCTCCTGCGTATTAAAAAATGCCAGGGACTTGTAATACTCGGCG
Source organism: Terriglobales bacterium (assembly GCA_035493765.1). GTDB lineage: Bacteria > Acidobacteriota > Terriglobia > Terriglobales > Acidobacteriaceae > Gp1-AA145. Next base: position 1,750 of record DATJHT010000099.1, read on the forward strand.
TGCCGGATGGGATCGTAGGGATGCGAATGGCACTGTACACAATTGATCGTGACTCCGTTCAGTACGGACCAGGTAGTTGCCACACGATCCATAACGGCAACCATGCGAAATTCCTCGTCGTCGGTCCCGCCTTCTTCGTTATTGGGCGTCTGCCGATGAAAGGACGTAGCGACGCGGTCTTCAAACGTAGCGTTCGGAAGTAAATCACCCGCTAATTGAGCGATCACGAATTTGTCATAGGGAAGGTTGCGATTGAAGGCATCAATTACCCAGTCACGGTACGGCCACACTCCAGGCCGGCCGTTGTCCTTCTCATAGCCTTTGGTATCCGCGTATCTCGCCAAGTCCAGCCACATCGAAGCCCAGCGCTCACCGTAGCGCGGCGAGGCCAGCAAACGATCGACCTGTTTTTCATAAGCGTTGGGCGAGGAATCAGCCAGATACGCCGCTTCTTCTTCGGGAGTAGGCGGCAATCCGGTGAGGTCAAAAGAGACGCGGCGCAACAAGGCTGACTTCTCGGCCTCCGCAGAGGGAGAGAGTCCTTCTTTCTCTAAACGCGCCAGGATAAACCGATCCATGGGCTGGCGCGCCCACCCTGCATGATTCACCTTCGGCAAGGGCTGCGGTTTCGGGGGAACAAACGCCCAATAGTCCTGCCATTTAGCTCCCTCTTTGATCCATTGACGTAGCAAAGAAATTTGCTGCGGCGACAATGGCGGAGAATGATACGGCATGCGGGCTTCGGGATCTTTTGAGGTCACGCGCGCGATCAGTTCCGAGGAATCCGGCTTGCCCGGGACAATGGTGCGCCGGCCCGACTTCCCTACACCCAGCGCCTCTTCACGGAACATGAACGACACATTATTCTTTTGCCGCACACCTCCGTGACAATGGACGCAATTTTGATTCAGAATGGGCCTAATATCGCGGCTGAAGTCCACCTTATCGTGTGACGTGCCTGAAAAGAGAGAAGTTGCACGAGGCCAAGCCAGCAACCCACCTATCGCCACCAGAGGAAGGGCAAACGTCAAATAACGACGGCGAAATGTAAAACTCCCGCTCATCCTGGAGAAATCCGGCGCTAAGCCGGCTAGGTGTTCTTGACTCTAGCCAACTTTATCACTCGACCGAATTTGTTCCAATCTGAGATATAGATATTCGCGTCCTTATCGATGTGACATCCATGGGCTGCGCTGAAGTCTGAAGGGCCAATGCTCTCGGGATTGACATCGTAATTCGCCCATTGTGATTTCTGCGGGTTATCTCCCAGGAACGCGACCGGCACATTGTCCTTATCAAGGACTGTGACTCGCCCCAGCAACTCGGAAACGACCGCGTACTCTCCCATGAAGCTGACCTGGCACGGACGGCGCAGATGGAGAGTGATATTGCGCACAAACTTGCCGTCGAAATCGTAGTGGCTGAGACGAAGGTTTTCACGATCGCACACTAGCAGAAGCGGTTGATCGTAGCGGGTATCGACGGCTAGTCCATGACTGCAGTCGCACTGCCCATCTTCCTTTCCTTTGCTGGAAAAACTTTTCTGGTAGTTGCCGCGCGCATCGAACTTGAAAAGGCGCGAATCCCCATATCCATTGGCGATATAAATGGAGCCGTCCGGTCCTGGCACGGCTGCCGTCAGCCGCCACTCGTTAGGCGCATGAAATCCAGCTTCGGAAGGAGCAGTGATCTTCTGGACGATCGCCCCATCGGTCTTCATCTTGACGAACAGCCAGTTCTCTTTCGGCGTGCCCTTTTGCACGGTGGCGTAAAAATATTCCTCGCC
>DATJHT010000100.1:0-15943 GCA_035493765.1 Terriglobales bacterium
CGAGGTGACACCATGGGCCTCTACTCGCATTACGACAGCGCGCATAATCATCCGGTAAACCGGGCGTTGCATCTAATCGCGATCCCTGTCGGCTTCTCATCCCTGATAGTCGTTTGGTTCCATTGGGTGATTGGACTGCTGTTAATTCCAACCGCATTTACTTTGGCCTGGATTGGACATCTTATCGAAGGCAACAAGCCCGCATTCCTGACGAATCCGGCGCACGTGCTGATAGCGCCGTTGTGGATGGTGCGGCGAATCTTTGGGAAATCAAAACCGGCAGCGGTTCCAGTTGGGCACGATCATGCCTGAAGAACAGATCATCGCACTGCTCACGGAAATTCGCGATCTGCAACGACAAAACGTTGAGAATTACAAGCTCGCGTTGCAGAAGCAGCAGGAAGCCATCGAGCTGCAGAAGCAGAACGTCAATGAATTTAAGCGACGATACGTTGTCTGGCAAAGATTGGGCGTTGTTGTGATAGCGGCCATTTGCCTGGTTCTGCTGATGATTGTCACGCTCCTGCCGTCGCTCACTCGATTTCATCGCTAGACCAACCGGTCGGTGCGATCATTTCCGCTGCCCGCGCTCACTGTGATCTAATAATTCTTCCGCCCGTTGACAAAGAGCCAGACTTTTTCTTCGCGGTTTTTCTCTGCGCCCTTTGCGATCTCTGCGGTTAAGGCTTTTATTTCGGAGAAAAGTTTTGGACTTCCAGCTGAACGACGAGCAAGTGCAACTGAAGAAGAGCGTTCGCGAATTTGCGGAACGCGAGATCGCGCCTAACGTCCGCAGGTGGGACGAAGCCGGCGAATTTCCGCTCGCCACAATCAAGGAGCTTGGGAAGCTTGGACTGCTGGGCGTCGTGTTCCCGGCCGAACTCGGCGGCGCGGGCATGGGTTACGTGGAATATGTAACGGCAATTGAAGAGCTTTCGCGTGTGGATGGTTCCGTCGGAATTATCGTTGCAGCACATACGTCGTTGTGCTCGAACCATATTTTCCTTGCAGGAAACGATTCGCAAAAGAAGAAATACATTCCGAAACTTGCCAGCGGTGAGTTCATCGGCGCCTGGGGACTGACCGAGCCGTCGTCCGGCTCAGATGCAGGCAGTGCACGCATGACTGCGGTGCGCAGGGGAAAGGACTGGGTGCTGAATGGCAACAAGACGTTCATCACCAATGGCCACTATGCCGACGTTCTTGTCGTGATAGCCGTAACCGACCGCGCAGCGCATACGCATGGACTTTCGGCTTTCATTGTAGAAAAAGACACGAAAGGATTTCGGCCCGGAAAGAAAGAAGACAAACTGGGCCTGCGAGCCAGCGACACCGCTGAATTGATTTTCGAAGATTGCGTGCTTCCCGCGGAAAACCTGCTCGGTACTGAGGGCCAGGGATTTGTGGATGCGATGCGCGTGCTCGATGGCGGCCGCATCTCGATTGCCGCTCTATCGCTTGGCATGGCTGAAGGCGCGTACGATGCCGCGCTGGACTATTCCAAGCAGCGCAAACAGTTCGGACGCGCTATCAGCGACTTTCAGGCGATCCAGTGGAAGCTGGCGGACATGGCCACAGAAATCGAAGCCGCCAAGCTGCTGACCCTCCGCGCAGCCGCAATGAAAGATGCGGGCATGAAGACTACGCTCGAATCCTCTATGGCCAAGCTCTTCGCCAGCGAAGTTGCCGTCAAATGTGCGAACGAGGGCGTACAGATTCATGGCGGCTACGGCTTTATCAAAGATTATCCCGCAGAAAAGTTTTATCGTGACGTCAAGCTGTGCACCATCGGCGAGGGGACAAGCGAGATACAGAGGCTGGTGATCGCAAGGCAGTTGCTGAAGGACTAGCTGCTGGCTCCCGCCAGAGCTCTTAAGCGAATCGTCAATGGCCGTGTGCGAGGAGCACCCCTGCCTGTCCGATCGAGCGAAGCTCGACTACCGCGTTGCCCCGGCCATGGTTGATTTCACGCGAGGAGTATTCTCATGTCCTTGCGCCATTTCAGCCAGGACAGTTTCCGTTACACTTCTTGCTTGCACAAGGTCAGACAAATCGACGCGCTTCGCTTAGGCGACACACGCGCGCTCGCCCGCGCCATTTCCAACATTGAAAACCACGCGCCCGGTTGGAACGAACTGCTCAAAGAGCTTTTTGCGCACACAGGCAAAGCTCTGACCATAGGGTTGACCGGGGCCCCTGGCGCGGGGAAGAGCACGCTGGTAGATCAACTGGCTAAGGAATTTCGCAAGGAGAAACGCAGTGTCGGCATCATTGCCGTTGATCCCAGTAGCCCCTACACCGGCGGCGCGATTCTCGGCGACCGCATCCGCATGCAGTCGCATTTCTCGGATCCGGGGATTTACATCCGGAGCATGGCGACACGCGGATCGCTCGGCGGACTGGCGCGCGCGACGGCGGACGTTTCAATGGTGCTAGATGCCGCCGGACGCGACATTATCATGATCGAAACGGTCGGCGTGGGGCAGGACGAGGTGGACATCGTTCGCGTGGCCGATATTACAGTGGTGATTCTTGTCCCCGGCATGGGTGATGATGTGCAGAGCATCAAGGCCGGCATCATGGAAATCGCCGATATTTTCGTGATCAATAAGAGCGATCATGATGGCGCTGAGCGAGTGGAAAAAGAGATTCGTGCCCTGCAGTCTCTCGCTATTCGCGACGACAAATGGACGCCGCCAATTGTGAAGACGGTCGCGACAAATGGCACCGGAATAGTTGAAGTTAAAGAAGCTATCAGCGAGTACCACTCTTTTCTCGCTTCCCAAAATTTGTTTACCAGCCGGCGTAAGCACAACTGGGAACTGCGGCTGCTCGAGATGTTGCGGGACACTCTGCTGGAGAGAGCGCGATGCAACATGTCTGAGGGCGATCTGGAGCGGTATGCCAGTGAAATTGCCGAGCACAAGCGCGATCCGTATTCTGTCATTGAGGAGATTCAAAGCAGAATGTGAGCCGGGAGGGCAAGCTTGAGTCGTCTTGACTGGATCGCAATGATTTTGTTGTTATCCCTTGTCGTGGGGCTGGTGCTCGCCTTTTTTCTCTACTTGAGGACCGCGTATCGTAAAGGCGGATGGCGGCTTGTTAAAATACACTTTCTTGTCGCCATTGTTGCGCTGGGCGCGCTCTATGTTCTTCGTGTAGGCGAGAACTCGGATTTGTTATTTCTCAAGGAGGTAGTCAACCGGGTCACCCAGTGATTACATATGTACAGGCTTGATCATCTCGGCATAGCGGTGAAGTCGCTGAGTGCTGCTCGTGCAATTTATGAAAAGCTCGGCCTTCCGATTACCAGTGAAGAAGAGGTCCCCGCCGAGAAGGTCCGGCTCGTAATGGTCCCCGTCGGCGAAACGCGTCTGGAACTGCTTGAACCGACTTCCGACGATTCCGTCATCGCAAAGTTCATCGCCAAGCGCGGCGAGGGATTGCATCACTTGTGTCTGCGAGTTCCGGACCTCGCAGCCGCGGTTCATAAACTGAAATCCGAAGGCGTGCGGCTGCTTTCAGAAGACATTAAGATCGGCGCGGGCGGGCACAAATACGTTTTCGTTCATCCTTCCAGCGCCGGGGGAGTGCTGCTCGAACTCGTCGAGTCTGGCCACTAAGGATGCTGATTCTCGGGATCGATACCTCAGGGAAGGATGGCAGCCTCGCCCTGGTCCGCTTCGAAGACCAGAAGCAGCTAACCTTGGACGTCTCGCCGATAGCGGGCGGAACTTTCTCGGCACAACTCATTCCACAACTCGCTGCCATGCTCGGGCAGCATGGACTCTCAAAGCGTGACATCGATGGATTTGCGGTGACATCCGGGCCGGGTTCATTCACGGGATTGCGAGTCGGTCTTGCTGCAACAAAGGCTTTGGCTGAAATCCTTCGCAAACCGATTGTGGCGGTGTCACTCTTGGAAGCGGTGGCTCGCGCGGCGGAAATCCTCGACCTTGCCGGAAATCAGTTGATTGCCGCACTTGATGCGGGCCGTGGCGAAGTTTATGTCGGACGATTAAGGATCGAAGACGGCCGCATGAGCTACATCGATGATGAACTGACAACACCAACGCAAATCTTGTCCACAGCCAGTGGTGAGCAGGTGGTCACGCCCGATAAGAAACTGGCGGAATTATTTAGTAATTCCAACCTGAAGACAACATTGGTACGGAGGCCGGGTGCCGACTCCATCGCTCGTCTGGGCTACGAAAAGATTCAGGCCGGAAACACCGTGGCCCCGGAAATCCTCGATGCTTTGTACATCCGACGCAGCGATGCAGAGGTCAAGAGGGCGTTAAGCTGAGCCAGTGAGCGCCCAAACTAACTCGCCGCCAGGATTCATCGTCGTTTGGGAGTTCCAGCCCCGAACTGAGAAATGCCATGAATTTGAAGATGCGTACGGTTCCGAGGGACTCTGGGCGCAGTTGTTCCGTCGCGCCGAGGGGTACGTCAGGACCGAACTGTGGCTCGACCCGAAAACGCCGGATCGATATTTCACGCTGGATTTTTGGGGATCCCGCGCTGGTTTCGAAAATTTCAAGGAAAAATATCCTGCAGAGTACAAAGCAATTGATGCGAAGTGCGAATCCTTGATGACGGAAGAAAAGTTCCTGGGCTTTTGCGAGACGCCGGAACAGGTGCGGACGCTGCTCTTGGAGCACGGTGCACAAATAAATGCGTTGCCACGGCAGATCGTAGTTCGTGCAGCTACCGTGGCTGATGTCGGAGCGATGTTGCTTCTAGAGCAGGCGGCAACCACTGCGGCGCACTGGTCTGAAAAAACTTACCAGGACATATTTGATCCATCTGCACCGGTCAGACTTGCCCTCGTGGCCCATCGCGATTCCGGAACTTTGGTTGGATTCATTGTTGCGCAACTGGCAGGCAATGACTGTGAAGTTGAAAACATCGTGGTCACGCCATCAGACCGGCGCCGAGGAATCGGACATAGACTCTTGCGCGCACTGCTCGACGCAGCCCGCGCGAAGAAAGCCGCGCGTATGTTTCTCGAAGTTCGTGGATCGAATGTTGCGGCGCGTTCCTTCTATGAACGGGCCGGATTCGCAATATTCGGCCAACGGAGTTCGTATTACAGGAATCCTGATGAAGATGCTCTTCTGTATCGGATTGAACTCTGAACGGCAGCCTTGCAGTTATCAACTGCCCTGGTTCCGGTGCACAAATCCGTTAATGTTGTATGCCTTACGCGTGAACTTTTGTTGAAAATTCTCCATTGAACCAGCGCTGGTCATGTGCTAATTTTTAGGCACAATTTCATATTGCAGGAGGTCTGCAGGATGCTAGCCTCAAGAGACCATCTCCTGGCCACCCATGATGAATTCCGCAAATTGGCCCAGGAGCACACGCAATACGAGCAACGACTTTCATCTCTCACCCACAAGCGCTACCTCACAGACGACGAAAAACTCGAAGAAGTCAGGCTAAAAAAGCTGAAACTGCGGCTCAAAGACCAGATGGAAGGCATCGAGCGGCAGTACCGTGACCACGTGCAGCACGGCCAAGTCGCCTAATTGCCCATTATTCCCCGCGCCAAACACACTAGAGGATAGTTGTATCTGCTGACTGCGCAGCGGTTCCTTTCGATTGAACCTCGGTTGCCACGTTCGTGTGCAATATAATGCCCTCTAATGGTTCGTGATGGCTATTACTATGGCGTGGTGCTGTTTTTCGCCGCCGTACTGATTGGGTGGTTGACCGGTCCGTTCTGGGCGGTAATTCCAATCCTGCTCGCAGGATTCTTTTTATGGTTCTTTCGTGATCCTGAACGGACCATTACGGATGACCCCGGTGCTGTGGTTTCTCCTGCTGACGGCAAAGTCACTCAAGTTGCGAATGTTCATGTAGATGGCAAGCCGGTGCTGCGGGTAAGCATCTTCCTAAATGTGTTCGATGTTCACGTGAACCGTTCACCAATTACCGGTATCATCCGGGCCGCGCATTATCAGCCGGGAGAATTTTTGAATGCAATGAACCCCGCCTGTGCCGAGTGCAATGAACAGAATACGGTCACGGTTGAGGGCGAAGGACACACAGTAATTTTTAAGCAGATTGCCGGATTACTGGCGCGACGTATTGTCTTTACTAAGCAGATTGGTCAGAAGGTGGAGCGCGGGGAGCGCGTCGGACTGATCAAGTTCGGTTCTCGTACGGATCTGTTACTCGACCCCGGGGCGACGATTCTGGTCAAGACCGGCGATCGCGTAAAAGGCGGCTCCAGTGTCCTGGCGTATCTGAATACGAACAGAAATGAACTTACGACGGTTTCCGCGGGGCAGCAGAGGCGGACGAAATACTGATATGGATTCACGATTTCTTCAGCGTAGGACCGAAGACCGCGCTTCCCGCCGTTTGCGCAAGGGCGGCATTTACATTCTGCCCTCGCTGTTCACGGTAGCTAACATTGCCGCGGGCTACTATGCCATTCTGCAGACGATTCATGGGGGTCAACAGGAATTCTGGCATTTCGATAATGCCGCGAAAGCAATCGGATTTGCCGTCCTGTTTGATGGGCTGGATGGCAGAATCGCTCGTCTTACGCATACTGAAAGCGCGTTCGGACGAGAACTGGATTCGCTGGCAGATGTCATCACCTTCGGTGTAGCCCCGGCTTTGCTTGCCTGGATGTGGGGCTTTCATTTTATTTCCCCGAGTATGGATTTGCCGGAGATTGCTACGAAATTCGGGCAGTTTGGGGTAGTGCAGCTTGGCGTGATAGCAAGCTTTCTGTTTCTGGTGGCCGGGGCCAGCCGATTGGCCCGTTTCAATATTGCGATCAACCCTCAACCTTCCAATCCAGGACGGCCTGGAAAGAAATACTTTGTGGGAATGCCGATACCTGCTGGAGCTGGTGTTATTGCAGCCATAGTGCACTTTACCGGCGGATCGCCGTTGCTTTGGTGGGTGGCTGCCCTTACATGGCTGGTAGCGTTGTTTCTGGCGGCTTCGCTGATGATAAGTAAATGGCGGTTCTATAGTTTCAAGGACATAGATTTTCGTACGCGCCAGCCTTTTCAGGTGATCGCATTGCTCGCACTTGTATTTGCCGGCATCTGGTTCTTTTCCCGTCCGGTATTGTTCCTGATCGCCGTCACCTACATGTTTTCTGGAATCTTTTGGCGGCTACAGTGGATATTTCGCCGGAAGCGCAATCCGCCTCCGCCCAGCTATAGTGAGGCATCCCAGACCTCATGAGTTCGAATGGCAAAACTGTCGGGCTAGCGCACGCAGACGTAACGCGCGGGTTCTATCGCGTGGCCATTGTTGGAGCTGCGTCGCTCAAAGGTAAAGAAGTTGCTGAGATGCTCGAACAGCGAAACTTTCCCTCTACCGAAGTAAAGTTGCTCGACGATGATGAGACGCTTGGTCAACTCGAAGCACTGAGAGACGAAATCACATTCATTCAGGGTATTCGCGCCGAGCAATTCGAAGGCATGGACTTCACCTTTTTTGCCTCGGACGCCGACTCCACGCTTAAAAACTGGAAGCAAGCACGGGATGCGGGCAGTGCGATCGTGGACTTATCGTACGCGCTCGGAGAAGAGCCAGGTGCGAGCGTAAGATCTCCATGGCTGGAACGCGAATTGGGCGTAATTTCCACTCCGGAGCTCCAACCTGGCCCGGCTGTAGTTGCTCATCCGGTTGCGGTTATTCTGGCGATGTTACTCAGCCGCGTGCAGGCCGCTGCATCGATAGCATATGCCGCAGCGGTTGTATATCAGCCCGCCTCTGAATATGCACAAAAGGGGATGGACGAGTTGCATCAGCAAACCGTAAATTTGCTCTCCTTTCAACCACTTCCCAAGAAGATTTTTGACGTGCAGGTCGCATTCAATATGGTTTCAAAATTCGGCGAGGAATCCACGCAATCGATTTCGGCCGTTTCCGACCGCGTCACGCAGCACTATCGAAAAATAACCGGCAATGCCAAGGTTCCCATTCCCTCTATCTTGACTGTGCAAGCGCCGGTTTTTCACAGTCATTCAATCGCCGTCAATCTGCAGTTTGAAGATAAGACAGATGTTGCTCAAATTTCTGCAGCGCTTGGGGGTGAACATGTTTCTGTGGTCCCGTCATCGCAAGAAGCCCCCAATAATGTGAATGCGGCTGGACAGAACGAAGTTTTGGTATCAGTCACACCTGATGGCTTTAACCCTCGGTCCGTCTGGCTTTGGGGAGCTTTCGATAATTTGCGCATCGCAGCAGCGAGTGCTGTGGAATGCGCAGAGTCCATGGCCGCAGCCCGTCCTCGAGGGCAGATTCAGTGAGGCGGGCAACGCTGGCGTTGGTGGCCTGCTTAATTATGGGAGCCTGCGGATATCACACTGCGGGGCACGCAAATCTACTTCCATCGGATCTGCGAACAATCGCCGTTCCCGCATTCGTCAATCAGACCCAGACATACAAAATTGAGCAGACCCTGACGGCGGCGGTGGCGCAGGAGTTTGCAACGCGCACTAAATATCGCATTACGACGGATGCAGGGGCCTCGGACGCCATCCTCCACGGTACCGTTCTTTCCACACACACCACTCCGCTTACTTATGACACCCAGACTGGCAGGGCATCGAGTGTGCTGGTGATCGTCAGTATGAGTGTGTCGCTGAATGATCGTCAGGGAAGAGTGCTGTACCAGAACCCCGCATACACCTTTCGCGAGCAGTACCAGGTCTCGCAAGAGCTGAGCAGCTTTTTTGAAGAGGACTCTCCCGCGCTGCAGCGTCTTTCGCATGAGTTTGCACGTACCCTGGTCTCTAACATTCTGGAGGCCTTTTAGTGCGCGCCTTCGCCCAGGCCGAGCGCTTTGTTGCAGAAGTCGAAGCGCGGAAGCTGCGGCCGGTATATGTGTTCGTTGGCGATGAGGTTTTCTTCCGAAAGAAATGCCGTGACGCCGTCCTGCAGTACCTAGTGCCGAGCGACTTACGTGAGTTCAGCTTTTTTGATTTCGATCTTGCAGATACCGAACTGGCCGAGGTGCTGGACCGCGCGCGGACGCCATCGCTCATGGCGCCGTTCCAGATTTTCTTTGTGCGCGGGGTCAAAACGCTGTTCGGACGCGGATCCAACGAAGACAAGCTGAAGGCGATTGAAGAGTACGCTCGCGATCCAAACCCAGATGCGGTCTTAATATTTGTCGCCGACCACATCAGCATTCCCGCCGACGCGCGCCGTATGGACCTGACCGATAAGGAGCGCTACGAGCGCATCCGCGAAAACATGGGCCGATACAGCGCGATCGTGGAGCTTGGCCGGGTCGAAGAGAGCGATGCCGTCCGCTGGATACAGGAATACTGCGTTAGCCGCGAAGTGAAGATTGATGCCGACGCCGCGCGTGAGTTGGTGGATTCACTTGGCGGCGACATGATGATGATTTCCAACGAACTCGAAAAACTGATTCTGTACGTTGGCGAGAAAAAGCGAGTCACGCTCGGCGATGTCGAAACCATGGTGCTTGCGGCCAAACAGCGATCGCTTTACGAGCTTACCGACGCTATCTCAGCTCGCGACCGAACTCGCGCTCTCGAAACTCTGGATGCGATTCTTTCCACCGGGGAAGGGGAAGAGGCCGCCATCGGTCACCTATACATGCTGGCGAAAACATTTCGTCAGATGCTAGTGATTCTCGAGCGCAATGTGCGCGATCAACGCATGTTGTGGGCCGCCCTCTGGCAGGGTTTTCGCGTGCCCCCGTTCGCAGCCGATGACATCATTCGCCAGGCGCGGCGATATAAGTCAAAGCGCGAACTCACACGCGCGATTCGCCTGGTCGCCAAAACGGACCTGGCGTTGCGATCGAATCCGCCCAGCAAACGCATGGTGCTGGAAAAATTAATCCTCGACCTAACCGCCGAACCCAAACCTGAGCCCGAGTGGCTGCAGGAAGAGCTGCCGGTTTAAGTCGCAAATCACCAGACCTTGCATACCTTGTCCGCCGGTTTGGACATTGGCTGACCTTCTTTGCACGAGAAGGCATGCGTGAACTCCGGCATATTCACCACGACTCCGTTAATTCGGTGCTGTGCCGGCGAGTGTGGATCAGTGGCTGCGCGGACCCGCAAGTCCTCCGGACGTTCGTTGGCGCAATCCCACTGCGCGAATCCTATGAAAAACCGCTGCTCCGGAGTTAGTTCGTCGATTGGCTGAAGGTTTTTATCCTTGGTCGCATCCTTCCATGCCATGTAAGCCAGAAGTTCGCCGCCCAAGTCGGCGACATCTTCACCCAGTGTCAGCGCGCTGTTGATGTGTACGTCATCTACAACGACGTATTGCGCGTACTGGTCCTGCACGCACTTCGTGCGGGACTCAAATTGCTTGCGATCGTCCTCGGTCCACCAGTTACGCAAATTGCCTTTGGCGTCGAACTGGCTGCCTTCGTCGTCGAACCCGTGGGTGAGTTCGTGGCCGATGGTGCCGCCAGTATCACCATAGTTCGGCGCGTCGTCTAACTTCGCGTCATAGAGAGGCGGCTGCAAAACGCCGGCAGGGAAGTTGATGTCATTCATCTGGGGGTCGTAGTACGCGTCAACAGTCGGTGGCGAAATTTCCCACTCGCCGTGGTCCACGGGCTTGCCGATTTTGTTGATGTCGCGACGGTTCTCGAACTGCTGAGCTCGCTCCACGTCACCGGCGAAGTCATCGCGAAGGATTTTTACGGAACTGTAGTCGCGCCATTTGTCGGGATAGCCAATCTTGTTGCGAATGCCATGTAGTTTGGTCAGCGCTTGGGTTTTAGTTTCGGGACTCATCCAGTCGAGCTGGCCGATACGGATTTCCATCGCTGCCTCGATCCGGTTAACCATATCGAGCGTGCTTGCCTTGAGCTCTGGCGAAAACACCCGCGCCACGTAGGCCTGACCCAGGGCCTCACTGAGATTCCGATCTGTATAGGAAACGCAGCGTTTCCAGCGCGGCTGTTGTTCTTTTGCTCCGCGAAGGTACTTACGGTAAAACTCAAAATTCTCATCCACGAATTTGGAAGACAGATACGGCGAAGCCGAGTTGACCACGTGAAATCGCAGATAGGTTTTCCAGTTTGCAATAGGCTCGGAAGCCAACAGAGCGTTTACTTCTTTGAAGAACTCAGGAGTGCTGACGTTCAGAATCTCAATTTGCGGATAGTCGGCTTCACGATAGTAAGCGGACCAGTCGAGATTCGGGGCCAACTGGTTCAATTCCGCCAACTTCATTTTGTGTTTCAGGTTGTATGGATTCCGCCTGTCCACTCGGGTCAAGGATGCCTTAGCTAATAAGGTTTCCAGCCGCATCACCGTATCAGCATTTGCTTTCGCTGATTCGCTATTATCGCCGGCCAATTCGAAGATCCGCTGCACATGCTGGAGGTAGCGGTCACGGGTTTCTTTGGATTTGGCGTCGTCTTTCACGTAGTAATCGCGGTCGGGAAGCCCTAAGCCACCCTGATCGAGTTGAGCGATCTGCTGTTCAGAGTTGTCGGGATCAAGCGACGAACCCGCGTTGAAAACTATCGATCCTCCATATGTAAGCTGCAGGCGGGCGATCAGCGCGGCCATCTGCTTCGCGGATTTGAGGTCCGCGATGGAATCGAGCTCTGCCTTTAGCGGCGAGATTCCGCGCTTTTCTGCGCCGGATTCGTCCATGCATGCGGCATAGAAATCCCCGATCTTCTGCGTTACGGCAGTGCGCGTTCCGGAGTTCGAGGCAGCTTGCTCCAGAATTGTGCGCAGAAAATTCAGATTGTCCTGGTAAAGCTTGCCGTAAACCGACCACGAAGTCTGATCGGGCGGAATGGGATTTTTCTTCTGCCAGCCGCCGCACGAGTAATGGTAGAGATCGACGCATGGATCAACGGAGCGGTCTATCGAGCTGACGTCCAAACTCGGAGAGTATGGCAGAGCCTCTGGTGTTTTCGCGGGCGCAGATTGTGAAAGCGCCGTCGTCGCCATCAGCAGAATGGAGAAGTTCAGTGGACCAAGAGATATTCTTGTCATATGTGTTTAAGCCCGCCGGACATAGTACTCCCTCGGCGCAATTCAACGCTAATAGACGCGAAGGTTGTACAAACGATAGCAACCCCGGTTGAAAAGTCTTTGCCCAGGCCGTATTGTTACCAATGTTGTACAAAATCCGTATGGTATGTGATTGGGGCTGAAACCAGATACGGTCATTAAGTGGCACAGGAGATCGGCATGGAAAATAAGCCGGCGACGCAGAATATTCAAGACACCTTCCTTAACACCGCTCGCAAGGAACGCAGCACTATCACGATTTATCTGATGAGCGGAGTAAAACTGACCGGACGTATTCGTTCGTTCGACAAATACTCAGTTGTGCTTGAGACCAATAATCAGGAGCAGCTGATTTTCAAACATGCGATTTCGACAGTCGCGGTTGGGCGAGCTCACGGGTTCTCGGAAAAACCCAGGGTGGTTGCAAGCCAGCCAGCCGACACCGGAGAAATCGCCCCGGCGTCCGGCACCGAAGGATGAGGCCGCCCAATTTTGCGCAGTACTGAATCGAGATTGTCGCGGGCGCTGGCGGATGGGGCTGAAAAATCCAAGGGTAGCCGTTCGGTGCCTGCCGGAATGCGCAAGGAGCGCGCATTCCTTGTCGGTCTGGATTATCGCGCAAAGAGAAAAAAGCCGAAATCACCCACCAGCATAGCCCAAGCTGCGCGCGACGCAGCTTCCGCTCCACGTCAGAACTCACAACCACAATTCAGCGCTGAGGAGTCGCTGGGCGAACTGCGCGATCTGGCAGTGAGCGCCGGAGCTGAGATCGTCGGCGACATTCTTCAGCATCGCGACAGTCCTGATCCCGCTACCCTGATCGGCAAGGGCAAACTGGAGGAAATTGCCGGCGCGGCAGCGTCAACCTCCGCCGATCTGATTCTCTTCGATCACGATCTCACAGCGTCGCAACAACGAAATATCGAAAAACTTGTGAACGCGCGGGTGATCGACCGCACGCAGCTCATTCTCGATATCTTTGCCACGCACGCGCGCACTCGCGAAGGCCAACTGCAAGTGGAATTGGCACAACTCGAGTACATGCTCCCCAGGCTTACCGGGCGAGGCGCCGAAATGTCGCAGCTTGGTGGCGGAATCGGCACACGGGGACCTGGTGAAACCCAACTGGAAACCGATCGGCGCAAAATTCACCGTCGTATACGGCATTTGCATGAGCAGATCGAAAATGTTCGCCGCATTCGGGCGCAGCAGCGGCAGAGAAGGGAATCGGTTCCGGTCGCGACCGTGGCCCTGGTCGGCTACACCAATGCGGGCAAATCAACATTGTTTAATGCCCTGACCAAAGCTGCAGTGCTGGAATCGCCACGAATGTTTGCAACGCTTGATCCAACGTTGCGCTCCGTAAGCTTGCCTTCGAAGCGCAAAGTTCTGCTGTCCGACACGGTGGGCTTTATCCGCAATCTGCCGCACACGCTGGTTTCGTCGTTTCGCGCGACGCTAGAAGAGGTGCAACGGGCTTCGCTAGTCCTGCATGTCTCGGATGCCAGCAACCCGCTTTCCGCCGAACAGGATGCGCAGGTGGACGAAGTCCTGAAGGAACTCGAAGCTGGTGATAAACCGACTCTGCACGTCCAGAATAAGATCGACGTACTGCCGCCCAAGCAGCGCGACAGCTTGCGAGACGATGCTCACATCGTGCATGTTTCGGCAACCAAACGCATTGGTTTAAGCACATTACTCGACCGAATCGATCAAATGCTTTCTGCGGACGCCATTAGCCGGGTGCGACTCAGAGTTCCGCAGAAGGAAGGCAAAGCTCTGGCGCTGCTCGAAGCCCGCTCACGAATCTACTCGCGGCAGTATGCAGACGGAGTAGTGGAACTGGAGGCAGAGGTGCCGGAATCGGTGGCGCGAAGGATGCGGGACTGGGTCGTGAGCTAGTCCATTTAGCGATCAAGTTTGTGCACATCTCAAATTAAATTTAAATGGGCCAGCGACCAAGAAGCGGTGACAAATCCTTGGCTACCGGCCCATTCGATCCTGAAGTGGATCGGAGGTGATACTTCTATGCTAGACCCCTTTAGGGCTAAGTCAAGGGCAAATCCACAGAAAATGCCTCAAAAAGGCGTATGCGGATTCCAATCCGAATCCGAACTTTCGATGTGTTTCTATCCAAATTTCGCTGAAGTCCGCACGAAAGTAATACCCCTTTTCACCCGCTACATTATCCATTTCTGATGTGAGACTCTGGTTCCGGAACAGGGTTAGATCTCCCAGGAGACTACATGAATCCGCAGAGTGATAGCCGTTTCCCAAACGCTTCAGAGTTTCCGGGCAAGAGTGGATTGGCTCCGTATATTAACGCAGAAGGTGACGGCGGGCCAGAGTTAGAACCGTGGGAGCCGCCTTTCGAACGCTGGGTGCGGCTTGCAGACGATCTGCTGCGGGATTGGCACCACGGCTCAATCCCCGAGCGCCGAGCCTGATCACCCTTCCCCAATTTGCATTCTGGATGTCTGCATTCCCGAAAATTACGCGCGTAACCACTTCGCCTCCCTATTACACAAGTATTACAGCCATGACTGGAATCTCGCTGCTACGTTTAAGGGTGGGATGGGAGCGCGCGCAGACATGGAATTGAGACTCGAAACTTTAGAACGCAAACGGGAAGATGGCCAGATCAACTGGGTGACAGCCGGTTTTATGATGGCTTTCCATTTAGGCGCCATTGCGGCGCTGTTTTTCTTCACTTGGAAGGCGTTGGCCACGGCTATCGTGCTGTGGTGGATTTCAGGCAGCCTGGGCATCGGGATGGGCTACCATCGGCTACTTACCCACCGCGGGTACAAGACCCCGAAGTGGATTGAGTATTTTCTTACGGTCTGTGCGACTCTCGCGCTGGAAGGCGGTCCGATTTTCTGGGTGGCCACTCACCGCATTCACCATCAGTTCTCAGACAAAGAAGGCGATCCCCATTCTCCCATCGACGGTAAATGGTGGGCGCACATGGGATGGATTCTCATGGGCAAGAGCCTTCACCAGGACACGCAAACACTATCGCGCTACGTTCCTGATCTCGCGAAATCGAAGTTTCACGTCTGGATCACCAAGTACCACTACGTTCCCGTCATCCTGATGGGAGTCGCGCTGTTTGCGATTGGCGGGGCGCCGTTTCTGTTTTGGGGACTATTCGTCCGCACTGTATTCGGATTGCATTCTACGTGGCTGGTGAATTCCGCAACGCATAGCTTGGGAACGCGCCGGTTCGCGACCCGCGATCTTTCCACGAACAGCTGGTGGGTTGCGCTGGTAACGTTCGGCGAGGGCTGGCACAACAATCACCATGCGCATCCAGTTTCGGCTCGTCACGGTTTGAAGTGGTATGAGATTGATTTGAACTGGTATGGAATCTGGACCTTGAAGAAGCTGGGCTTGGCCCGTCACGTCTATCGCGTAAAACTGGATGAATTGCGCGAGCAGGAACGTGCACAGATAGGCGCCGATGAATCGGCAGCTGCTGTGACCGCTCAGGCTGAGCTGGCTTCAACCTAAGACTTCGGCCCCCTGTTCACCTTAGCGGCCTGCGCAGTCTCGCGCTAAAATCGCTGAATGCGGATCAGCCGGCGCGGCAAAGTCGCATTTTTCCTCTCTCTCGGCGTGTTGTTGGCGTCTGCCTCTGTCGCGGTCGGGTTTGGCTGGATCATCCTAAATTGGCAACAGGACGTCAAAGTCCTGCTTGGAATCCTTTTCTTTGGAGCCATTGTTACCGGCCTCATTCTGAATACCAGCTTTCTGGTTCGCGAGATCCGCAAAAATGAGCAGCATGACAGCTTTATCAACGCTGTAACCCACGAGCTCAAGACTCCCATTGCCTCCCTTCGCTTATATTTGCAGACTCTGCAACGCAGGGAGCTTCGGGATGGCCAGCGGCAAGAGTTCTACGGTCTCATGCTCAAAGACACCGATCGCCTGATGAA
>DATJHT010000101.1:0-8752 GCA_035493765.1 Terriglobales bacterium
GCCGGCTCATACTCTTTTCGTTCCCCTTGGCGGTTCTGAAAACCCGCTCTCCACCAGGAAGACTCCACGCGGGAACCCAACGCAGGAGGAGCACACGATCCCGGAATCCACGTTGCATCGCAAGGATAGGTTTATCTAAACGGGGCTGGAACTGTCAGAAGTTACAGGAAACGGCTGAATGAGAATTGCATCCAACTACGCGGCCACATCGTTCTCACAAAGGAGTTCCGGCTCCGGCGGCTCTGGCCAGGCTAATGGTTCAGCACTTCTGCTCTTTCTGACAGTTGGCAGGTCACCACCGCGGCAGTAGCGTGAACGTGGGGCTCCCCCCACCAGCGCGTTGACCAGGCAGGAGACATGGCACAGTCATGGAAGCCAAAGGCGACCGTTGTTCTCATTGACGATCATCCCGGCGCACTTGTGGCCGCGTGCGACATCATGAAAGGCGAGTTCGACATCCTCGCCACTGCGACCGGCGGCGATGCAGCTCTCGATGCGGTTTCAACTCTTCATCCAGATCTGGTGATTTTAGACATAGGGATGTCGGGAAAAAACGGATTTGAGACAGCACGAAGTTTAAAAAAGTCCGCTTGCGCGACCAAGATTGTGTTTCTCACGGTGATGGAAGATGCAGACTACGCCTGTGCCGCTCGTGAGATAGGCGGCAGCTATGTGATAAAGCGCCGCATGCACAGCGATCTTCTGGTGGCGGCACGGGAAGCGATGGCGGGAAAGCTCTTCTTTTCTCCGACTCTACCATCGGGCCCCCATTTGTCCTGACGTACGATTCACGCCCCGCATTGGAGATATCTGGCCGAACAATGCTTAGTGGGGTCTGGCTCAGCATTCTGCCTGCTTTTCCCGGTGTTCTTGCATTTACAGTCTGGGGTTGCATCGCAGTGTAGTCTTTAACCGATGAAGCTTTGGCGCCAAGTAATGGTGGGGTTGGCGGTGACATTCCTGCTATCTTCGGCGTCCTCCCAGACCGTGAAGAACGTACTTGTGCTTCACATGGAAAGCTCTCGCCTTCCTGCAAATGTCGTCGCCGCGAAGGCGATCCTGGAAACCATAGGACGAGAACCCGGCACCCAGATTTTTGAAGAGTACATGGATGAAAATCGGCTGCCAGCCGACTATCCGGCACTCGCAGAGACGATCAGCCAGAAGTACGCCGGAAAGAAGATGAAGGTGATCATGACCGTTGGACCGCCAGCGTTCAGCTTCATGATGAAGTATGGAGAGCAGTTATTTCCCGGGGTGCCAATTGTTTTCTCAGTTATCGAGAACAAGGCGCTGCCGCCACAATTGCCGCGAAACGTAACTGGGGTGAGCAACACCATCGGCTATGCAGGCACGGTGGGGCTTATCCTCAAATTACAGCCGGATACACAGCGGATCTTCCTGGTTGCGGGTACGTCTGAGGACGACATATCGCGCCGAAACGGTGTGGCGGGTGAATTTAAGAGTTACGTGGGCAGGCTGGATTTTGTTTATCTCGAAGATCTGCCAATGTCACAACTGTTAAGTCGTCTGGGGCAGCTTCCCAGTCACAGCGTTGTGCTCTTCAGTACGTTCTTCAGGGATGCCCGCGGGCAACCGTATATCCCACAGCACGTATGCCGACTGGTTGTCGACTCCTCGAATGCGCCGGTATATGGGACATTTGAGACATTTCTGGGATGTGGCATTGTGGGCGGCAGTCTTTTGCAGATAGAGGCATCTGCCCGCAAGGCAGCGGGCCTTACACTCCAAATCCTGAACGGCAAGAATGTCGCCTCCATCCCAGTTGAGCCAGCGCCTCCGAATGAGATAGCCGTGGATTGGCGTCAACTGAAGAAGTGGAATATTCCGGAGAGCAGATTGCCGGCAGGAACGGCAATAATGTACCGGGAGTTCTCGGCCTGGGAGCTTTACCGCAAATATGTCTGGGTAGGAATCGCGATTCTCGCGCTCCAGTCGATTCTTATCATCCTGCTGATGATTCAAATGCGGGCCCGCAAACGTTCAGATCAGGCAGTCAGGCTTCTGACTGGGCGGCTCATCCATACGAGCGAGGAGGAGCGGAGGCATATTGCGCGAGAGCTGCACGACGATATCGGCCAGCGGCTTTCTTTGGTTTCAGTGCAGCTGGGAATGTCAGGCAATCAACTGCCGGTAGACGCGGTGGCAAGCCGCGCGGAACTGGATCATTCGGTTGCAGAGCTGGATGCACTTATTTCTGATGTACACAATCTTTCGCATCGGCTGCACTCTTCCAAACTGGAGCATCTCGGGCTGAAGGCAGCGATGAAGGACTTGTGCCAGGAGATGGCGAAACGACACGGATTGCAGATCAATCTTGAGGCGCAGATTGCACTGGATGGTCTTTCCGGCAATGTTTCACTTTGCTTTTACCGCGTCGCGCAGGAGGCCCTGAGCAACGTCGTCAAGCACAGCGATGCAACCAGAGTGCAAGTGAGTCTGACTCAGGCACCGGGGGCGCTACGAATGCGGGTGCAGGACTGGGGACACGGATTCAAGACTGGAGAGGTTCCTGCCGGTCTTGGATTTACAGCGATGCACGAGCGTCTACGCAGCATTGGCGGAAGATTGTCCATCGAGTCAAAACCCGGCGAAGGAACGGTGGTGATCGCAGAGGCGCCGATCCCAACGAGCAATGGATTCAATGCCGGTCGCTCGGCTATCGGATCGAGGGAATAATTCAGAGTCGCATGTCGCCTGGTCCCTGCCGCCGATAAAGTCACTTGCGGCTCCTCCGGAATTGGTACGTCTCGTTGACATTCACGCGGCGCTACCTGTCAGTTGTGCCAGTTGTTGGCCCGGTGGGTGCGCTTTAGGATTTTTCAGGTCTGGAGAATCCGATTGGTATGCAGATCCGGAAGCTAGTGTCGCTGGTCCTTGCCGGAATTATGTTTTCAGCGACAAGCGCTCTGCCGCAAAACCAACTCCTGCCTTCGGGCGCGCGCCGTCCAAAGCTAGGGCTCGTTCTTGAGGGCGGCGGTGCATTGGGATTGGCTCACATCGGGGTCATTCAGTGGATGGAGGAACACCGGATACCGGTGAGCTATGTCGCAGGAACCAGCATGGGCGGGCTGGTCGGCGGATTGTATGCGACTGGAAGATCCGCGTCGGAGGTGCGGCAGATTGTTCAGGGCATCGATTGGGACGCGGTGTTGCGGGGTCAAACGCCTTACAGCGATCTGACGTTCCGGCGCAAAGAGGACGCCCGTGACTATCCCAGCACGCTCGAATTCGGATTGCACAAGGGATTGCACTTGCCTGAGGGATTCAATTCCGGCCAGCAAGTTTCGCTGATTCTCGATCCCATTGCACTCCCGTATTCCGAGCTTTCAAGCTTCAATGAGCTGCCGATCCCATTTGCCTGCGTCGCGACAGACCTGCAATCTGGAAAACCCTACGTTTTCCGAAGCGGATCTCTTGCCCTGGCGTTGCGATCGACGATGTCCCTGCCGGGACTTTTTACGCCGGTTCGTTCGGACAATCATATTTTCGCCGATGGTGGTTTGTTGCAGAATATCCCGATCGACGTTGCGAAAGAGATGGGTGCGGACGTGGTGCTGGGAGTTCACCTCGAGGTAGCACCGCTGGATCCTGACGCGTCGCTTTCCAGTTTTGGGGTGTTGGGGCGATCTGTTTCCGTGATGATTGCCGCGAACGAGCTCCGCTCGATGGAGAAAGCGGACCTGCTGGTGTCGGTTCCGTTGCAGAAGTACACGAGCCTGGACTACAACCAGGCGAACGAAATTATCAAAGCGGGATATGATGCAGCGGCCTCGAAGAGCGCGGTTCTCTCCACTTTTTCGGTCGACGAGAGCACGTGGAAGCAGTATCTAGCCGATCGGGAGGCCCGGCGTAAAACTACGCCCGTGCCACAGTTTGTCGAGGTCGTGGGCGGGAGACCGGAACTGGCGCACGACGTCGAAAAGAGTCTCTCTGATTTAGCAGGAACGCCTGTCAATACAGACAGGGTGAACAAAGACATTATGGCGATGTCGGGGACGGGACAGTTCCTCAGCCTTACGTACTCGATGGTGGAGAGGAACAACCAGCAGGGCCTGCAGATTCAGACTGAACGAAAGCCCTACATCCCGCCCCTGGTCCGCCCGCTGATCTTTATTGATGGATCGCAGTACAACAACGTGCTGTTCACTGTCGGGGCCAGGATTACGTATACGGATTTTGGCAGGTACCGTTCGGAGTTGCGCAACGATGTGATTGTGGGCTCGAATTATGGTCTGGACAGCGAGTATTACCATCCGTTCAAACCTACAACTCGTTGGTTTATCTCGCCACGTGTGGGACTGTTCAGCACTCAGCTCAATCTTTATTCGGATCAAACACTTCTGGCGACCTACAGGCAGAAAAAGGCTGGCGGCGGTGTGGATGCGGGATATGCTTTTGGGCGAAGTGGCGAATTGCGTCTGGGCTATGAAGGCGCCTATGAACGGCTGTCACCGATCATCGGGAATTCGTCCGTATTGCCCACCGTCTCTGGCCAAACCGGCGATATCCGAGCTCAATATCAGGTGGAAGATACGGATAATCCTGTTGTTCCACTTGCAGGGAGGAGGCTCCTGTTGTATGCGAAGGGGTTCGTTGTCAACCCGGATGCACCCGGAGCATTTCCGCTGGCTGAGGTACAGTCCAGTAACTTCTTCCCTCTGAATGGACGATCTTCCGTATATTTCAACCCGTCCGGCGGCACGAGTTTCGGCTACAAGACGGGCATACCCTCATTTTCTCTTGGCGGTGCTCGGCACTTAGTGGCTTGGGGAAGCAACGAACTGCTTACGAACCAGTATTTTCTATTTCAGATGGGCTATATCAGGACATTGGCATCCCTGCCGCCCTTCCTGGGCGACAAACTGGACTTTGTCAGCACATACGAATTGGGTAAGACCTATCAGCTTCCAAATGGTCCCAAACCACCCAATCTGCCAATGGATTTTGCGGCGGGCCTGATCGCTACGACGATCATCGGCCCAATCGAAATCGGCGGCGCGGTTGGGGATTATGGGCGGGCCAGATTCTTCTTTCAAATCGGCCGGGCGTTCTGAGCATTGCGCATTTCTGATCTCACGACGATCCCCGCCGCTGAGACCTTCGTACATCCGCTTGTTTCGGACGATTGGCGTTTCTTAATTTGTTTCCACCGAGGCAAGATCAGCCTTCACCTTGTTCTGGCGGATTGCCTTCAGCAGAGCAGCGTGGTCCGACTCCGTCTGGTCTCCATAACTTTCCGCCCAGGATGCCAGCGCCTCATCGAGAACAGGGGAATTGCCACAATAGCCAGCGATACGTGCGGGATCGCCGGTCCGGGAGTGAGCACGCGCGAGGATCGTTCCGCAGGCCCAGGCATAGAAATTGAACGTAATCCCGGTAAGAAACTCAACCGGCATGGAGGCCTTGAGATTTTTCATTTGCCTTACGTAGTAATCGCGGCCCTCGATTGTGGTGTAGCCAAGCATGGGATCGGACGATGCCTGAAGGGCTCTGTGGCCGACGACGACGCGCTTCCCGTTGTGCTCGTACACGGGGAGTTTCGGCACGAAGGGCCCGTGCGCGGGCGCAACGGCTTCCTTTACCTGCAGGAACAGAGGATCGTCATCACCGTTGCCAAACAGCAGAATAAGATATGCCCGCGTGCCGACCGATCCCACACCGACCACTCTGTGCGCCACGTCAGCCACGTGATACCGGCTCAGCATAAAACGCCTTTCGAGTGAAAGAGACTCTGAGTAGTCATTCAGGCCTTTCACTACTTTGTCGCGTGTCGCTTTGTCGATCTTGGTCAGGATGGGTGGATCTTCGCGAAAAGTCCACGACCCATCGGTGCGGTGATCAGCGACTTTGGGCAGAAGTGCGCGGTTGTCGGTTCTTTGCGCTTTTGCGAGTGTCTTTCCGATGACCGCCTTTGACTTGGGATCCATCTTCACCAACGGGTTCTTGCGTTCAGGATAGGCGTGGAGATACCACACGTCCAAGACACCCATCTGCCCCAGGCGATTGACATTGAACCGGTAGCCGCCTACGCAACGCTCGACGGCCGCCGCTCGCTCGCGCGCGTTTAATCCGTTTTGCCGCCCTGCCACATTTACGCTGGCAACCAGGCGCTTCAAATCCCACTCCCAGGGGCCGAATACCGCTTCGTCGAAGTCGTTGAGATCAAATACGACCTCACGCTGTGGCGTGCCGTACATGCCGAAATTGTTCAGATGAGCATCGCCGTCGATCACAACGGAGCAGCCGGTGATGGGTGTCTCAGCGAGATCACGCGCCATGACACATGCTGAACCACGCAAGAATGCGAACGGCGAGGCGGCCATGCGTCCCATGCGCAATGGAACCAGGTTCGCTTGCCGTCCTTTGTTGTTGGCCTGCACGGTTTCTACGGGGTCGGGCCGTGTCTTTCCGGGCTTCCATTCGGCGTGCGACTCTCGCGGCACTGTGCGGCGCAGTTGCTTGCCTTGCTGGCGCCGCAGTTCCCATGGGACCATGGCCTGGTCCAAGTCAAATGCGTGAAGCTTTTCGATCGCTGGCTTTTTCATTCTTCCCCTCCGTGAGCCCGGGCCGAACATGATTAAAGCATTTTCGTGAGTAGGAGTGTCGTACCCGTGCGCGGGCTCGGGGAAATCCAGTATGCGTCCGCGTTGCGGCACAACTGTACTGGGAGTTTTGACAGGTACAGACGACCGTGGCAGCTCAATATCCTGCCAAGTTGGCTGGAGTCCTTCGATGGATTGCCGCTGGACAGGGCTGCGGCCCACGGGCAGTGCGCACCTGCACGGCGGTCAACGCAGCGAGACGCCGACAACCCGCACAAAGTGAAAGGTCCTGCAGGGTAAGGTCAGCCCCAACCGTATAACGCGATTCTTTTCGAACCATAACGCTATTCTTTTCGAACCGAGCCTACACCTTCGGCCGCTACATGCGGCTTCCGGGAGCGAGAATGCCGCGTTTTCATAGTGCAGAGTCAAACATTGGCCGCTTCACGATTTGCTTCCTACTCGCCTGGGCCACGGTTTCCGCTCACGCGAGTACCCGCGATCTCGTGATCATGAAAAATGGTGATCGTCTAACCGGCGAAATAAGCAAACTGGATAACGGAATCCTGTATTTCAGCGTTGACTATGTGTCCAACTCGATCCAATTGGACTGGCTCCAGGTGGAGTCGGTCAAAAGCCCCGCCGTGTTCCAGATTGTCCTTAAGGATGGGAGCCATCTGGCTGGGACGATAGCAAAAGTTCCATCAAAGAAAGCGCCGGGAAAGGATTTTGAGATACGCGCAGGCAGCTTTGCCATAAGCGCCGCAGGCCCGGACGTAATCGGTATCGAAACCAGGAAACGGAATTTTTGGAGACAGCTTACTGGTTCGATGGATTTTGGTTCCGACTTTACCAGCGGCAATAACCAGGTTTCGCTGGCCACCAATGCGAGTGCATCGTACTCCACGACGCGTTGGCGCGGGGGCGTCAATTTGACCTCCTCTTTCAGCGGGCAAACGAACAGCTCCACGACCAACCTTCAAGAATTGTCCGGGACGCTGGAACGTTTTATGGGCAAAAACTCGTCTGTGATAGGCCTGTCCGATTTTCTGCATAGCTCTCAGCAAGATTTGCAACTTCGCTCAACGCTGGGAGGCGGTTACGGTCAGTATTTGTTTCGAACCAATCAGAATAGCGGTCTATGGATACTCGGCACGGTTTACACTCACGAGCAGTTTGAAGCCACCGCTGCTCAGCCACCCAGTCAGAATATAGAGGCTTTGCTCGGCGCTAAGTATCAGCTGCTCCGCTTCGACCGATACAATCTCCAATCGTACCTTTTTCTTTTTCCTGGTTTATCGGACGCAGGCCGCATTCGCGCAACAACAAAGACCACGTTCTACGTGAAACTTCCCAATAACTTTTACACAAACCTATCATTTTGGGATAACTACGACAGCCGTCCTCCAAGCACAGCGAAGAAGAATGAGCTGGGCATCAGCAGCGGTGTCGGCTGGACGTTTTGATGCAGACGTCGAACGGAGCAACGGCCCATCGACGGTTGACATCGATATGGAAGCGCCGGCTGTTCAGCCCATAGAAACCAGACGCTCGCGTATGGCCAGCTTGTAGAGTTCCGAGTTGCTGTGCATGCCGAAGTCTTCCATAATTCTGTACTTGTGGAAGGCAACTGTTCTCGTGGTGAGATTCAATACGTTTGCCGCTTCCTTCATCGTTCGGCCTTCGGCGAGCAACTGGAGGACCTCGCGTTGACGGGGCGTGAGAGATCCCTTAGCGCGTGTCACAGGGTCACGAATGAAGTCCTCGGTCAACTTTTTCGCTACGGACGGCGCCACGTAGGACTTGCCGCTCAGGATCTCCCGAATGGCATAGGTGAGTTCTGCGGCCGCGGATTTCTTTAACAAATAACCTGAGGCCCATTCGCGGAGCGCCTCGTGGGCAACGGCAGAATCTTCATTCACAGTGACGACAAGGATCCTGGTCCGAGGGAGCAGCTTCTTGAGCTCGCGGCCCGCAGCCATGCCATTCAGCAGAGGCAGACCGAGATCGACGATCACCAGGTCCGGCCTCAAATCTGGCGCATTGGCGAGCAGGTCACGCCCATTGGAGGCAGCGCCTACGATTTCAAACTCAGGTTCCAGCAGTTTGCGAAACGCGTCCACCAGCAGAGTGTGGTCGTCGGCTAGAAATATTCGGGGCCTCGTCATCTTTCACGCTCCATGCAG
>DATJHT010000102.1:0-3819 GCA_035493765.1 Terriglobales bacterium
AGGCGATATCGCTAACGACCTGCTGGCAGTCAGTGAAGAACCCAACGTGCGCATTATGGAAACCAAGGCCCTGGTCTGCAACATAGAACCTGGCGAGAAGCGCCATAGGAATGAAAATCTGAGTCGCGGCGGGGAAGGCATTCAAACTGCGATTTGAAAATCTCTTCGCGCACGTGCGGTAAGAAGTTTTTATTTGAGGCAAAATGCCAACAACAGCATTTCTGACGGATTCGACGTTGTGCATCGGCTGCAAAGCCTGTGAAGTCGCCTGCAAAGAATGGAACAATGTGGGCGAGGACGGTCTTAACTGGAGCGGTTTTTCCTACGACAATACGGGGGCGGTCGGGGCTCAGACTTGGCGCCATGTGAAATTTGTAGAGCAGTCGCCCGAGCCCGGATTCGGCGGCAACGCACCCGAGCTGAATTCGTGGTCGTTTTCATCCGACGTCTGCAAGCATTGCGAGAACGCCGGATGCCTGGAAGCCTGCCCAACGGGAGCTATCGTCCGTACGGAATTTGGCGGCGTCTTTATTCAGCCGGATGTCTGTAACGGTTGTGCCTATTGTGTAGTCGCCTGTCCGTTCGGCGTCGTTGACCGCAACCGGGATGACGGTCGCGCGTTCAAATGCACATTCTGTTATGACCGGCAAAAGGTTGGGATGGAGCCGGCCTGCGCAAAGGCGTGCCCCACGCAGTCAATTCAGTTCGGCGAGATCAACAAATTGCGCGCCGACGCTGAAAGCAGGATGACAACACTGCACGAGCGTGGTATGGCTGACGCAACTTTTTACGATGCATCAGACAGCAGCGTAGGCGGGACCCATGCGATGTTCATTGTCCGCGGTGATCCGCGTGCGTATAATCTGCCGCCGAATCCTGAGGTTCCGACTATTTATTTGAAAAAAGCCTGGAGATCGTCGGCGATTGGCGCACTGATGTTGCTTGGCGGTGCGATCGCGGCGTTTTTGGCTGATGGACGTAACGGGAATTCAAGAAGCTGAATCACAGAGAACACAAAGGCACACGAAGGAAAACGGAAAACCCAAATCATGAGCGATCCTGTTCGAATTCCGCCACGCGTTCCTGATGAATCGAGCGAACGACGGCTATTTGAGATCCGTCGTGAGGCCGAAAGCACCGGCAAAATTGCTGCACCGGGCATCCATCCGGCAGGCGCGCCGTTTCCGACAGCTTCGGTTGAAACCGGATACTACGGCATCCCGCTGCTTAAAGAGCCAGCCTGGACGTGGGAAATTCCGCTGTATTTTTTTGTGGGAGGCGCGGCCGGGTCGGCAGCCGTGGTAGGCGCGATCGCCGACTACACCGGGGCAGATCGAAAGATTGTTCGCGACGCGCGGTGGATAGCCGCCGCCGGGTCTGTACTCTCGCCCGCATTACTGATCGCCGATCTCGGCCGGCCCGCCAGGTTCCTCAACATGCTGCGAGTATTTAAGCCCCAGAGCGCAATGTCCGTCGGTGTATGGACGCTGCTGGGCTTTTCGAGTGGCGCGTCTGCTACCCTGTTCGCCCAAATTTTAGCCGACCGCTACGGGCCGTCTTTTCCAATTCGGGTGATGGAGCAGGCAGGGCAAGCTGCGTCATTGGCGTTCGGCCTTCCATTCTCGAACTATACCGGGGTACTAATTGGCGCTACTACGATTCCGGTATGGAATAAAAATGTCAGCAACCTGCCAATTCATTTTGGAATGTCGGGACTCTCAGCCGCTGTGGGCTTGCTCGAATTGATGGGTAATCAGCGGAACCGGGCGCTTGAAATGCTCGGCCTGGGTGCTGCAGTCTGGGAAAGCTGGCAAGGGTTGCAAATCGAGTCGCGGCAGCAGCGTGCGCTCGAGCCGCTCAAGCACGGACCAAGCGGCACCGCAACTCGCATCGGAGGATTGCTTTCCGGTCCGGTTCCGGCTGCCTTGCGTCTGATGACCATGTTGGCGGGAAAAAAACGATCAAACTCACTGCGAACGGCGGCCGCCGTTTCTGCCGTCGCGGGATCTCTTCTCACCCGCTTTGCGTGGATTCACGCCGGCCACGTCTCCGCCCGCGATTGGAAGCTGCCCCTCGGGTCACGGTAGGACCTTTCACCACAGAAGCACGGAGCCACAGAGAAAACCTACCCCAGGTCCTTGGAACCGCCTCCCGCGAACGGGCAAGGTTCTTAAGTTGACTATCTCCGAGTATTACAATGAGAGATTCTCTGTGTCTCTGTGCCTCCTGAGGTGAAAGGTTTCAAGATTTCATGGCTACGACTACAGCTTCGCAAGCAACACCAGCTGGCGGAAGTTTTCTCCTCGAGACTCGTTCTCCCGAAGAAATCTTTACCCCCGAAGATTTCACAGAGCAGCATAAGCTGATTGCCCAGACGGCCGAAGAGTACGCGAATAATGAAATCGTTCCCAACATCGAGAAGATAGAGCACAAGGATTTTTCCGTCTCGCGCGATCTGCTGAAGAAAGCTGGCGAGCTCGGTCTAAGCGCTGTCGAAATCCCAGAAGCTTACGGTGGCCTGGAGATGGACAAAGTCACCGCCGCAGTAATCGCGGACCACATCGCCAAGTATGCAGGGTTCGCGACGACGTGGGGCGGCCATACCGGTATCGGCACATTGCCCATTGTTTATTTCGGCACGGATGAGCAGAAAAAGAAATACTTGCCGCGACTCGCGTCTGGAGAAATCGTGGGCGCGTATGCGTTGTCGGAGGCTTCCTCCGGATCGGACGCGCTCAATTGCCGTGCCCGTGCGGCTCTCTCGGCGGATGGAAAGCATTATGTGCTCAACGGCGAAAAAATGTGGATCACCAACGCCGGTTTCGCTGACTTATTCACGGTCTTTGCAAAGGTCGATGGGGAGAAGTTCACAGCATTTTTGGTCGAACGGACTTTTCCCGGATTTTCCATTGGCGCGGAAGAGCACAAGATGGGTATTCGGGGATCGTCCACGTGTCCCGTGATTTTGAATGATTGTCAGGTGCCCGCCGAAAATGTTCTGGGTGACATAGGTCGCGGACACGTCATCGCCTTCAACATCCTAAACGTCGGGCGCTTTAAGCTGGGCGCCATGTGTGTGGGCGGCGCGCGAAGTTCGCTTGATCACGCGGTTCCGTACGCCAAGCAGCGCAAAGCATTCGGCAAAGTAATCGCAGACTTTGGGCTGGTTCGTGAAAAGATCGCCAACATGGCGGCGCAAATCTATGTGGGCGAAGCACTGGTATATCGAACGGTGGGACTTATGGATGCAGCGCTGGCAGCGGTGGACAAATCCGCGAGCGATGCTGCGAAGAAGAAGCTTAAGGCTATCGAGGAATATGCGGTTGAGTGTTCGATCATTAAAGTGTGGGCGTCGGAGATGCTGGCCTACGTCGTAGATGAAACGGTTCAGATTTACGGGGGCTACGGATTCGTAGAAGAGTATCCCGCAGAACGCGCCTATCGCGATGCCCGCATCAATCGTATTTTCGAAGGCACCAACGAAATCAACCGTTTGATTATTACGGGTTTTCTGCTGAAGCGCGCCATGAGCGGCCAACTTGCGTTAATGCCTGCGATCAAACAGTTGATGGATGAAGTTCTTTCCGGTCCCTCTTCGAGCGAAGACACGGACGGCCCGCTCGCTGAGGAGCAGAAACTGGTGGCTTCCGCCAAGAAGTTAGGCTTGTTTGCCGCCGGAGCGGCCACGCAGAAATACATGCAGGCGATTGAAGATCAGCAGGAGATCATGGGCGCGATCGCCGACATGGTCATCGAGATTTACGCGATGGAAACGGTGTTGCTGCGAACTACAAAGATCTTAGCGGCTCAAGGTGAATC
>DATJHT010000103.1:0-24539 GCA_035493765.1 Terriglobales bacterium
TCCTCCAGCGCTTCCGGCAGGACCCGGCTTTCTCCCGTCACGGTCATGAAGTTGGTGTCGCCGACCCAGCGGGGTAGAACGTGCATGTGGATGTGTCCCGCGACGCCGGCCCCTGCGGCGCGGCCTATATTCATGCCGAGGTTAATGCCGTCGGGCGAATAGACCTGTCGCAGCACGCCTTCCATTTTTTGGGACAACGCCATCATTTCCTGGGCGGCGGCTTCGGGCAGCTTTTGCAATTCATCGAGATGCGCAAACGGCACAACCATCACATGCCCGGAAGTGTAGGGAAAGCTGTTCAGGATGATGAAACAGGTTTCGCCACGATAGACGATTTTGGCATCTTCGTCAGGAAGCTTGGGCAGTTCGCAGAAAATGCATTGCCCGCTTTTGCCGTCATGCTTTGCGGCGGTGGTGATGTAGGCATAACGCCACGGAGTCCACAAGTAATCCATCCCCAAGGAGGGTAAAGGAAAATTGGGTAGTTTTGTAACCTGATAATTTGGAATCGGGTAATTGAACTGACTGGTGCAAGGAAAACACACCAGACCTGGTCTGCCTCCTTCTTTTGCGCACGTGCCATGCCATTTGCAAAAATGTGCCGCTCATAAAATTACCCAATTGCCAAACTACAAAATTCCGCAACCCCTCGCCGCCTTGGTTAAATTTCGGCTTTCCCGTTTGACACCTTTTCCGAGCGGTTGTTATAGTCGAAGTGTTCCCTTTGGATTCGGGTTCGATCTTTACGGCCGCTGGGTAAGTCCATCCGCCAGGGTGGGCTCAACATAAACCAAGACTCATACCAGCAGTTCGGTAACACGCCCGCGTCCTCTGACACCGCTGAGAGGCAATGACTTTGTTCGACGATAACAACCCTTATTCCGACTCTTCCACCACAACCTTAACCGAACAGCAACCCGACACCGCAAGCGAGCATTCCGAACAGGAATCGGCTGCGCAGCCCCAGCCCGAGGCAGAGCACGAGTCCCAGCCGCAAGCTCAGTCCCAAAATGACGAGCAGAAACCGGTCGAGGATTTCGCTGCCGCGCTGGAGAGCTTCACCACTGAAACCGAAGAGGCCACGGGTGAAGACCACGTGATTCACGGCACGGTGTTGAAGCTGACTGCGACGCATGTGTTTGTGGACATCGGCGCCAAGTCAGAAGGCGCACTGCCGATTGCTGAGGTCCAGGACCACGAAGGAAAGCCCAAGTTCCAGCCGGGCGATGCCATCGACGTGATGCGGGAGAAAGGTGAAACGGAAGAGGGTTACATCAAGCTTTCGTTCCAGAAAGCGCAGCGTTTGCGCGCCTGGGATGAAATTGAAAAGGCCTATAGCGAGAACCAGCCGATTAAGGCGGTCGTAATTGAGCGCACCAAGGGTGGCGTCACGGTTGACATTCAGGGCGCGCACGCGTTCCTGCCCGGGTCCCAGATTGACCTGCGCCCCGTGCGCAATCTCGACGCAATGAAGGGTCAGAGTTTCGATGTCGCCATCGTCAAACTCAACAAGAAACGTGGCAACATCGTGGTGTCACGCAAGCAGCTTCTCGAGCAGGAACAGAACGAGAAGCGCTCCCAGTTGCTCGATCATCTTCAGGAAGGCTCAGTTCTGACCGGCGTCGTAAAGAACCTGACCGATTACGGCGCGTTCGTTGACCTGGGCGGCATCGACGGTTTGCTGCACATCACGGACATGTCTTGGGGACGCCTCACGCACCCGCGTGATCTGGTGAACGTTGGCGACCAGATTCAAGTGAAGGTCCTTAAATTCGACGGAGAAAAGCAGCGTGTTTCGCTCGGATTCAAGCAGCTCACGCCCGACCCCTGGCTCGATGCCGAGCACCGCTATCCTGTGGGCGCGCATGTCCACGGCCGCGTTATCAGTGTGACCGACTACGGCGCATTCGTCGAGTTGGAGCAAGGTATCGAGGGCCTGGTTCACGTCAGCGAGATGACCTGGTCCAAGCGCATGAAACATCCCGGCAAACTGGTAAATGTGAACGATCAGGTCGAGTGCGTAGTTCTCAGCGTGAATCCGACCGAACGACGGATTTCTCTGGGGATGCGGCAACTGGCGGCAAATCCCTGGGATTCACTAATTGAGAAATATCCGGTCGGCGCCTCCGTCGAAGGCCGGGTCCGCAATCTGACGGACTTCGGCGCCTTCATCGAGATCGAAGAGGGCATCGACGGATTGGTCCATGTCAGCAACTTGAGCTGGACCAAGCGAGTGAAACATCCTTCGGAAGTGCTGAAGAAGGGCGATCGGGTGAAAGCAGTCGTGCTGGCCATCGATTCCGAGAAGCGCCGCCTGTCGCTCGGCGTGAAGCAGCTTCAGCCTGACGTGTGGGAATCCTTCTTCCAGCAGCACCGCGTAGGCGACATCGTTAAAGGGAAGGTCCTGCGAGTTGCAACCTTCGGCGCCTTTGTCGAAATCGCTGAAGGTGTTGAAGGCCTCTGTCACAACTCTGAAGCGCTGGATGGTAATGGCCAGCCCATGCATCTTGAGCCCGGTTTTGAACACGATTTCAAGATTATCAAGATGAGCCCGGAAGATAAGAAGGTCGGACTCAGCATCAAGGCCGTCGGCGACGAGGCTTCTCGGTCAGAGGTAGAAGCCTACAAGCAGCCGGCTTCGAGCACCGGATCGACCATTGGTGAGCTCATGAATTGGAAACGCGCCGGCAGTGACAACGGATAGTCTCTGCGTTACAAAAGCACGTTCCAAAGCTCGCCAGAGTGCCCGCGGGACGCCCTATTTGATGGGCAACGGGCTTTTCACCACCCACATCTAGAACTAGCGTAGGTTCTGAACGGGCGCCAGGGCGATTGGGTACTTCGGTCACATTCTTCTGGATTAGACATTTGGCCGAATGGGCAGGAGCCATTACTCTGCCTTCGTAACGATTTTAGTCCTGATGTTTCGTTGACACGAGGAACCAGCTTTGTTACCGTTGCCTCGTTCACTTAATAACCATCTGGCGTGCGCTAAGTGCCGTAAACACTTTAGATTGCAGGCACATTGCATAAGCAGCACTGGTTCCAGCAGGGGGAGGAAGCGTTTGTTCCTTGTCCCACAAGGGGAACGCAGCCGGGAACCATGATCAAAGCAGGCGTGGAGAAGTAAGCGCTCGGTCCAAAGATTGCGGTGGTTCAGCATGCGGGACAAACAACCGGCGCGTAATCCGGCCCTGGAAAATTGAAATTTAAGGACAAGAATTTTGCCGAAACGTTTCTACATTCTGTTTGTAGCTCGAGGCGAGGACGGGCAACTACGCAAAATCCCCATCCCCACCCGCTATCTATACGTTCTCGGCATCGGCGCCATGGTCGGCCTGCTCGGCCTTACTGGCATGGCCAGCACCTACGTCCGAATGTTGCTCAAAGTCTCCAGTTACAACCAATTACGCGCCGAGCGTGAGGATTTGAAGACCCGGTATACCCATCTGGAGCAGGTCGCCCAGGAACGCGATATTCAGGTTGCCTCCCTCGGATCTCTGGCCAGTGAAGTTTCATCGCTTTACGGTCTCAAACCTGAGCCCTTGCTGATTAAAGCAGCCTCCTCCGATCAAATCGAAGATCCCCAGGTCGTCACGTCGTCTCTGGATCGTCTGGCAACGCTTAAAACCGCAGCGCTCACTGGCGCCACCACCGCAGGCATCTCCCTGGGATTGACACGAAATGTCACTCCCGCTGACTGGATGCGCGCCAACTCGGCCCCTAACTTGTGGCCAGTCGAAGGCCCAGTCACTGGTTCTTTCGGCGAAAGAATCGATCCCTTTAATGGGGAAGGGGCGTTTCACGCAGGAATTGACATCGGCGCCATTTTTGGTCAACCCGTTATCGCGCCAGCCGACGGCGTGGTCGAATTCGCTGACTTCATGGGCGGTTATGGACGGGCCATCATCCTCGATCACGGTCATGGCATGAGCACCCGCTATGGCCACCTGAAGAGCTTCGCCTGCTTCCCCGGTCAGCACGTTCACCGCGGTGACACCATCGGCTATGTCGGCGACAGCGGCCGCAGCACCGGCCCCCATCTCCATTATGAAGTCCGCATCAACGACGTCCCCGTAAATCCCCACAAGTATTTGCGCATCACCTACGCACACGTGGGCGGGTTTGCCGCAGGCAGCTAAGAGGCCCTCCGCCTCCTACATTACGCGTGTGACGAATTGCCGAAAATGTTCAAAACGGTCGTCCGTGCGCAGACTGTTATAAAACGGATCGCTGTTCAAGAGTAGCGAGAATGCGTTGCGCTCCGAGTCGCGGGAAAACAGGCCGATTCATGCTGCTGGCTGGGCGAATGGGGCACGGCGGCGGCTGATATCTTCTAGAATTTTCAGGAATTCACCAGAATTGCAAGCACGTTCACGGTACAACCTTATGCAGCATCGCGCCGTCCGAACTGTATGCGGAGGTGAGTGTGCGTACTCTTTTCGTAACATTGCTAATGTTCATGGCGACGGCCTTGGCCCAGGAATTCCCCACCAAAGGGCCAGCCACAAAGGACCCTGACAAAAACGCATCCCAGCCCAAGATCTACCAGGGATGCATGATCCGCGCGAACGGCAGCATCATGCTGGCCGATCAGGAGAATCGGGATTACAAGCTGGTCGGCAACGGTAAGACCCTCGACAGCTACGTCGGACAAGAGGTAAAGATCACGGCTAGTGATGTGAACCCCGGCGATCCGTCTTCGAACCAACACGGCATGAGTGACGGAGAAGCTCAGAACACACCGCGCACGCTGAGCGTCGAAGACATTCAGAAGGTCTCGAACTACTGCCGTTCGCCGAAGTAGCTATTTCCACCTCGACGTCGTTTCCGATCTGTCGCCTCGAATGTCAGCAGACCGCAGTTCGTAATCGCGTGCAAATAGACAGGTTGAGTAGCCGCGAGTTCCCTTTTCGTTTTCGCTAAGCCGCTCGGTCGCCTTCACTTTGTACGTCCGCATCGTATAGCAGACATCACCAGCAGAATTTAGCGGAATCTGCCACGACGGTTTTCGATTCCATCTTGCATCCCTCTCGCTGGATTGGCTGGAATTGGTTCGGGAGGGAAGCCCAGAATCTGAATCGGACAAAATAAGGCTCGGCGGTGAAACCTGAGTTTCTGAACTCGATGACGATGATGGCTCTTGATCTGCCGCAAATGAAATCGAACTAAGAACCGCAAGCAGGAAAAGAATCAGCAGCAATCTCATTTTGCGTACCTCCTTCAGCTTGAATCAGTTGGCATGCATGCGGTGGACCTCCAGGTCGTCGAGCGCCGTCAAGACCTCGGAGCTGTGGTTTGCCGGATTCACGCCGGCAAACACTTTCGCGATCCTGCCTTCGGGATCGATCAGAAATGTATTTCTTGCGGAAATTTGCGCCACGCCGAAGCTAATAAGAGAACCATACTGCTTGGAAACCGCATGGGATGAGTCCGCCAGCAGCTTGAAATTCAACCCTTCCTTGGAGCAGAAGCGCTTGTGCGAATCAGCGCTGTCCACGCTTACCCCGAGCACGACAGCATTCCGCCGGGCAAACTCCGCTTGATCGCGCTGGAAATTGTGCGCTTCAAGTGTGCATCCTGGGGTCAGGTCTTTGGGATAGAAATACAGTGCGACCCACTTTCCCCGGTAGTCCTTCAAACTGATGGCATTTCCATCCTGCGACGCCAGCGAAAACTCCGGCGCCGGTGTTCCCGCTACCGGCAGAGTTCGAGCGGAAAGGATTCGCGAGCCGACAACGAACGCGCCAAAGGCAATTACCACGACAAGCAGGATCGTCCACATGCGCACAAAGGCCTCTCGGCGAACCAGTCTACTCCCAGCCGGCCATTCGTTTGTCCCATAAGCTGGAAAGAAAAATGGCGCGGCCTGGCATAGACCGCGCCAATCGGTAAAGTCTATGCGCTCTTCGGAAGCTCAGCCATACGCCGCTGCATTTCTTCCGGGGAAACGTCTTCCACGTGAGTGGATACCGTCCAACTGTGGCCGAAGGGATCGATCAGATTTCCCGATCGGTCGCCATAGAACTGGTCTTGCACGGCGCGTGTTTCCTTTGCCCCGGCCGAAAGAGCGCGCTGGAAGACCTTGTCCACATCGGCGATGTAGATCATCAGGCCGACCGGACTGCCGCCAAGCGCCTGCGCGCTCTTGTGCTCGCCGCTCTCCGGTTCATCGGCCAGCATGACGACCGAATCGCCGATTCTCAGTTCAGCATGCATTACGCGTCCGTTGGGACCCGGCATGCGCATAATCTCGGTTGCGCCAAATGCCATTTTGTAGAAATCAATAGCGCGTGCCGCGCCATTAACGATCAGGTACGGAGTAACTGAATGATAACCTTCGGGAACTGGATTTACTGCCATTTGCGGCCTCCTTGCGCAAATCACGCGCGCAAAAAGATTAGCAGATTCGCACCGAGCCGGAGCTGTGGATAGTGCATCCGGCGAAATTCGCAAGGTAAGAAATTCCAGCCCGTGAGTTCAGGAGCTGACGCCTAACTCCTGTCCAATTTGTTCCCATTCTGCGACCCGGGCCTGCAGGTCGGCACGATGTTGATCGAGTTCGCGGCTAACGCGGGCAGTTTCTTCGGCGCTGACGAAAGTTTGCAGCGAGGTTTCGGCGGAAGCGATAGCACCTTCCAATTGGCTGATTTGCTCTTCGAGTTCCTGGACGCGGTCTTCCAGTTTTTTACGCTTGATCGGATTCAGGCGCTTGGCTGGCTTGTCGCCATCAGCCGGGGGGCGGGACTGGGCCGCTGTGGCTCCATTTCCATTGCCCGACTCGCTCTGCCTGGAGCTTGAAATCTGTTCTTGCAGTTTTTCCGCTCCGCCCTGCTTGCGCCACATGAAATCTTCATAGTTGCCGGGATAGACCTCCACCCGTCCGTTGCCGATCTCAAACACCCGGCTCGCCAGCTTGTCGATGAAGTAGCGGTCGTGGGAGACGAACACCACCGTCCCTGTGTACTTGCTCAATGCTGTTAACAAGACATCTTTGGCGCGCATGTCGAGATGGTTTGTCGGCTCATCCAGCAGCAGAAAGTTTGCCGGGTGTAGGAGCATGCGCAGCAGTGCATAACGGTTGCGCTCGCCGCCGGATAGCACGCCGATGCGCTTGAATACGTCGTCGCCAGAAAACAAAAAGCATCCCAGCAGGTTCCGCAAATCGGTTTCGCGCGAAGAGATTGACACACGGCCGAGGTCATCGAGAATGCGGGCTTCCTGGTCGAGTTCTTTGTACTGGTCCTGAGCAAAGTAATCTGACTGCACATTGTGACCGAGGCGGAACTCGCCCTGCGTAAGCGGCTCGCTTCCAGCCAGTAGCTTGATCAACGTGGATTTCCCCGCGCCATTCACTCCCACCAGAGCGATGCGGTCACCCTTCTCGATTATGAAATCCACCCCGCTGAAAACCTGCTTTGGACCGTACGACTTCGCCACTCCGTGGAACTCGGCGACGATGCGGCCACTGGGCTTCGGCTGCGGAAACGAAAAGTGGATCGTCTTCTCTTCTTCCGGCAGCTCGATGCGCTCGATCTTGTCCAGTTCCTTGATCCGGCTTTGCACCTGCTTGGCTTTTGTTGCCTGATAACGGAACCGGTTGATGAACACCTCGAGTTGCTCGATTCGTTCGCGCTGGCTGCGGTAATCCGCCTCCAGTTGCTCCCGCCGCGCCGTCTTTTGAGAGAGATACTTTTCGTAATTGCCGCTGTAAACCCAGATTTTCTTGTTCCAGATTTCGATTGTCCGGTTGACGGTCACATCGAGGAAATAGCGGTCATGCGAAATCAGAACAAACGCAAACGGATAATTCGCCAGATACTCTTCCAGCCAGTTGCGTGATTCGAGATCGAGATGGTTCGTGGGCTCGTCGAGCAGCAGAAGATTCGGTTTCTGCAACAGCAGTTTGGCCAGCGCAATTCTCATCTGCCAGCCGCCCGAGAATTCCTCTGTTTGCCGCTGCCAGTCTTCCGGGCGAAAACCTAATCCGGCTAGAACCGCACCAACCTGTGCCTCAATCGCGTAACCATCGTGCGTGCGAAATTCATGTTCGATGCGGTGATAGCGTTCGGCTACGTCGTCGTACTCGCCGGAAGTATGATCAAGCTCGGCCATTTTGGCCGTAAGCTGCTCCAGTTCCACTTCCATGTTCTTCAACCGCGAGAACACCGTCATGCATTCTGCAAATACTGTCTTGCCGGACAGAGCGAGACCATCCTGCGGCAAATATCCCGCGCTGATGCCCTTGGCCATGCTGACATTGCCGTAATCGAGCGTTTCTTCGCCTGCGAGGATCTTCAGCAGAGTGGATTTGCCGGTGCCATTCGCACCGACCAGGCCGACGCGATCCCGAGGCGTGATCAGGAGATCGGCGTCTTGGAACAGGAGCTTGTGGCCGTAGCGTTTTCCGGCAGAATTTAGCTGGATCATGCGCTACGTCTATCGTCTCACGAATCGCTTTGCGAATGCTCTACTGAACCGTCAATGTCGCCGCACCGGTGACCCCGTTGAGCGTCGCCGACACGTTCACAGTTCCCGATGAAACGCCGGTCGCGTTCCCATTGTTGATCAC
The DNA here is from genome assembly GCA_035493765.1 of Terriglobales bacterium. Lineage (GTDB taxonomy): Bacteria > Acidobacteriota > Terriglobia > Terriglobales > Acidobacteriaceae > Gp1-AA145. The sequence continues at coordinate 8,573 of DATJHT010000103.1, forward strand.
GGACACCGAAGGATTTGAAGAACTCCAGTTCGCCTGGCCGGTAAGGCCGAGCACTGATCCGTCACTGAACGTCCCGGAAGCAATGAACTGCTGCGAAGCATTCACTGAAATCGATGCGCTGCCCGGCGTGACGGCGATCGAATTCAGGGTCGCATTCGTGACGGTGAGGGCCGCGGTGCCTACCTGCCCTGCAAAAACCGCAGAGATAGTCGTGCTTCCGGGCTGTACCCCAGTTGCCGATCCGGCTGTGCTCTGTGCACTGCTGATGGTTGCGATCGACGACTTCGAAGATGTCCAGGTTACAAAGCCGGTCAGATCCTGCTTATCCCCATTGCTGAATGTGCCGGTCGCTTTGAATTGGGTACGGATGGTCATCGGGACTTGCGCGTTCGCCGGCGAAACCTGTATCGAAGTCAGTGCAGCGGACTCCACCAGAATATTCGCTGTGCCGCTGATCGACCCCTGCCGAGCGGTCACCGTGACCACGCCGCCAGATTGCCCCGTAACAAAGCCGGTCGTATTTAAGGTGGCGATGCTATTGTCTGATGTCGACCATGCGACTGACGGGTTGATTCTGACGGTGCTGCCGTCGCTGAAAGTGCCGGTAGCCGTCAGTTGCACACCTGACGCAGGCGCCAGGAGCGCCGAAGAGGGGGTGATCGCAATCGAAACCAGGGTCGCAGAGGTTACCGTCATCGGCGCAATGCCCGTGCTGCTAACGCCACCGTAACTGAAGGTGGCGCTGATGTTTGCACTTCCCGCGCCCACACTGCTGGCTAGCCCAACATTTCCAGAGCTGTTGCCTACGGTTGCGACCGCAGTGTTGTCTGAACTCCATACCGAACTATCGCTGATGTCCTGAGTTGACCCATCGCTGAAGGTTCCTCTGGCGACGAATAATTTCTGCGCTCCTATCGGCAGTGTGATCGATGCCGGCGCTAGAGAGATTGAGGCAATGGTTGCATTGCTGACGTTGAATGGAACTGTCGTGCTTTGAGCTCCCAATTTCGCCGTGACATTAATCAATCCAGGCGCAACGCCCTTACCAATCCCGCTGCTCGATCCAATGGTCAGAATGGTTGTGTCCGAAGATGACCACGTGACCGCGTGTGTAATGTCACGCGTGCTGCCGTCATTGAAAGTCCCAATAGCGGTGAACTGCTGTTTCGTCCCTTGAGCGATACTGCCATTGACTGGCTGAATTGCTATTGAACTGAGATTCGCGGCATTGACGGTCAACAGCGATGATCCGCTCACGCCCCCAAACAGGGCTGAGATAGTGGTTGTGCCCACATTGCTCGAACTCTCAAATCCACTAGCTGTGATGTTCGCGACGTTAGAGGATGATGACCATTTCGCAACGCTGGTTACATCTTGCGAGCTCCCGTCAGAAAACGTCGCAGTTGCCGTAAATTGTTGACTTACGCCTAGTGGCTGTGTCGGGTTCAAGGGCGAAATAGAAATTGAAGTTGGTGTAGCAGAACTTACGGTGACTGAAGTCGATCCGCTAACGGACCCCGTCGTCGCCATAATGCTCGCTGTTCCGCCAGAAACAGCTTTCGCCAGCCCGGTTGTTGGTGCTGTGCTGCTCACCGTGGCAACACTGGTGTCTGAAGATGACCAGCTAACGTTGCCGGTCAGGTTTTGTGTGCTGTTGTCGCTGTAATTTCCGGTCGCAATGAACTGCTGCGCAGTACCGGGCGCCAGAGTGATATTGACCGGGGTAATAGATATCGAAATCAGGGAAGGCGAGATGACTACATTGAACGAACCTTTGACCGAACCGGAAGCGGCGATGACTGAGCATTGTCCACTGGCCTTCGCGCTCAACGTGCCATTGCTTGCGACCGTCGCGATCTTTGCGTCCGATGTGCTCCAGGCGACGCTGCTGGTCAGATCCCGCGTGCTGCCGTTGCTATATTTGCCGAGAGCAGTCATCTGGTCACTCTGACCCGCTATAACAGCGGCGCTTTGCCCCGAAACCTGAATTGAAGTCAGCGTCGGCCCGTTCGATCCGGAAGAACCGGTGCCACCGCCTCCACATCCGATGAGCGAGCCGAGCAACGCGAGAACCGGAACGAAAGAGGAAATACGCCGCATAATGCCCTCCGGCTGTGTATCGTGCAAAGCGGTGACCAAACACGGTCCGCTAAACACCTCATACGGAGCAACTTAGTCTTTCAAGAAGACGCGCGGGCGAGATTTGGAGTGGAATTCTCTTTCCTATGAGGGAATGAAGCTTTCCGCAGGGTTACGAGAGTAACCCACGCACAAGCTGCGCCGAGTCGCACAAAGGAACAACTGCGAATTAACGAAGAGGTCAGAAATTCGAAAAAGAGAAAGCTATTGCGCAGCCACAGGCTCCATCATCCTCATGGTTTGCAGGATGGTGGATAGCACGGTCTCGTTTCCCATGCAGGTGTTAATCATCAGGTGATAAAGCGAGCGCGTGGGCCAATCGGCGCCGAAGTAGTGTTTCACAAAGAGGATGCGTTCGCGGTCAACCGTGTCCACCAGGTCTTCGGCATCGCGTAGTGTTTTGCCGAGGTCCTGCAGCCGGCGCAACTTTTCCGCGCGCGGAGCATACATGAACACATGAAATGCGTCGCCGCGTTCACGCAGAAAATACGGCGCCCCACGCCCGACGATAACGCAATTTCCCCGGTCAGCGATATCCTTCATCACCTGCTCGCCTACTTCCACCATCCGATCGGGGCCAAAGGGTTGATGTTCGAGATTGGCGCTGCGTTCGTAGCTGCCGCGCCAGAAGACTTTCACCAGGCGCTGGAAAGTGCTATCCACCCGCTCCTCGCACATGGAGACAGCAGAGTCATCTACATTCGCGACCCGGGCAATCTCGCAAGTTAAGTCGCGGTCCCACAGCTTCCAGCCGAGATGCGAAGCCAGTTGGGCGGCGATTTCGCCGGCCCCGCATCCATATTCCCTCTCGATGGTGATGACTCGGTACATAATCAGCAAAGATCCAGCGGCAGCACTTTACCTTATCCAGACCTCCGGTTCAACTGACATTCCTGGCCTGAGCACGTGCTCCTTTGTTTCTCCTGGGTCAAAGGTGATCTTCACCGCAATACGCTGCACTACCTTGACATAATTGCCAGTCGCATTTTCCGGAGGCAGAAGGCTGGTGATTGCGCCGCTCGCTCCGGAAATGCTCTGTACGTGGCCTTTATAGTCTTTCCCGGTCGCATCCACGTGTATGGTCACGGGTTGGTTGATGCGCACATCGCGCAGCTGGGTTTCCTTAAAGTTGGCCGTGACCCAGATGTCGTCCAGGTTGACGACCCGCATCAACTCCTGGCCGGGCTGGACGTTCTGCCCCTCTTCGACGGTACGGTTGGTGACAATCCCATTTGCGGGCGAGACAATCGTGGTGTACTTCAGATTCAACTCGGCCTGGTCGAGTGCCGCTTTCTTGCTTTCCACCAGCGCTTCCGCCGATTCTGCCCGCGAGCGCACGACCCTCATCTGCTGCGGAGCGCTTCTCGCGTTTTGCACGTCCGCCTGGGCCTGGAGGACTTTGCTCTGCGCCGCCTTGATCTGCTGCTGGGCCGCAGCGGCAGATGAGCGGGCCGCGTCCACTGCAGCCCCTCCGGCCTGCGCCGCAGCATAAGCTTGATCGTACTGCTGCTGCGAAATCTCCTGTTTCGAAACCAGCTGCTTATAACGTGCCAGGTCGTTCTGGGCCTTTACGTTGTTCGCTTCCGCCTGTGCCACTTGCGCGTTTGCGGCGTCGTATTGCTGCCGTGCCGCCGCCAGGGTCGCTTGGGCGGCGCCTACCTCAGCTTCAGCGGTCGCCAGTTGGCTGCTGGTGGCTGTGGAAGTAATTGGAACGTTCACTCCGGCAGCTTTGGCGGTCGCCACCGCGTCGTCGTAGTCGGCTTTGGCGCGGGAGACAAGCACCTCATAATCACGAGGATCGATTTGCACGAGCGGCTGGCCTGCTTTTACGTAGTCGTTGTCATTGACCAGCAGTTTCAGCACATGCCCGCCCACTCGGGCGCTGACCGGATTCAAATGGCCGTCAATCTGCGCATCGTCCGTCGACTCATAGCTATTGAAATACCGCCATAGGAAGAATCCCGCAACCACCAGCACCACAAGACCAATAATAAAGAACATCCGGAAGCGCGGATTACGCGAGCGGAACTGCTTCCACTTCAGGTCGCGCTCGGAGATCTGAGGCGGCTTATGTTCCTGCGGCTGGCTGGAGGGTGGATTCTGCGGCGGCCGTTCCTGAGCTTCGGTTTGCTGTGCCATAGTTACTTACTCTCTAAGTATTGTCTGACGCCCTGCTCGGCGAATCCGATGGCTCGTGCGAAAGAAACCTTGGCCAGATTATGCGCGTATAAGCTGGCAATGTAATTTTCATTCGCGGTGGCAACTGCTTCCTGCGCCTGCACCACCTCGAGATTGTCCGTCACCCCGGCCGTAAAGCGATCGCGTGCCTGATCAAGCGTCTGGTTGGCTAAATCGAGAGATTGTCGAGCCACTTCCACCTGGTCAGCCGCCGATGCCAGATCGAGCAATGCTGCCCGTACGTCGTAATCAATCTGGGCACGCAAGCTGTCCAGTTGCTGCTTGCTTTGCCGCAGAGTCGCTTCCGCCTGGAGTTCGTCTGCGTGCGCTCTGCCCCCGGCGAAGATCGGGATTGAGAGCGTCGCGCCGATATCGAACACCCCATGAGAATTGCCGATGTTGACTCCGGCAGCTCCGTAGTCGCCCGCCAGACTCAGGTTTGGCAGATGTTCGGCGGTCGCGGCGCGCCGAAACAATTGCGCGCTGCGCACCTGCTGGACGGCAGCAAGGTAATCCGGGCGCTGCGTATATGCGCGCTGCATTGCCTGTTCAATGCTCATGGGCGTCAGCGGCTCATAGGGGGCCTTGTCGGTAAGATTAAACTCCTGCCCCGGCGGCAGGCCGATCGTACGCGCCAGCAGAAGCTTCTGTTTGGCGTATGAATTTCGCGCGGCAATTAACTGCTGTTCCCGCGACTGAAATTCTACCTGCGCGCGCAGAGTGTCGATCGCAGGTGAAACACCCGCGGTCTGCTGATCGCGGGCCTTCGCGAACAGGGCCTGGGCAGATTCAACTTGTGCCTGGGCCGCGTCTACCCGTGCCCCGGAAGCGATGGTAAGAAGGTATTCGTTGCCCGTAGCCAGTACCACCAGTTCGCGTGCGCTTCTGTAATTGAACTCAGCCGCAGCTTCGCCGGCATGCGCTCCGCGCTCACGTTGAATCAATTCCCAATCGAAGATAGGAGATTTCAAATAAGCGCGAGCGTCAAACGTTCCGATCGGTCCCACTACCGACGACACGCCGGGAAAATCAAACCTGAAGCCCAGCGCGGCAAGATCAATTTGCGTCGCGCTCTGGGTGGCGGCTGCGCTCACATTCGGAAGCAGCGCGCTCAGTTCTTTCCACTTCTGCCCGCGGGCTGCCAGCATGTTGTCGCTCCCGATCAGTGCCCCCAGGTTGTTTCTTAGCGCACGGTCGATTGCTTCCTTGAATGACATTTGCAACACGTCACCTGTCGCTTTGCCTTCCGGAACGCTGCTGGTGAATGGATTTTGCCCGGCGGGCGCCGACGGCAAAGTAAAGGAATTTGAATAGGAAGATCCAGATTGGCTTGAGGATCCGTCGGACCCCGTAGCTCCAGAATTTTCGCCTGCCCCGGGCCCTCTCTGCCCATAGCAAACCGCGGTCAGCAAGACCAGGGTTCCGAGTCCGGCTTTTACTTGATTAATTCTTCTTCCAGCTGAATTCATCTTGCTCAGGTTACCCATGGGCGGAAGGGCGCGTTGTGAAGCAAATTGGATTCACAGGGACGGAGTATAGATGCAAATACCCGTCCCTGCGACTTCCGGTAAAGCTAACTGTGAGAAGGACTATTCCTGGCGGAAGGGCGAACCCGGGCTGGAGATATCGGCGACGTAGAACGACTGCCGGCCCCAGATGCGGGCCTGGTGAGCATCTGCAAAGAGCACGTCAACCACTGGTCGGGTTTCGGTTTGTGCAGTTCGATCCACAAAGCGCGCCATGTATTGACGTTGGCTGCGACGCGTCATGAGCACCAGCGTGTCGTTCAGGCGGGCATGCAGTCTCTTCTCGGCCGTCGGCGACAACGCAACGTTCAAGACTTTGCCTGCCGGAAGTGTGTGCTTCGGCACCGCAAATGCTGTGCGCGCCGGCGTGTTGTTTGAGAACACTGGAGCGGGTCCAAAATCATCCGTGAGAGCGTACGCAGTCACCTGCACCCGCGTCTTGGCCGATTCCAGGAATTCGAGCTTCTTTTTGGCCTCTGCGAGTTGCAGCTTTGCGTCGCCCAGCTCAACGTTCTTCTGTACCAGCTGCGCATTGAGTTCACGTACTCGTACAGTAATCACCCCTCCGAACCCTAAAGTCACCAGGAGAGCCATAGCAACAATACGTTTTGTCATAGCAGTCCTCCGTTCCAACACCCGGTTAAGGTGCGTTTGAGATGCCATTTTCGAAGGCCACGCGATGACCCACGGGCGGAATCCCGTAATCATTGCAAGCCCTTTATTTTCAGCGTAGTTGCGGTAACTATGACCTTAATTCCGATTACGGCAAGAACCGAAAAATGAAAAAAATACTGATTACTCTGGCCACGTCACCAGGAAAGTAATGCAGCAAAACTTTGCACATATTGGCCCTTTGAGAATGGAGCCGGTGGCACGGCTCTGAGAGTCGCCGTAATGCTCGTAGCCGCCTTGGAAAATGGGGGTAGCGCCTCCATTTGTGCATCCATGATTGGGCATTTAAGATGGCCGCTGCGGTGCGAGTTCTCAGGTCTGTCCAATGCGGGATCGCGTTTCTAGCTTCCTAATTTCGTTCTCCTGTCTCATCTTCATTCTGAGCTGTGCCTTCGGACAGACCGCATCGCCGCCGGAGCAGTCCCTCAATTCAGCGCAAACTACGACTGGCAAAACGCCTCCCATCTTCCACTCCGAGAGTCGTTTGGTCGTGGTCGATGTTGTCGTGACCAAACACCGCGAACCGGTCACCGACCTGACTCAATCTGATTTTCAAGTTCTCGAAGACGGCAAGCGTCAGCAGATCCAATTCTTCGAAGCCCACACACCCTCAACATCGACGGAGAGACAAGCTGCACTCCCGGAACATCAGTACTCAAACATCTCTGATGAAACTCCAAGCTCGATCAACATCGTTCTGTTCGACCTTCTGAATACGCCGTTGACCGACCAGCCTTATGCTCGCGAGCAGATGGTGCAATTTTTGAAAACGCTTCCGCCAGGACGGCAAGTGGCGTTGTTTGAACTCGGCGGCACGTTGCGCATGCTTGCAGGATTTCGGGCCACATCTGACGAATTGCTCGCTGCCGCCAAAAAGGTGGTGCCACACCGCTCCGCCCTACTCGATACCCAGGACAGTCGCGAAGAGGCGCAGGACCAGCTTGGACTGGCGCGTGAAGGCTCCATGAACCAGGAGTTCTTCGATCGAATGGCAGACTTTCTGGCCGAAACTACCGCCGCCCGTGATCAGGACCGCGCCAAGATAACGCTTCAGGCATTAAAAGACATCACTCGCGCCGTTTCAGGGTTTCGTGGCAGGAAGAACCTCATCTGGCTCTCAGAGGAATTTCCGGTGTATTTCGGGCCGCAGATCAACGCCTCAGATCCGAGCGCAAGCGCCCGCAACTACTTTGAGGTGATGCACGATACTGCCGGGCTGCTTTCTTCGGCCCAGATTTCGATTTACCCAATCGACGTTCGCGGCCTCATCACTGGCCTGACAACGGCAAGCTCTGGCGGAGGAGACCGCAGCAACGAGCGCATCAGACCTATTGAAGACCTTCATCTCGAGATGGACAACCTCGCGCGCGAAACCGGAGGCCGCGCCTATTACGACACCAATGATCTGAAGCTGGCAATGCAGCGCAGCATCGAAAACGGTTCGCATTATTACACCATTGCTTATGTGCCGCAGCGCCGGAACTGGGATTCGAAATATCACCACATCAAGATTCAACTCGCACGCTCAGGACTTGACGCCGAGTACCGCAAAGGTTATTTCGCAAATCCGCAGAAGGACCGTCCTACGGATCAGGGGCGCGCCGATCTGATCAGCGCCTTACAGCCGGCGACGCCGCAATCAACCATGCTGTCACTGAAAGCGAAAGTGTCGCTGCCGGATTCCAATCACCCGAAAGTGCGCATCGACTGCATTGTGGACGGTTCTGCTCTGGCTTTTGCTCCGGGCGACGGCAACCGCGAGACCGCCCACTTGCAATTTGAAACCGTGGCCTGGAGCCCGGATCTCAAGGTGAAAGCTAACGCTTCGCACATCGTCGAGCTTTCACTTCCGCAAGAGAAATATGAGCAGGTCGTCCACAACGGATTGGCCGCCCACCAGGAACTGCAACTCGCGCCCGGCATTTACAACATACGCGTCGGGGTTCTTGACGATGGCAACAAAAAGATTGGCACGCTGGATATTCCGCTAACGGTTCACGAAGCCAAGAAGACTTCACAAAAGTAAGTTTTTGCACTGAGCCAGACCGGCCCGCTACTTCTTCTCTGCCTTCTTCTCCGCTGCTTTTTTCTGTGCCTCTGCCGTCCACGGCGGAACGATGCCATTCATGCGGGCATAAGCTATCGCCTGGCCGAGGTGCTCATGCGCATCGGCGACCAGGATATACACAACGTCTCCGGCATTGGCTTGCGGGCCAAGCTTCGGCATCAGCTTCGCAAAATCCGCGTTGCTCATTCCGTTGATCGTTTTCTGCGCGAATTCCCAGGTGCGGTTCAACTCCGCGGCGATTTGCGCCTTGTCGGTCGTTGATTTCTCGAATGTCTTGCCATTGAATCCCGCTGGCTTTTCCGCCCCCATCAGCGCAAGAATTCCATACCGCTCACCCGCGACATGCAAAAACAACTCCGCGAAAGAGCGCGAATCCGGAGATGGCCGCCACGTCAACTTGTCCGCCGGAACCACATCGAGCAGATCCACAAACTTCTTCTGTACGCGTTCCAGATCAACCAGCGACTGCGCTTTCATGTCATAGCTTGGGGCGGTGTGGTCTGCGCTCACAGCGGCATCCTGATTTTGGGCCAATGCATTCGTCGAAGCAGTGCTCATCACGGATAAGATCAACAACGACAGCACAAGTAGCTTGTTCATTCGATCTCCTTAGAAGAAGCGCCAGCTATCTTAGACGTGATTGGGACGAATTATGTGACTGTTGATCTTGTTTTCAGGTGCATTAGAACCTGCTGGAGCTTCTTCCGCACCACTCAACCCCGCAAATTACGTACTTAACGGTTTCAGCCGCTCAAATCTTCAATGCACGGGCGGCGATATCTTTGCGATAGTGTGCGCCGTCAAATTTGATTTTCGCCGCGGCTTGGTAAGCGCGATCGACCGCCGATTTCAGATCTGCGGCCCGCGCCGTCACTCCCAGCACTCGGCCGCCCGAAGTGTAATAAGCGCCGTCGCGCGTACTGGTACCCGCATGGAAAACTTTCACCCCTTCAACCATCCCCGCTTCGTCGAGACCCGAAATTCGTTTTCCAACTTCAATCGTTCCGGGATATCCGCCCGATGCCATCACCACGCAAACCGACGCATCCCGTGACCAACGAAAGTCGCCGTCGCTTACCCGGCCCTCGATGGACGCTTCGATTGCTTCCACCAGATCGCTGTCCATGCGCATCAGGATCGGCTGCGTTTCCGGATCGCCGAATCGGCAGTTGAACTCCAGCACCATCGGACCACGTGCCGTCATCATCAGTCCGCAATAAAGAATGCCTTTGTACTCGGCGCCTTCGGCTTTCATCCCGTCCACCACCGGTTGCGCCACGTGATGCAAAAGCCATTGCGTCATCTGCTCATCCAGCAACGCTGGAAAAGAATAAGCGCCCATCCCGCCCGTGTTCGGTCCGGTGTCGCCATCCCCTGCACGCTTGTGGTCTTGCGCGGCAACCAGTGCAGCGACGCGTTCGCCGTCGCTTAGAACCAGAAACGAAATTTCGTCGCCCTGAAGGCATTCTTCAATCACGACCCGCGCTCCAGCCTCGCCAACCATTTTTCCGGAAAGCATTTCAGCAGCCGCGACGGTCGCCTCGTCTCTGGTCTGGCACATAACCACGCCCTTGCCCGCCGCCAGTCCATCGGCCTTTACCACGACTGGCGCGCTGAAACGCGAGAGCGCATCTTTTACTTCGGCGCCGGAGGTGCAAATCGCGTAATGCGCGGTGGGGATCCGGTGCCGCTGCATAAATTCTTTGGCGAAGCTCTTGCTGGTTTCGAGCTGCGCAGCGGCTTTGGTCGGCCCGAACACCGGCCAGCCCCGGCGCGCGAATTCGTCCACTACCCCAAGTTGCAGCGGCAGTTCCGGGCCGATGATAGTCAGGTCAGGGCGCAACTGATTGGCGAGCGCGACCATCGAATTTACGCTCTTTTGTTCGACAGGAAAGCAGCGGGCTTCGTCGCTGATGCCGCCATTCCCCGGTGCACAAAAGACTTCCGTCACTCGCGGCGATTGTCGCAGCTTCCAAACCAGCGCGTGCTCGCGGCCGCCGCCCCCAATAACCAGTACTTTCATAGAAGAAGGAAGAACAAGGGTAGGGGCTGGACGAAATTAATGTCAAACCGGACACTAGGCGTTAAGGCACGTGGCCCGCGCTCGGAAAGTTTTCTGCAAGCCTGCCCCCCGGATTCTATGACGTCACCGTGCTTATGGGCGGATACGCTCCCAAGACTCACAAACTGATAGAAGTCAGCGACAGCAAGACAATTTCAGATGTTCTGGTTAATCTCTTCTCGGCAGCCGAAGCCGTAAATCGCAATAGTTTGCTTACTGGCTCAATACCCGATTCCCCGGCGCAATCGCATTCCGATGACTTTGAGATATCGCAATCGCAATTATTGAACCGGCAAGCCGAATCCATAGGATCGAAACAGTTCGCCGATGGCCGGAGTTTTCACAAAATCCAGGAAAGCTTTTGCAAAATCCTTGTGCGGCGACGATTTAAGAATCACGCATGCTTGCTCGATCGCCTTGTAATCACCAGCCGGAATTTCAACGTAGCGGCCCTTGTCCTTCATATTCGGGGACAACGCCAAAGAAAGGGCAACAATCCCGACATCAGCCGAGCCGGATATGACGAAGGTTGCGGTTTGCGAAATATTCTCGCCCATCACGAACTTGCCTGACACTTTGTCATAAACATTTTCTGATTTCATGGCCGCAACTGCCGCTTGTCCATAGGGTGCATGCACCGGATTGGCAATTGCAATCTTGTTGATCGCAGGATTCAAAAGCGCGGCGAGGCCTGAGCTGATGTCGAGCTTGGAATCGTTTCGCACCCAGAGCACGATCTTTCCCACGGCATAAGGATAAAACGTCCCCAGCTCGATGACCCCGGCCGTCTCGAGTTTTTTCGGATAATCAAGATTGGCGGAGAAGAACATGTCGAAAGGCGCGCCGTTTTGGATTTGCTGAAAGAAATTCCCTGAAGATCCATAAATCACCTTCACGGTCTTGCCGGTCTCCTTCTGGTATCGAGCGGTGATGTCCTGCATGGCAAATTGCAGATCGGCGGCCGCAGCAACAGTGACCTCCTGAGCGCAAATCGCCACGCTGAAACCGAGCAAGAGAACAATGATTGCTATGAGCTTTCTTGTTTGCATGATGATTACGTCAGGCGCGACTGGTTTGCCAGTTGGCCCCTTGTTCCTCCTTCTTACATGAAAGGGTGGGAGTTGGGTGAAATTTTATGCCAAACCGGACTCGAAGTCCCAACGCACGCGGCCGGCGATCACCCATCCCCCAAGTAAGATTATTTCCGTTTTTTCCTTCCCTTTCCACAAACAATTCCTCGCGTCCACAGTTTTCGCACAGCCCATGCCGGATTTTCTGTTGCTCAAATATTCGCCATGCGAGACATTGCAATCACTGCAGGCGTGGACATCACGCTGCCAGTGATCGCGCAAAGCTGGTTCTGCGGCAGTTCGCGAAGGCGAACTGTCGAGCGGTTCCCAAAGCGTGCAAGCGTTGCGGGCAACCCGGGCGTTGCGGCCTCCTCAGAAACGGTCTCGCATGGCGGGACTGCTAAGCCGGCAAGGCGCGACCCGGATGCAACTGCACCTTTGGTGCAGATGCGCCACCGCAGTTCGTGGTTCATCAGGTAACGGGCGTTGGTGACAACGCAAGTCCCGGTGGGCGGCAGAACGCGGGCGATGGCAGAAGTGAATTTCACGTCAGCAAATGCGGTCTGGGTGGCTGGCCCAGACCGCATATTTTTTGTGACCACCTCGCCAAAACTTTTCTGAAATTTCCTCGTGCGGGCGTTGTATTTCTCAACATTCACGCAGCTGTTCCCCTGTTGAACTTTCGTAAAAGATTCGCCTACACTAGTTGAGAATTCTCGCCGGACATATCAACGCAATCATTGCGCCGAGAAAAATTAATTTATGGAGTGTTTCCAACAAGGGTTCACAAGCATTGAGCGAGTACTATCACATTCGCGTTGCACGAAAACTCTCCCGAAAGAAACTGCCAAATAATTTAAGTGGCGACGACTGATTACATTTCCGCGCATGCGCTTCCCGCGAACGTTGAAGCTGAGCGATCGATCCTCGGCGCCATTCTGCTTGACAACCTCGCCTACAACCAGGCCGCCGAGCACCTGAAGCCTGAAGATTTTTTGCTCGACTCGCACCGCCGCATTTATGCGCGCATGGTGGATCTTTCCGAAGCCTCGCACTCCATCGACCTCATCACGTTATGCGAGGAACTCGGCCGCCACGCCGAACTCGAAGCCATCGGCGGCGCGGCTTACATTTCCGGATTGCTCGACGGCGTTCCCGACCGCCCCAGCATTGAGCACTACATAAGAATCGTCCGCGACAAAGCTCTGCTGCGCGGACTGATTCATGCCGCCACCGCCGCCATCGCGCGCGCCAGCGAGCAGAGTGATCCCGCGGACGAGATCCTGAACGATGCCGAAGCCCAGATTTTCCAGCTTTCCGAAAAGCGAATCGGCCGCGGCTTCATGGGCGTGCAGGAGATCATCAAGGAATCGTTCGGCTCAGTGGATGCCTTCCTGCAGCGCGGCAGCCGCATCACCGGCCTCGAGACCCACTACATCGATCTTGACGAAAAGACCAGCGGCTTTCAGAAGTCCGACCTCATTATCGTGGCTGCCAGGCCTTCGATGGGCAAAACTTCATTCGCCATGAACATTGCGGAGAACGTCTCGATCGAGGACGCGAAAACCGTGGCCGTTTTCTCGCTTGAAATGTCGAAAGAAGCATTACTGCAGCGCATGCTATGCTCAGTCGCGCGGGTGGACGCGCACAAGTTCCGCACCGGCTCGCTGTGGCAGGACGACATGCGCAAGATTGCTTCGGCCCTCGAAAAACTTGGCCAGGCGCCAATTTTTATCGACGATACCCCGGGCATCACCATCAGCGAAATGCGTGCCAAAGCCCGAAGGCTCTTGCAATCCAAAGGAGCGCTGGATCTGATCGTCGTAGATTACCTGCAGCTTATGTCCGGCGGCGGCAAGCGTTATGAGAATCGCACCCAGGAAGTCTCGGCCATTTCGCGCGGCCTCAAAGCTCTCGCCAAAGAATTGAACGTGCCCGTCGTCGCGCTTTCGCAATTAAGCCGTGCGCCGGAGAGTCGCGGCGCAGGTGATCATCGTCCACAGCTCGCAGATCTTCGCGAGTCCGGGTCCATTGAGCAGGACGCCGACGTCGTCGCCTTCATCTTTCGCGAAGAGGTCTATAAGCCCGATGATCCCGAACTCGATGGCGTCGCCGAGCTGATCATTCGCAAGCAGCGCAACGGCCCCACAGGAACGGTTAAGCTGGCATTCCTCAAGAGCTCTACTCGCTTTGAATCGATGGCAGGGGGCTCGGTGTCGGACGAGTAACTTACAGCCGAAAAATGCTCCGCTCCGCAGATACTATGACGGCGAAAGTAGCGGGTTTTGGCTGAAAATGTGCGGTTTTTTGCCCTGTGGAAAGATTGTGGAATGTACAAGCTGCTCGCATGGATTTCGCGAAATCGACTGCTCAGCTTGATAGCACTAAAGTTGTAACCCGAAACAATAAGTTTGTTTTCATTGGGATAGGCGTAACTCCTACTTCCGCATAACCTAAGTGCTGAAATTACAAAGCGTTAACAATCGCCTGAAGTTTTGCACATGCAAGCGGCGGAAATCTTTGTCGTGGCAGGTGCCCAGGACCGGGCTTGGATATGCGATTACTCCGTCTTCGCGACACCGAAATCAGGCACACCGACCGCGTTTATCGCTATTCACGCTGGCACGCCGTCCTGATCGTCATTGTGGTTCTGGGCGGCGCCGCCTGGGCCGCGTTTCACGCCTACGCCACCGGATGGAAGGTGGGCTACTACATCGCCGCCGCCATTATTTTGTTTTCGCAACTCATGCGGCGTTTTGTTACGGCGCGCTTTCGCCCATCCAATTGGCTCGCGCGGACGAACGACGAGGGTGTATTCATTCAATTTCGCTCTTATCTGAACTATCACCTGCCGCCTGACGATCTCACAGTTGTTTTCTTGTCATACGGAGAGATCCGCTCTGCTCGCCTGATCAAGGAGCGTGTCACCGTTCCTGATCCTCAGAACCGTCGCGACGCAACCCAGTATCTTCGCTATGTGGAACTCGAACTAGCCGGCGACGTTGCCCCATTAGTGGCGGCTCTCAACGCAGAAGCTGGAGAACACGCCCCCACCGAGAAGCGCTGGTATGGCAGCAGCTCCACTCTCTACCAGGACCATCCCATGCACATGGAATCGGACCCCTTCTTTCGCATTCGCTGGCAAGCGACGCCGGGTGCACACGCCTTCCTGGAAGCGCTCCGTCCTTACACCACGATTGCCGATCCGGTTTCCATCACTCAGGACTTCGCGCACCTTGAAGGGCTCAGCCGCCAAGAGCAGCAGGCACGCCTGCGCGAACTGGCACGACGCGGAGAAACTATGTCTGCGATTTACCTTGCCCGCAAACTGCACGGCGGCAGCCTTGCCGAAGCTAAAGACATGGTGGAGCAACTGAGTAACAAGACCGGCGCAGGGTCGTAGAGAACGATGCCGCCAGGCTGCGAATTAGTGTCTCGCCCATGACCATGCACTAAACCGCCATCCCGCGTCCGTCTTTCTCAGAGCCGCCGTAAACACAGCGTGCGCTTCTTTCATCGCCTTCCCATGCTGTTTGTAGGTGTATGTGGCCGGGGCGACAACATACGCCCGGTCTCCATCCACGTCCACGCTCCAGGGCGCGCCAATCTTCGCCTCGGCCTCGGTCACTCCGTTCCTCTGATTAAATTCGCCGAAGTCCTTGATCCACTCCGCGCACGAGTTCCACACATGCGGAGGGAACTCGTCAATGATCGATGTAGACGAGTCGCAGGTCGCCAGTGCCTTGTCGATCGTCTTCGGATCGAGATTATTGGCAAACTGCTGCACAGTCGCCACGATGTCATCCTTGTCCGACGCCAAGACATGTTGTGAAGCAAACGGCAACGTGAATACGACGGCTGAGATCAATATGCCAACGCGCGCGAACTTCATTTGTTCCTCCCTGAGATCACCACGCGGCTTCGTGCCCGCCGGATCTTCGCGCGGAAGTATAACTCAACGGGAAACACGCTCGAGGAGGGGTCGCCCATGCGGCCGTGGATGTTAATTTCCGCACTTCCCCGCGCAGCCGTTTGCGGCACAACACCATCAGCCGGGCGGCGGCGGTATATAGATAGCCAGCACGTAAGTGCTGGGATAGCAACAAATGATATGAGTTCCTTTAGGGACGGCACGGCAAATGAACTAAGTCCCTCAATGCCGCTTCGTCCCCACCCCAAGCAGCACGATCATTGCAATCAGCGCGGCTCCTTCGATCAGCGCAGCATACGAACACAGCCGTTTCGCTCGCGG
>DATJHT010000104.1:0-7839 GCA_035493765.1 Terriglobales bacterium
GATACCAGCATGAGCCAGCGTTCCGTTATTGATGAAGAGAAAAGCGCGAGCAAGACTTTTCTCGACCAGGTGCTGCGCGAAAAGGACTCCGGCTTTCTCCTGCATTTCGATCGCGAAGTCGAATTGCTGCAGGACCTGACCTCGTCGCGGGAAAAACTCGAATCGGCGCTCCAGTCGGTACAAACCCGGTCGCGTTACGATCAGGGCGATTCCGGGCAGAATTCGCCCGATTCGCGGGATGATGCCTCACAGGGAAGCGGAAGCCGGGGCGGCAGCATGCGGCGCGCGGCCACGCAGCTTTACGATGCAATTTACCTTGCCTCCGATGAATTGCTGAAGAAGCAGCAAGGGCGGAAAGCCGTCGTCGTGCTTTCTGACGGCGTGGACCGGGGGAGCAAGGAGACGATCGAAGGCGCAATCGAGGCTGCGCAGCGCTCGGACACGATTGTTTACGCGGTGTATTTTAAGGGCGAAGAGCCTTTCCACGACCATGGCGGATTTGGCTATCCCCGCATGGGCGAAGGGCCCAGGGGCGGTCGCCGAGGAAACAGAGAGCCCGAAGAGCAACGGGCCGATGGCAAGAAAATTCTGGAGCGCATCGCGAAAGAAACGGGCGGGCACATGTTCGAGATAACCAAGAAAGACCCGCTCAACCAGATTTATTCAAAGCTCGAAGAGGAACTGCGGAACCAGTACAGTCTCGGGTTCACTCCCGAAAAATCGGACACCAGCGGTTACCACAAGCTCGCGCTGAAAACCAAGCAGAAGGACACCGAAATACAAATCCGCGATGGCTTTTATCTGGAGCAGTGAGCTTTTGAAAGCTTCCTCTGTACGTCCAACCGCCTATGACCCCGCTTTCCCTTACAATGTTGGCCTGATCTGAATGAAACTTTCCGTTATCGCTACTACACTCGGCGCTCGCCTTGAGAATGGCTCGCCTGACACCGAGATCACCGGCGTTGCCGGAATTGAATCCGCGACCGCCGGCGAACTCACGTTTATCTCTAATCCGAAATACGCGTCTCTGGCCCGCGCCACACGTGCTTCGGCGGTCATCGTCGCCGAAGACTTCCCTTCCATTCGTACCGCAATGCTGCGCAGCAAGAACCCCTACCTGGATTTCGCCCGCACCCTGGAACTTTTTCACCATCCGCCAAACTACGCTCCAGCTATTCACCCGACTGCAGTCGTTGATCCCTCCGCAACCATCGGCGCTGGCGCACACATTGGTCCCTATGTCGTCGTTCAGGAGGATGTTGTCATTGGCGAAAACGCGGTGCTGCTGGCACATGTTGTGGTCTATCGCGGTGTGACGATCGGTAACAATTTTTTCGCACACTCTCACTCTGTCATCCGGGAGTTCTGTCGAATCGGCAACCACGTCGTGCTCCAAAATGGCGTGGTGGTCGGCGCCGACGGCTTCGGCTTCGCCAAAGACAACTCCGGCCACTGGCACAAAATTCCGCAAGTACAGCCGGTGGTGATCGGCGACGATGTCGAAATTCAGTCGAACTCGTGCATCGATCGCGCCAGCGTTGGAGAGACCCGCATCGGTCGCGGCACGAAGATCGACAACCTGGTCCAAGTCGGACACGGCTCTCGTATTGGTGAAGATTCGTTGCTGGCCTCGCAAGTTGGAATCGCTGGCTCGACTGAAATCGGCAACAAGGTCATTCTCACCGGACAGGTGGGTGTCGTGGGTCATTGCAAAGTCGGCGATGGCGCGATCGTCACCCCTCAGAGCGGCGTGGCTGGAGACATCGAAGCCGGCGCCATTGTGAGCGGCGCGCCCGCAGTGGACCACAGACTGTGGCTGAAATATTCCGCCGCGCTGAATCGCTTGCCTGAAATGCTGAAGTTGCTGCGGAAGAAGTAACCCTCCTCCCTCCGCTATCAGTCGCGATATTGTTCGGGCAGCCCGCTGTTGATAGCTGCGCGCACTTTTCCCATCAATTCATCGCGCGCGCCAAACTCTGCGGGCGGAATTGGCTGATGGAAGATCACCGATACCAGCCCCGGTTCAATTGAAAACCTTCCCTTCGGCATCACGTAATGTGTGCCAGAGATGGTTACCGGAACAACCGGTACCTGGCATTGTTCCGCTAGATAGAAGGGTCCCTTTTTGAACGGCAGCATTTTGCCGTCGAACGAACGGTGACCTTCAACGAAGATGGTCATGTGAATCCCCTGCTTCACTACTGCTTCGGCGGCGCGCACAGCGGCAATGCCGGCGTCGCGATTGCCTCGATCAACAGGCACCAACGACCCTAACCGCATTGCCCGACCGAGAATCGGCAGACGGAATAGCTCTTGCTTGGCCATCACCGAAGTTCGTCGGGGAATCCGGGGCAGCAGCAACGGCGGGTCGATGTTTGAAACGTGATTGCACATGAATACGTAGGTGGAGCTCGGATCCAGGTGCTTCATGCCTATCAACTCCACCCGTACGCCGGCGAGGGACACTCCTGTGCGGGCGCCCCACATGCCTATCCGGTATAACGGTCGAATGTCGCCGGTGGCGAATGCCCAGGGAAAGCTGATCAAGGCAGCAATGGGCAGTGCGATTGCCCAAAACGTAAGCATGATCACAGTGCGGATCATGGCGAGGGCGGCGCCCCGTCGAACAACCACAATGCACGACGCTGTTTTTGCTCGGCGGTAATGCCGGGGACATCTTCGAGGTGATAGTCCTTCTGCTTGCGGCTGCCCAGCTTCCACTGCAATTCACGCTCAACCCCCGCCCGCTGGACTTTCAAATGCAGCACACCTCCAGGGCCAATCGCCTCGATAGTTTTTTCGAAATCCCGCCCTGCAGGTTGCCCGTTTATCTCCAGGATCAAGTCGTCCGTCCTAAGACCGGCGTCTTCCGCTTCGCTTCCGGCCTCCACACCAACCACAACCGCCGGGCGATCGAATTTTTGTATGGCCTCAAAGCCGGAGTCTGCTGATATCAGATCGGCGGTTTTGATTCGCAATCCCACGTAGGCAAAGAATTCGTCCCAGGGAATCTCGCTAACTCCGCTCACATATTCGGAAAAGAATTTCTCGAGACCTGCGCCGCTGATCTTTTCTGCCGCCCGGCGCACGCCGTCGGAATCCGAAAAAAACTTGTTTTGCTTGGCATAGTTCTCATTCATCGAGCGAAAAAGAGCTTGCAGCGACGCATGATCGTGGCTGGCTTCGCGCATGCGAAGATCGAGCAGCACGCCCAGCAATTCGCCTTTGTTGTAGTACGAAATGCTGCGCTCAGGACGGCCGTAGTAGGGATATTTCTCCAGCCATGCGTCTTCGCTTGATTGCTCAACCGATTGCGTCAAGCGAGCGGGGCGCCCCTCAAGCTCTGTGATTGCTTCGCCAAGATAGTTGAGATAGCGCCGTTCATCGAGTAGGCCTGCCCGCAATCGGATACAGTCGGATGCGGCTGAGTCAACGCCTTCGCTGAACCACAGCGCTGGCGTGTAATTCTCCTTCGTATAGTTGATCGGCTCCAGTGACTGAGGACGAATTCGCTTCACGTTCCACAGATGAAAAAATTCATGCGCGGTAACGCCGGTAAAAGTGTTCATATCGCCTGAAAGACTCTTTGTCGGCAGCGTGATAGCTGTGCTGTACGCGTGCTCCATGCCGCCCCGGCCGGGCGAATCCGAAAAATGAAAGATAAACATGTAGCTCTGGAAGGGACAGTCATCCATCCATTGCGAAGCCTCAGACACGATGCGCTGGATGGGTGGCAGAATCTTGCCCATCGCCATCCCTGCGTCAGTGGAATCGAGAATTACGCGATAGCTGCCGCAGGCACCCCGGAAATCGCTCTCACTGAAGGTACCCATTTCGACGGGTGAGTCCACCAGTTGATCGTAGTTCCTGGCCTCGTAGACCTTGCCGGATTCTTTCAACGGTGTCGCGATCTTCCAGCCGCTCGGCAGTTGCCGAAATTCAACCTCTACCGGATCGTTCCTCTTGTCATCCGCATAAATCAGAATTTCGGCGAGATTAAAGAATGCATGCTGCGGATTGAGTTCAGCGCCGAAAGAACCGGAATCATTGCTGAACATCTCGTATTCCACAATCGCGCCTTTATTGGTGCCCGCAATTTTCCACCGGCTGGCGTTTATTTCAACCAACGGAAGCGCATGTCCGTTAACGTCTTTGGCGCGAATCCAGTTCATGTACTGGGAAAAATCCCGGACCTGATAAAGCGCATTCCAGACCGGAAGCTGCAACTCGTGAGCGTCCGAGCCAGGGGGAATACGCACCTCCACACGAACAATGTGATGTTCAGGGTCGGCCAGCGTAACCGTGTAGCGGACGTTCTGTGCGGCGGCAAACTGAAGGAAGCAGCCAAGAAGAATCAGGGCTGCGACAAGGCTATGCCGGCTCATCCTTGGCTTCTCATCGCGACTTCACTGGCGGGTGTGAGCGACAGCGAGCGGAGCCTTTCAGGCAGCCTTTCATAGATGCCTCCAAAACCGCCGTTGGAGAGAATCGCAATCACATCTCCCGGTCGCATTTCAGGAGAGCAGATCTTCACAATGCTGTCTACGTCGGCGAGCACCCGCGCATGATGACCTTCTCGTCCAAGCTGGGCGGCGACGGTGGCAACGTCCAAACGCTCCTTTTCAGGAATCGACTCAGATTTGAACACATTCGCGATTACGATCTCATCGGCTATTGCCAGACTTCGGGCCAACTCGTCCTGAAAAACATTTCTTCGTAGAGTATTGGAACGCGGTTCGAGGATGGCCCACAGCCTGCGCCCAGCGTAGCGACTGCGCAGAGCGGTCAGTGTACCCGCAATCGCGGTTGGGTGATGCGCGAAGTCATCAATGAGGGTGATCCCATTCACTTCAGCCTTCACTTCCAGGCGCCGCTTCACGCTTTCAAATCGCTTGAGCGCATCCTTGATAACGCCCGCCGATATGCCATAATTGGCCGCCATCGCCGCGGCTGCGCTCGCATTCCAGACGTTATATTCGCCAGCCAGTGGAAATTCGAATTCTGCCAAGCGCTTTCCGCTACGAACAAGCGACCATGATGTGCTTTCGGCACCGAATTGCAATTGCTCGATGCGCCACATGGAGTCTTCTTTTCTTCCGTAGCGCTCGACCGGGCAAAAGGCGCGCGCTACGCAACGATTCACACTCTCGCCCGAATCGAAGGCCACAATGCGTCCGCGACGAGGCACGAGATTCACCAGCCGTTTGAATGACGTTTCGACCGCGTCAAGGTCTTTGTAGATATCGGCATGGTCGAATTCGACCGATGTCAGGATGACTGAGTCCGGGAAATAATGCAGGAATTTCGGTCCTTTGTCGAAGAAGGCGGTGTCATATTCATCGCCTTCGATGATGAAATGACGCCCGCTGCCCAGCTGGAAACTGCGATCAAAGTTTTCGGCAATGCCCCCAATGAGGAAAGATGGCTTAGTCTCAGCAACTTCGAAAATCCAGGACAGCATGGAAGTCGTCGTAGTCTTGCCGTGCGTTCCCGCGACCACGATTACTTCTTTACCTTTCAGGAATTCGTCATGCAGCAACTGCGGCAGCGAGCAGAAAGGAATACGTTGATCGAGGACATGCTCAAGTTCGACGTTGCCGCGCGAGATAGCGTTGCCGATCACTACGAGGTCTGGTTTCGGTTCCAGATTCTGGGCAGCGAACGGCTGCGCCACTTGGATTCCCATAGAATGCAGAAAATCCGACATCGGGGGATACGCGGCTGAGTCAGAACCCGTCACGCGGAACCCGCGTTCGTTGAGCATTCCGGCGAGTGACGCCATCGCGGTACCGCAAATTCCAATCAGATGAATGCGCTTTTTTTCAACCATGAACTAGACCTGAAAACAATTGAGCATCGCCGTTAGCGGCCGGCCTTCCTCTACCTGGTCAGCTCGGTCGCCGACTCCAGCGCCGTCACCCTGACTGCCGAACCGTCAGCCTCAAGTTTTACGTTCACTCCCATCGGCAATGTAATGTTCTGACCCGCAACGTGGCCCGAGGGCAGCCCGTATGCTACTGGAATGTTAAAACCACCCACAACCCGCATTACGATTTCTTTCAGCGTATAGCACTGACCTGGCGGAGGGGCACAGTCAAGCATCTCGCCAAAAATGATGCCCCGTACTCCCGCAAACTTTCCGGCCAGTTTCAACTGCATCAGCATGCGATCGATCTGATAAGCCTTGGCGCCAACGTCTTCGATAAAAAAGATTGTGCCGTCGGTCTGAATCTCCCAAGGCGTTCCCAGCGAGGCCACCAGAATAGAAAGACAACCGCCATAAAGTCGTCCCTCGGCCGATCCATTCGCGAGGGACTCTACTTGCGAATCGGGAGCAAAATCGAGTCGTAGGTTGCCGCTTCCTTCTACTACCGCGCGCCACGATTCGAGATGAACTCCATCAGGTCTTCCGAAATCGGCGGCCGCCATGGGACCGTGCAGCGTGACCAGACCGGCCGCATCTCCAAACCATGTCATCAGCGTTGTCAGGTCGCTGTAACCAATAAACAACTTCGGATGGGCTGTAATCGTTTTTATATCCAGCTTTGAGAGCAGATAATTCGACCCATATCCACCGCGCACACACATCACTGCCTTGATATCGTCGCGGATGAACATCTGCTCCAGTTCATGCGCCCGGCGCTCCGCAGTGCCCGCAAAGTACAAGTCACGATCAAAAATGGAATCGTCAAAGACCGGTTCGTATCCCATCTGCCTCAACCCCGCGCAGCCTGCGTCAAAGCGCTCGCGGCTGAACGAACTCGCGGGCGCGATGATTCCGACACGATCTCCCGGCCGGAGCGGTTGCGGCTTGACCAGCGAAGGTTTTTCTGTGGGCAGCATGGGCTAACTGAACAATTCCCCCCGGCAAATCAGTTGCGCGGGACCACGAAGAAAAACCTGTTTTTCCCATCGCACAGTTTGCGTTCCACCCGGTGCATGCACTCGCACAGGTGAGTTCGCTCGTTTCGCAAAAATCGACGCAACCGCGGCAGCGCATGATCCCGTACCCGATGACTGGGTCTCACCCACTCCGCGCTCGTAGAACCGCACATCCAGATTCTCCGCGTCGCCCACCTTCACGAATTCCACGTTGATGCCGTACTTGAAATCATGGTGCTTGCCGATTTCCGCCGCTTCGCCCTGCCATCCTGGGACGAAATCGTCCATGAAAACTGTGAAATGGGGATTGCCCATTGACACTGGTATTCCACGTACTTCACCAAAAGCAACTTTGATGGAGAACTCATCGCCCACTTGCGGCTCCCCCATGTCGGTTTCAAATTCGAAACAGTTCTCGCTGAGAGAGGTCAACACGCAACTCTTCAGCCCCGCGCCGGTGCGTACCGTGACCCGTTCGCGCGGCTCTTCCGAACACAGATAAGCCGCTACGCAACGTGTGCCGTTGCCTGATATCTCGGCCTCCGATCCGTCAGCATTAAATAAACGCGCGCGGATGTCCGCATCCTGCGCCGGAAACAACCACTCGACACCGTCAGCTCCCACGCCGTTGTGGCGGTCGCAGACGCGGCGCGTAAACGCGCTCAAATCCGCAGGCGCGTGCATCCCGTCGATGATCAGAAAATCGTTGCCGCAGGCGCTTGCCTTCACAAAAGGAATCGCGATCATTCGGACTGCACCGGACCCAGCGGCGTCACGCTTTCAAAGGCAGCAGACTCCAGCAAAATCTTTACTATTCTGGCGTGCATTTTTCGCGTGCCTTCACATTCAAAATGAACTCGGACGTGCTCTGGAGTAGGCGCGATTTGGACGTTTTGCAATACCGAGTGGAGCGGCTCAAGCAGACCGTTCACTCGAATCGCTATCTCATCGGCGCTT